>NZ_JAGGOW010000032.1 GCF_018614135.1 Streptomyces sp. ISL-66
CCCGACGAGCGCCCCCGGCGCCAGCCGCAGCCGGTCCGGCATCCGGCGCCAGGCCGCCAGGACGGCGATGGTCCCGGCCCCGAGCGCCACGGCGGTCCAGTCGGCCCGGCCGCCGAGCCCCGCCGCCCCGGCCAGCTTCCCCAGGGTTCCCGCGGGGGCCTGCGCGTCGGCCAGGGCGTAGACCTGACCAGCGATCAGCACCAGTCCGGTCCCGGCGAGTTCGGCCGGTACGCCGGAGGCGACGGCCGCTGCGACGCAGAGCGGTGGCGCGACCAGCGCGACGACGACGGACGCGCCGAAGTCCTCGCGGAACGTGCCGCTCCCAGGCATGCGCGAACCCTTCCGTCACGGCGGCGGTACACAGGCCTCAGGGTGGTGGGCGCGCTCCCGGCCACCCAAGTCCGCATCGGGAGCGCCGCAGGCGCGTACGCCGTTCACGCCCGGCACGTGCCACCCGCGCCCGCCTGGCGAAAACGCGGCCCGGGAGGTGGAGACAGCCCGGCGGTGGCTGGATTCGTATGGCCGGTTAGGCTCCGCCTGCTCGCATCGCACTCGCCCGCGGAGGACACCGCGGGTGTCATGAAAGAGGCACCATGGCGACAGCCGCCGCCCCCTCCGTCCAGGAACAGATACCGGACGACGTCGCTTCCCTCGCGACGGCCCAGGGACTCGGGCTCCACCGCGAGACCTTCCTGCCCAACCGCCTGGGTGCCTGGCGGATGGCCGGGCTGTTCCTGTTCGCGATCCTCGGTCTGGCGTGCTTCGTCCTGCCCGGGCTGATGTTCGTCTGGTTCCTCGCGCGGAGCCCCAACCTCTCCCGCAAGCAGGCGGCGAAGCGCATCCACCTCTTCGAGGAAGGCCTGATCGTCGCCGACGGGACCGGTCCGCTCAGCGCGTTCCGGTGGGACTCGATGACGGTGCTCCAGCAGATCACCGAGCGCTACGCCAACGGCATCCACGTCGGGACCACCTACCTGTACACGCTGCTCGGGCAGGACGGTTCCGCGGTCAAGCTGACCAACTTCTACGCCGACCCGGAACGCTGGGGCGCGGCCATCCAGCACGGGATCACCCGGGCCCAGCTGCCGGGCGTGATCATCGCGCTCGAACAGGGCGCCACCCTCACCTTCGGCGACATCTCGATGACCATGGGCGGGATCGCCACGCCGAGGCGCGGGGGCGCGCACTGGGACGAGATCGAGAAGATCGAGGTCAAGGACGGGACCGTCTTCGTGGCGAAGGCGGGCAAGCTGCTGGCGTGGTCGAACACCCCGGTCGCGAAGATCCCCAACTTCTTCCTGTTCGTCAGCGTCGTCGACCGGCTCCGCGACGGACAGCGGCACCCGGGCAACTGACGGATCCCGCTCCCGGAACGCGACGGGGGCACGGCGCCGAGGTGCTCTCGGCGACGCGCCCCCGTCGACCCCCGTCGTCCCCGCGCGTGCGGGGGCCGGAGGCGCTGATCAGCGGTAGTTGACGAACTGGATCGCGAAGTCCAGGTCCTTGCCCTTGAGGAGGGTCTGGACGGTCTGGAGGTCGTCGCGGCTCTTCGAGCTGACGCGCAGCTCTTCGCCCTGGACCTGGGCCTTGACGGCCTTGGGGCCCTCGTCCCGGATGATCTTGGCGACCTTCTTGGCGTTCTCCTGGGAGATGCCTTCCTCGATCGTGGCGAAGATCTTGTACTCCTTGCCGGACAGCTGCGGCTCACCGGCGTCGAGCGCCTTGAGGGAGATCCCGCGCTTGACCAGCTTGGTCTCGAAGACGTCGAGGACGGCCTTGACGCGCTCCTCGGAGTTCGCCTCCATCAGGATCTTCTCGCCGGACCAGGCGATGGTGGCGCCGGTTCCCTTGAAGTCGTATCGCTGCGAGAGCTCCTTGGCGGCCTGGTTGAGGGCGTTGTCGACCTCCTGCCGCTCGACCTTCGAGACGATGTCGAAACTGGAGTCGGCCATGTGCTGTGGCTCCTTGAAGTCGGCTGTGATGGCCCCTAGGGGCGCGGCCGGACATCCCCGGCCCGCGCTGCAAAGCCTAGCCACCGCGCCCACGTGCGGCGCTGATCAATCCAGTGGCGAAGCACCCCCGGCCATCGGGTATTGTTTACGTCGTTGCCACGGAGCGCCGCCGAAAGGCGGAAAGACGGCAGCGATCATGGCGGTGTGCCCGAGTGGCCAAAGGGAGCAGACTGTAAATCTGCCGGCTCAGCCTACCCAGGTTCGAACCCTGGCGCCGCCACGCGAGTGAGACCCCCGTTCTTTGCGGAAACGCGATGAACGGGGGTTTTCTCGTATGCCGTCACGCACCCCGAACCACTCCCACCGGGCCTGAGCGCACCCTGCCTCGTCCCGGGTGTGCCCGGTGACCACTGCGACGAGGTAGAGGAGCAGCCGCGACTGGTGTCGCCATCGGCCGCGCCGAGGCGACCAGGAGGGCGGCGGCGTGACCCTATCGGCGGGTGGGGCGTGCCGATGCGCGGGTCTTGTCGTTCATCGGGGGTGAAATTGACTTTTGACACGCGCGGAAAAGTCGGCGGCGGCGTGCTCCTCGCCCTGCTCGGCGCCGGGATCCCGGCCTTGGTCGGGGCGGCACTGCACACCGACGTGGGCGAGCCCTACCAGGAGACCCGGCTCTACTTCGGCACCGAGCGGCCGGACGGGCGGCCGGCGGTCGGGGAGCGGGAGTTCATGGGCTTCCTCGACCGGGAGATCACCCCCGCCTTCCCCGAGGGGCTCACCGTCCAGGACGGGCACGGCCAGTGGCGGGGGCGCAACGGCGCGATCGTCCGAGAAGTCTCGTACGAGGTGGTGCTGCTCTACCCCGAGAAGGAGGCCGACGAGCGCGGAATGCGCGTCGAGCGGATCCGTCGGGCGTACGAGGAGCGGTTCCAGCAGGACTCGGTCGGGCGCTCCGACGACCAGGTGACCGCCGAGTTCTGACCGTCCGCCACCGGAGGTCCAGTCCCCCGCCCGGCCCCCCGCCCGGTCCCCCGCCCGGCGCCCTGCCCGGCCCCCTGCCCGGACCCGCCGGGCGGGGCGGGGCGCCGGTCAGTTGCCCGCCACGTCCTTGACCGCCACCGCGACCGGGGTCGAGCCGGAGATCAGCTCCAAGGTGAGGCCCGCGGTCGCGGGGGTCTCGAGCAGTTCGGCGAGCACCGCCGCCACGTCGTCGCGCGGGACCGGTCCGCGGCCCGTCCGCGCCTCCAGCCGGACCAGGCCCGTCCCCGCGTCGTCGATCAGCGAGCCGGGACGCAGGATCGTCCACTCCAGGCCCAGGCGGGTGCGGACGTGGTCGTCCGCCGCGCCCTTGGCGCGGAGGTAGGCGTCGAAGACCTCGTCACCCTCGTGGTGCGTGTCCGCGCCCATCGAAGAGACCATCAGGAAGCGGCGCACACGAGCCCGTTCGGCCGCGTCCGCGAACAGCACCGCCGCGCCCCGGTCCACCGTGTCCTTGCGCCCGACGCCGCTGCCGGGACCGGCGCCTGCCGCGAACACCGCGGCGTCCGCGCCCTGCAGGATGCCCGCCACGTGTTCGACCGAGGCTGATTCCAGGTCGCACAGCACCGGTTCGGCGCCCGCCTCCCTGAGGTCGTCGCCCTGTGCCGGGTCGCGGATGATGCCCGCGACCTCGTACCCGCGCGCGGCGAGCAGGCGCTCCAGCCGCAGCGCGATTTGACCGTGTCCACCCGCGATGACGATGCGCATGTCCCGACCGTACGACGAGCCGGGCGACCGCGCCCGCGAACGCACGGCGAACGTTCAGGGACCGGGCTCCATACGGCCCTGCCGGGGCAGGTCCAGGGCCACGGCGACGGCGGAGTCGCAGTACTCCCGCACGGCACTCGTCCGGGCTACCACCCGCCCGCGGTGGATCACGATCCGGCTGTACGCGAGGGACAGCACGCTCGCGATCCGGTCCCCCCGCACGGCGAGCAGCTCGGCCGGGAAACCGGCCTCCACCCGGACCTCCGGCAGCGCCATCGCCTCGCGGGCGGCGGTACTGACCGAGTGGTAGGCCTCGGTGGCGCGCAGTCCGCCCTGGGAGGCGAGGAGGTACGCGGCTTCGAGCGGGTCGCCGCGGCCGACAGGGTTGCCGGCGTCGCGCAGGGCCCCGCTGCCGGCCGAGACGCGGACCCCGGCGCCGCGCAGCAGCCGTACGGGGGCGGTGCGCAGGCCGCGGCGTTCGAGGGCCGCGCAGTCGCCCTGGGGGAGACAGGTGACCCGCACGCCGGCGGCCGCCAGCTGGTCGGCGGCCCGGCTCGCCACGTCCAGCGGGAGCCGGGCCAGGCCCCCGCAGGGGCCGATGGAGACGCCGGGCCGCAGCCCGCCGGCCATGGCCGCGAGCCGTGACAGGCGGCCGGGGTCGTCCCCGTCGGTGTGCAGGTCCACGGGGCAGCCGTGCTCGGCGGCGAGCTCCAGTACGGCTTCGAGGAAGCCCGTCGGGTCGGGGTCGAGGTCGGGGCAGCCGCCGATGACGGAGGCGCCCATCTTCACGGCGTCCCGGAGCATGGCGAGCCCGTCGGCCCCGGCCACGCCGGTCAGCAGCCGGGGCACGGCCACGGCGGTGAGGTCGGTGAGCCCGCGCAGGGAGCGGCGGGCCTGGAGTACGGCCTCCAGGGGGCCGAGGCCGTGCACGTCCCCGATGCGCACGTGGGACCGCACGGCCGTGGCGCCGTGACCGAGCTGGAGCAGGGCGGCCTCGGTGGCGCGGCGCTGGACCTCGTCGGGGGCGTAGGAGACGGGTCCCTCGCTGTCGGCGGTCAGCGCGGTGTCCCCGTGGGCGTGGGGCTCGGCGGGGGCGGGGAGCAGGAGGTAGCCGGTGAGGTCGACGCGGGAGACCGCCTGGGCGGGGAGGCTGCCGGCCGTGCCGACGGCCTGGATCCGGCCGCCGCCGAGGTGGACGTCGACGGTGCGGCCGTCGGTGAGGCGGGCACCGGCGAGGAGGAGGGCGGTGGACGGGGACTCGGCCGACGCGGCCGCCGTGGCAGCGGTGGACCGGGGGGCGCCGGGGACCTCCGGGACCTCGCGGGCGTTTCGGGGGCCGGTGGCGCCGTCCCTGCCGGTGGCGCCGTTGCCGTCCCCGCCGGCGCCGCCGGGGGTGCTCCCGTCGCCGGCCGGGCGGTTGCGCGGGGAGTGGGACGGCTGCTGTGGCTGGCTGTCGGACATCGCACTCCTGCGGTGGCTCGGGCGGTTCTCCTGGGCCGTGGCCGCGGCCCGCGGCCCAAGATCACGCAGCGTGCTCAGAGCCTAGGGGGCGGGGGCGCCCGCTTCAGGGAAGAGAGAAATAGTCGTACCGGTGCGTCTGGGTGGAGCGGTGCCCGGACCGCCGCCCGGCGGTCGGTCGGCTGGGCGGTCGCCTGGGCGGTCGGCCGAGCGGCAGCGATCGTGGTCACGCAGCGTCGCAAGTCCACGGATCGATGTGTGACCTCGGGCACCTTTTGGGGCAAAAAGCCTCCGGAGAGGCTCCGGAGGCGCGTTTCGGAATGATCGAAAAACTCGAGAGACGGTGCTCCGAGGCCAGGCCCCGCAAAGGATTTGGGCGATCGGTGGACGACCGTGTAATGTCTTCCTCGCTCGCCCCAATAGCTCAGTCGGTAGAGCGTCTCCATGGTAAGGAGAAGGTCTGCGGTTCGATTCCGCATTGGGGCTCTGGTGAGAGAGGTTCCCCACCTTCGGGTGGGGGGCGGATCTCATCAAAGCGGCGTAGCTCAGTCGGTAGAGCAAGCGGCTCATAATCGCTGTGTCACCGGTTCAAGTCCGGTCGCCGCTACACACAGTAGCCGATTGCGGGGTCGGTCTCCCGATCGGCTACTCTTTTATGCGTTCATCCGTCCCTAATTTCCGTCTAGGAGCACTCACGTGGCTGCCACCGACGTCCGCCCGAAGATCACGCTGGCCTGCGTGGAGTGCAAGGAGCGGAACTACATCACCAAGAAGAACCGGCGTAACGACCCGGACCGTCTTGAGATGAAGAAGCACTGCCCGCGTTGCAACTCGCACACCGCGCACCGCGAGACCCGCTGACCCCAGCGAAGTCTCGAATAACAGGCACAGTCACGAGGTCGTCCCCTTCATTTGGGGGGCGGCCTCGTGTCGTTTCACTAGGAGGTAGTGGGTCATGGCGCTCGACCAGTCCTTCGTCGGGCGGAGCTACCCGCCCACCGATCCGTACGAGGTCGGCCGGGAGAAGATCCGCGAATTCGCGGTGGCGGTGGGTGACGAGAATCCCGTCTACACCGACCCCGATGCGGCCAAGGCGTTCGGGCACCCGGACGTGATCGCCCCGCCCACCTTCGTGTTCGCCATCACTTTCGCGGCGGCCGGCCTCGTCATCGAGGACCCCGCGCTGGGCCTGGACTACAGCCGCGTCGTGCACGGCGACCAGAAGTTCGCGTACACGCGGCCCGTGCGGGCCGGTGACCGGCTGACGGTGACCTCGACCATCGAGTCGGTGAAGTCCCTCGCGGGCAACGACGTCATCGACATCCGCGGCGAGGTGCACGAAGAGAGCGGCGAGCACGTGGTGACGGCCTGGACGAAGCTCGTCTCCCGGGCCCCCGACCCGGCCGAGCCCGCCGGGTCCGCCACGGCGGCGGCCGAGCCGTCCGCCGCCGGTAAGGCTTCCGATGCCGCACCCGCTTCCGTCACCGAGGAGGTCTGAGATGGCCGCGAAGGTCCAGTACGACGACGTCGAGGTCGGCACCGAGCTGCCGGCGGCGTCCTTCCCCGTGACCCGGGCGGCGCTCGTCCGGTACGCGGGCGCGTCGGGTGACTTCAACCCGATCCACTGGAACGAGAAGTTCGCCGTCGAGGTCGGGCTGCCGGACGTGATCGCGCACGGCATGTTCACCATGGCCGAGGCGATCCGCGTGGTCACCGACTGGGTGGGCGACCCGGGCGCCGTCGTCGAGTACGGGGTGCGGTTCACGAAGCCGGTCGTCGTCCCGAACGACGGACAGGGCGCGCTGATCGAGGTCACGGCGAAGGTCGCGGCCAAGCTGGACGACAACCGCGTACGGGTCGACCTGACGGCGAAGAGCGCCGGACAGAAGGTGCTGGGGATGTCGCGCGCGGTGGTCGCCCTCGCGTAGTTCCGGCTGTTCTGTCGGTTCTGTCGGTGCGCCGGTCCGCCACGGGGGCGGGGAGGGGCGGGCTGCCCCGTCCCGCCCCTCGGGCGGTCCGGGGCCCCCTTCCCGGCCCTCCGGAAAGGGCCTCGGCAACCGTTTTTCACCGACTCGCCCACCGGGGTTGCGAAGTTAGTGATTGGCCACTAACTTCAAAGCATGGCGAGGATGAGTGCGGACGAGCGGCGCGAGAGCGTCATCCGGGCGGCGATGAGCGAGTTCGCCAAGGGCGGGTACTACGGGACGTCCACCGAGGCGATCGCGAAGCGGGTCGGGGTCTCGCAGCCCTACCTCTTCCGGCTCTTCCCGAACAAGCAGGCCATCTTCCTCGCCGCCGCCGCCCGCTGCATGGAGGACATCCGGCTGGTCTTCGAGGAGGCCGGCAAGGGCTACGAGGGTCATGAGGCCGTCGAGGTCATGGGCGCCGCGTACATGAAGCTGATCGCCGAGCAGCCGGACAAGCTGCAGATGCAGCTCCAGACGTACGTGACGGTCGCCGCGGCGGAAGCCGCCGGGGAGCCGGCCTTCGGGGAGATGGTGCGGGCGGCCTGGATGAAGCTGTGGGACACCGTCCACCTGCCCCTGGGGGCGGACATCAATGAGACGACCACGTTCCTGGCCTACGGGATGCTGATCAACACCCTGTCCGCCATGGGCTTCCCGCCCGGACATCGGGTCTGGGACGGCTGCTACCCCGGGGTCCGGCCCCAGTAGCCCCTCCCCTCGGCTCCATCAGTCCCACCAGTTCCCTCGGTTCCGCCAGTTCCATCAGTTCCATCAGTTCCATGGTCCGCCGTCCGTGCGTACGGCCCGGTGGTGCGGAGTTCTGCCCAGTGAAGTTAGTGAGCAATAACTAGTTTTGGGGGATTCATGCAAGACACCAAGCTCCGGGGGCCCGCGATATGGGCCCTCGTCATCACCGGGGCCGCCGGTTTCATGGCAGCACTGGACAACCTCGTCGTCACCACCGCGCTCCCCTCCATCCGCGAGGACCTGGGCGGGAAGCTGGAGGACCTGGAGTGGACGGTGAACGCGTACACGCTCACCTTCGCCGTCCTCCTCATGTTCGGCGCGGCCCTCGGTGACCGGTTCGGGCGCCGGCGCCTCTTCATCGCCGGCCTCGTCGTCTTCACCGGCGCGTCCGCCGCAGCCGCCCTCTCGCCCGGCATCAACGAGCTCATCGCCGCCCGGGCCGTCCAGGGCGTCGGCGCGGCGATCATGATGCCGCTCTCGCTCACCCTGCTGACCGTCGCCGTCCCGGCCGCCCGCCGCGGCATGGCCCTCGGCATCTACGGAGCCCTCAGCGGGCTCGCAGTCGCCAGCGGACCGCTCATCGGCGGCAGCCTGACCGAGCACATCTCCTGGCAGTGGATCTTCTGGCTGAACGTCCCGATCGGGCTCGCGCTCGTCCCGCTCGCCCGGCTGCGCCTCGCCGAGTCCACCGCACCCAAGGCCAAGCTCGACGTCCCGGGAACGCTCCTGATCAGCGGCGGGCTCTTCGGAATCGTCTACGGCCTGGTCAATGCCAACGCGGACGGCTGGACCAGCGCCCCCGTACTCACCGCCCTGCTGGTCGGGGCCGCAATGGTCGTCGCCTTCGTCTTCCACGGGTTCCGCAGCGCCGACCCCGTGCTGCCCATGCGGCTCTTCCGTGACCGGGGCTTCTTCGGCATCAACATGGCCAGCCTGCTGATGTTCGTCGGGATGTTCGGCTCGATCTTCCTGCTGAGCCAGTTCCTCCAGGGCGTCCTCGGCTACTCGCCCACCGAAGCCGGGTTGCGCATGCTCCCCTGGACCGGCATGCCCATGATCGCCGCGCCGATCTCCGGCATCCTCTCCGACCGCATCGGCAGCCGCCCCGTCGTCGCCGCCGGGCTGGCGCTCCAGGCCGTCGGCCTCGGCTGGTTCGCCGCCATCGTGAGCACCGACCTGTCCTACGCCGCCCAGCTCCCGCCACTGATCATCAGCGGGCTCGGCATGGGTCTGTTCTTCGCTCCCGCCTCCAACGCGCTCATGTCCACCGTCGCCCCCGCCGACCAGGGCAAGGCCGCCGGAGCCAACAGCGCGCTGCGCGAGGTCGGCGGAGCCCTCGGCGTCGCCGTCCTGGCCTCGGTCTTCTCCGCCCGGGGCGGCTACGAGAGCGGCCAGTCCTTCGCCGACGGCACCGTCCCCGCCCTGTGGATCGGCGCCGCGGTCGTCGCCGTGGCCGCCGCGATGGCCCTGCTGCTGCCCTCCCGCTCGCGGGAGAAGCAGGGCCAGGCCGTGGCCGGGAGCGGTGCTCCCGCTGTCGAGAAGGTGCCCGCGGGGCGCTGAGCAGGGAGAACCGCAGCAGCCGCACCGCGCGAAGGTCCGTACGAATCGAAGCATCGTGAAGGAGAGCCCGCCGTGCCCGACATCCCCTGGTTCACGCCCACCCAGGCCGCCCCCGACGCCGAGGTCTACGTCATGGCCTCCCGGTTCGAGACCGCGACCCTGACCGGAGCCCTCCGGTTCTTCCTGAAGTCGCCCGGCATCATCCGCCAGACGCGCAAGGCCCCCGGAGCGCACGGGGTCGCCCTGCGGGCCCGGGTCTTCAGCCGGACCTTCCTGACGCTGTCCGCCTGGGAGGACCGCGACGCGCTGTACCGGTTCGCCCGCAGCGAGCCGCACCGGTCCGGTGCGCGGGCCGCCGCCCGGTACATGAAGGAGTCCACCTTCACCTTCTGGACCGTGCCGGCGGCCGGGCTGCCCATCGGCTGGGCGGAGGCGGAGCGGCGCCTCGGCGAAGAGCGGCAGAAGGAGGAACCGGGCCGCTGACCGCTCACCGGGAGCGACTGCTGCGGGACCGCGGTCCGTGGCCCCGCAGGGTTGGGGGGACGCGGACCGTACTCTTGTCCACGTGCAGGAAATCGACGACGCCCCCCTCGCCCCGCTGACCACCTTCCGGCTCGGCGGCCCCGCCGCCCGGCTGGTCACCGCGACCACCGACGCCGAGGTCGTCGCCGCCGTGCGCGCCGCGGACGGGACCCGCACTCCGCTCCTGGTCATCGGCGGCGGCAGCAACCTGGTCATCGGCGACCGGGGCTTCGACGGCACCGCCCTGCGCATCGCGACCACCGGGTTCACGCTCGACGGGACGCGCCTGGAGCTGGCCGCCGGCGAGAACTGGAGCGAGGCCGTCGCCCGGACCGTCGAAGCGGGACTGGCGGGCGTCGAATGCCTGGCCGGGATCCCCGGGTCCGCGGGCGCGACCCCGATCCAGAACGTCGGGGCGTACGGCCAGGAGGTCTGCGACACGATCACCGAGGTCGTCGCCTACGACCGGACGCGCGGCGAGACCGTCACGCTGTCGGCCGCCGAATGCGCGTTCTCCTACCGCGACAGCCTGTTCAAGCACCAGCCGGAGCGGTACGTCGTCCTGCGCGTCCGCTTCGACCTGGAGGACGCGGGCGGACTGTCCGCGCCGGTCAAGTACCCCGAGACCGCCCGCGCCCTCGGCGTCGAGGCCGGCGACCGGGTGCCGGCGGCGCAGGTGCGCGAGACCGTCCTGCGGCTGCGCGCCGGCAAGGGCATGGTCCTGGACCCCGCCGACCACGACACGTGGTCCGCGGGCTCGTTCTTCCACAACCCGGTCCTCGGCGACGAGGCCTACGCCGCCTTCCTCGCCCGCGCGCAGGACCGGCTCGGCCCCGACGCCGCCCCGCCCGCGTACCCGGCGGGCGAAGGCCGTACGAAGACCAGCGCGGCCTGGCTGATCGACAAGGCCGGCTTCGCCAAGGGCTACGGCGAGGGCCCCGCCCGCATCTCCACCAAGCACACCCTCGCCCTCACCAACCGGGGCGGGGCCACCACCGAAGACCTCCTCGCCCTGGCCCGCGAGGTCGTCGCGGGCGTCCACGCGGCCTTCGGCGTCACCCTCGTCAACGAGCCGGTGACGGTCGGCGTCAGCATCTGAGGAGTCCCGGCCCGCCCATGCTCTGTCCCCTGCACGGGGCCGGTACGGACCCCACCCGGCTGGTGGGACGCACGCTCAGAAGAGTCGTCGCGTCCTGGCACATCAGCGACGGCGAACGCTCCGAGGCACCCCTCGACGTCTGGCTCTTCGACAGCGCCGGCGAATCCACCCGGATCACCACCGGGTCCGACGCCTGCCTCATCGTGGAAACCGCCGCACCGCACGAGCCGTACGACATGGGGGAGTGGGGCCGCATCGAGGTCGGCGAGGACCTCGGCGACCACCCCTTCCTGCGCCACCTCGGCGAGACCGTCGAATCCGTGGCCGAATACGCGCTGCCCGCGCAGGGCCGTACCCATCTGGAGATCGGCTTCCCGGACGGCGCGCGGGTGCGGGCCGACTGCTACGAGGGCGATCTGCGCCTCACGAAGTGAGCCAGTGATCGATCCCGGCCAGCAGCTTCTCCTGTACGTCGGCGGGCGCGGCGCTGCCGCGCACCGACTGGCGCGCCAGCTCGGCGAGCTCCTCGTCCGTGAAGGCGTGGTGCTCACGGGCGATCTCGTACTGGGCCGCGAGCCGGGAGCCGAACAGCAGCGGGTCGTCCGCGCCGAGGGCCATCGGGACCCCGGCCTCGAAGAGGGTGCGCAGCGGGACGTCCTCGGGGCGTTCGTAGACCCCGAGGGCGACGTTGGACGCCGGGCAGACCTCGCAGGTGATCTGCCGGTCGGCGAGCCGCTTGAGCAGGTGCGGATCCTCGGCGGCCCGTACGCCGTGCCCGATGCGGGAGGCGTGCAGGTCGTCGAGGCAGTCGCGGATGGAGGACGGGCCGGCGAGCTCGCCGCCGTGCGGGGCGGCGAGGAGGCCGCCCTCGCGGGCGATGGCGAAGGCCCGGTCGAAGTCGCGGGCCATGCCGCGGCGCTCGTCGTTGGAGAGGCCGAAGCCGACGATGCCGCGCTCCGCGTACCGGACGGCGAGCCGGGCGAGGGTGCGTGCGTCGAGGGGGTGCTTCATGCGGTTCGCGGCGATGACGACGCGCATGCCGAGGCCCGTCTCGCGGGAGGCGGCGTCGACGGCGTCGAGGATGATCTCGACGGCCGGGATCATCCCGCCGAGGAGGGGGGCGTACGAGGTGGGATCCACCTGGATCTCCAGCCAGCCGCTGCCGTCCCGCACGTCTTCCTCGGCGGCCTCGCGGACCAGCCGGCGGATGTCGTCGGGCTCGCGGAGGCAGGCGCGGGCGGCGTCGTAGAGCCGCTGGAAGCGGAACCAGCCGCGCTCGTCGGTGGCGCGGAGCTTGGGCGGCTCACCGGCGGTGAGGGCGTCGGGAAGGCGCACGCCGTACTTGTCGGCGAGCTCCAGGAGGGTCGATGGGCGCATCGAACCGGTGAAGTGCAGGTGGAGATGGGCTTTCGGCAGAAGCGAAAGATCGCGTACGTGCTCCATCACCCGATCTTGCCGTACCGCTGTGCTCGGCGGGAGGGGAATTTACCGATCGGGGGCTTGCGCGAACGCGTGAGCGGGCCGGGCGCGGCGGGCCCCCGTCCCGCAAACGCCCGAGCGGCGGCTCCCCGAAGGGGGACCGCCGCTCGGACCGGACCGCGGGCCGCTCAGGCCTTGGCCTCCGCCAGGAGCTTCTGGATGCGGGAGACGCCCTCGACCAGGTCCTCGTCGCCCAGGGCGTAGGAGAGGCGCAGGTATCCGGGGGTGCCGAAGGCCTCGCCGGGGACGACCGCGACCTCGGCCTCGTCCAGGATCAGGGCCGCGAGCTCGACGGAGGTCTGCGGGCGCTTGCCGCGGATCTCCTTGCCGAGCACGTCCTTGACCGCGGGGTAGACGTAGAACGCGCCCTCGGGGGTCGGGCAGAAGACGCCGTCGATCTCGTTCAGCATCCGCACGATGGTCTGGCGGCGGCGGTCGAAGGCCGTGCGCATCTCGTGGACGGCGTCCAGGTTGCCGGAGACGGCGGCCAGCGCCGCGACCTGGGCCACGTTGGAGACGTTGGAGGTGGCGTGCGACTGGAGGTTGGTCGCCGCCTTGACCACGTCCTTCGGGCCGACGATCCAGCCCACGCGCCAGCCGGTCATCGCGTACGTCTTGGCGACGCCGTTGACGATGATGCACTTGTCGGCGAGCTCGGGGACGATCGCCGGGAGCGAGACGAACTTCGCGTCGCCGTAGACCAGGTGCTCGTAGATCTCGTCGGTCAGGACCCACAGGCCGTGCTCGACGGCCCAGCGGCCGATCGCCTCGGCGTCGGCCTCGGAGTAGACGGCGCCCGTCGGGTTGGACGGGGAGACGAAGAGGACGACCTTCGTGCGCTCGGTGCGGGCCGCTTCGAGCTGCTCGACGGAGACCCGGTAACCGGTGGTCTCGTCGGCGACGACCTCGACCGGGACACCGCCGGCGAGACGGATCGACTCGGGGTACGTGGTCCAGTAGGGGGCGGGGACGATGACCTCGTCACCCGGGTCCAGGATGGCCGCGAACGCCTCGTAGATCGCCTGCTTGCCGCCGTTGGTCACCAGGACCTGCGAAGCGTCGACCTCGTAGCCGGAGTCGCGCAGCGTCTTCGCGGCGATGGCGGCCTTCAGCTCGGGCAGGCCGCCGGCCGGCGTGTAGCGGTGGTACTTCGGGTTGCGGCATGCCTCGACGGCGGCGTCGACGATGTAATCCGGGGTCGGGAAGTCGGGCTCGCCCGCTCCGAAACCGATCACCGGACGGCCGGCGGCCTTGAGGGCCTTGGCCTTGGCGTCGACGGCGAGGGTCGCGGACTCGGAGATGGCGCCGATACGGGCGGAGACGCGGCGCTCGGCGGAAGGCGTTTCAGAGGTCATGCGGCCAATCGTCCCAGACGGCCGAGAACTGCCGCACGCCGTTTCAGTTACCGGACGCGGAGGGCTCCGTGAGGCTCGGAACGGTGCTGTTCGACGTCAGGGCCCGGACCACGTACACTCAACCGTCGTTGGCCCTCGCCGACCGCTGCAGAGCGTGAGCACTCCGTGCACTCGTCTGGATGCGGTAGGTTGGGGAACGCAAAGGGTCGTAGCTCAATTGGTAGAGCACTGGTCTCCAAAACCAGCGGTTGGGGGTTCGAGTCCCTCCGGCCCTGCTCCACACTCCTTCCGGATGTGTGCGCAGGTACGTACTTCGATGCAACGCCGTGCGGCGCAACCGGGCGCGGCAACGGCCACGACCCGGATTCAGGTGAGAGACGTGACGGACGCCCTGGGCTCCATCGACATGCCTGACGCCGAAGATGACACTCGCGAGAAGAAGGCCCGCAAGGGCGGCAAGCGCGGCAAGAAGGGCCCCCTGGGCCGGCTCGCGCTGTTCTACCGCCAGATCGTCGCGGAGCTCCGCAAGGTTGTTTGGCCCACTCGCAACCAGCTGACGACGTACACCTCCGTAGTGATCGTCTTCGTCGTCATCATGATCGGTCTGGTGACCGTGATTGACTATGGGTTCCAGGAAGCCATCAAGTTCGTCTTCGGCTGATCCCCGCGGAGGGCGGCGCCTTGATGGGTGCCGCCCGTTTTCGCATGTTCGACCACCTTTTGTATCCAGGAAGAAGCAGCCACCGTGTCTGACCCGAACCTGAACGCGAGCCCCGACTCCGTCGAGTCCGTCGAGGACGCGCTCGACATCGTCGAGGCGGCGGACGCTGTGGACCCCGACGAGGCCGAGCTCGCCGACGCCGAGGCGGGTGTCGCCGCCGAAGAGGCCGCGCTGCACGTCGAGTCCGCCGCGGGCGAGGATGCAGACGACGCCGAGGTCGCTGACGACGCCGAGGCCGAAGAGGCCGCTGGCGACGCCGCGCCCGAAGAGGCCGCTGAGGACGAGGCCGAAGAGGCCTCCGACGAGGACGACGCGGTCGAGGCCGAGGCCGATGTGGAGGCCGAGGAGGCCGCCGAGGCCGAGCCCGTCGACCCCGTCCAGGCCCTGCGCGACGAGCTGCGCCTCCTGCCCGGCGAGTGGTACGTCATCCACACGTACGCCGGCTACGAGAAGCGCGTGAAGGCGAACCTCGAGCAGCGCGCCGTCTCGCTCAACGTCGAGGACTTCATCTACCAGGCCGAGGTGCCCGAGGAAGAGATCGTCCAGATCAAGAACGGCGAGCGCAAGAACGTCCGGCAGAACAAGCTGCCCGGTTACGTTCTCGTCCGCATGGATCTGACGAACGAGTCCTGGGGCGTCGTCCGCAACACGCCTGGCGTCACCGGCTTCGTGGGCAACGCGTACGACCCGTACCCGCTGACCCTGGACGAGATCGTCAAGATGCTCGCTCCCGAGGCGCAGGAGAAGGCCGCCAAGCTCGCGGCGGAAGAGGCCGGCCTGCCCGCGCCCTCCGTCCGGCGCACCATCGAGGTCCTGGACTTCGAGGTCGGCGACTCGGTCACCGTCACCGACGGCCCGTTCGCGACGCTGCAGGCGACCATCAACGAGATCAACCCGGACTCGAAGAAGGTCAAGGGTCTCGTCGAGATCTTCGGCCGCGAGACCCCGGTCGAGCTCAGCTTCGACCAGATCCAGAAGAACTGATCCACGGTCTTCTGACTCACGCTTCCGGACAGGTCGGATTGCCCGCTCGCGGGTGGTCTGACCTGCTCGGTTTTCAGCCCCGTGCCGATACCCGTTATCGTGGTGCGGTATGCCTCCATCCGGATGACCGGATTGGCGGCGAAAAACTCTCACTAGGACCCGGAGAGAGCAATGCCTCCCAAGAAGAAGAAGATCACGGGGCTTATCAAGCTCCAGATCAAGGCCGGTGCGGCCAACCCGGCTCCGCCGGTCGGCCCCGCGCTCGGTCAGCACGGCGTCAACATCATGGAGTTCTGCAAGGCCTACAACGCCGCGACCGAGTCGCAGCGTGGCATGGTCGTGCCGGTGGAGATCACGGTCTACGACGACCGTTCCTTCACCTTCATCACCAAGACTCCGCCGGCCGCGCGTCTCATCCTGAAGAGCGCGGGCGTGGAGAAGGGCTCCGGCGAGCCGCACAAGACCAAGGTCGCGAAGCTCACGCGTGACCAGGTCCGCGAGATCGCCACGCTCAAGATGCCTGACCTGAACGCCAACGACATCGACGCGGCCGAGAAGATCATCGCCGGCACCGCGCGTTCGATGGGCATCACGGTCGAAGGCTGATTCAGCCACCCCCAGCACCACAGTGGTAGGACCAAGCGCTGGTCCGCACCACGACTCCACGCCTGAAGTCACTACACAGGAGCAGAAGTGAAGCGCAGCAAGACTCTCCGCGCTGCGGACGCCAAGATCGACCGGGACAAGCTCTACGCCCCGCTCGAGGCCGTCCGTCTCGCCAAGGAGACCTCCGCCACCAAGTTCGACAGCACCGTCGAGGTCGCCTTCCGCCTGGGTGTAGACCCGCGCAAGGCCGACCAGATGGTCCGCGGCACCGTGAACCTCCCGCACGGCACCGGCAAGACCGCCCGGGTCCTGGTCTTCGCGACCGGTGACCGTGCTGCGGCCGCGGTAGCCGCCGGCGCCGACATCGTCGGCGACGACGAGCTCATCAACGAGATCGCCAAGGGCAATCGCCTGAACGAGTTCGACGCCGTTGTGGCCACCCCGGACCTCATGGGCAAGGTCGGCCGCCTCGGCCGCGTGCTCGGTCCCCGTGGCCTCATGCCGAACCCGAAGACCGGCACCGTCACGATGGACGTCGCGAAGGCTGTCACCGAGATCAAGGGTGGCAAGATCGAGTTCCGCGTCGACAAGCACTCGAACCTGCACTTCATCATCGGCAAGGTCTCCTTCACCGATGAGCAGCTGGTCGAGAACTACGGCGCGGCCCTGGACGAGATCCTTCGTCTGAAGCCGTCCGCCGCGAAGGGCCGCTACATCAGGAAGGCCGCCCTCAGCACCACGATGGGCCCCGGCATCATCCTGGACCAGAACCGCACCCGGAACCTCCTCGTCGAGGAAGACCCGGCTGCTGTCTGATCGGGCTTGAGCCCACGGCTCTGAGCCCCTGGCTCACCGATTGACCGAACGGGCCCCTCGCCTCCCTTCACCGGGCGGCGGGGGGCCCGTTCGCGTACGCCCGCGGGCGTTCTCGGGAGCGTACGAGGGCCTCGCGGCCGCCCGGTGCCGGGAAGGGGGCCGGGGCCGCTCCGCGGGGCTCCAGAGGCCGCCGGGTGACCGATTTGCTCTGCACGGCACCGTTCGCGTACTCTTCCGGAGAAGCCAAAGACCGCTGGTCGTTGCCGTGCCCGCAAGGGTTCGGTGGCCGAAGGATCCGCAGACTGCGGACGTCCTGCGCAGGTGATCAAGGAAAGTTCCCGGAACCCGTTCTGGTTGAGCTACGCCCTGGCGCCTGCGCCGGGGCGTTTCGTATTTTGCCCCTTCTGAGCGGTCCTCATCACCCGGAAGGAGGCCGACGCACTATGCCGACGCCCAACAAGGCTGCCGCGGTAGCCGAGCTCACGGACCAGTTCCGCGACTCGAACGCCGCCGTGCTGACCGAGTACCGGGGTCTCACCGTCGCGCAGCTCAAGACGCTGCGTCGTTCTCTCGGTGAGAACGCCCAGTACGCCGTGGTGAAGAACACGCTGACCAAGATTGCGGCCAACCAGGCCGGGATCACCGCACTGGACGAGCACTTCGCTGGTCCCACCGCGGTCGCCTTCATCACCGGTGACCCGGTGGAGTCGGCGAAGAGCCTGCGTGACTTCGCCAAGGAAAACCCGAACCTCATCATCAAGGCGGGTGTCCTTGATGGTAAGGCGCTCACCGCGGATGAGATCAAGAAGCTTGCGGACCTCGAGTCCCGCGAGGTTCTGCTCAGCAAGCTGGCCGGCGCGTTCAAGGGCAAGCAGTCTCAGGCTGCCTCGCTCTTCCAGGCGCTGCCGTCGAAGTTCGTCCGCACTGCGGAAGCGCTTCGCGTCAAGCTCGCCGAGCAGGGCGGTGCCGAGTAATTCGGCTCGCGCACTGATCCGCGCCGCCTAGTGCGCGGGTCAAAGCGGGCCGTTACGCCCGCCTCTATATACATCCGGCACCTGCCGATTTAGTGGAAGGATCGCCCATCATGGCGAAGCTCTCTCAGGACGACCTCCTCGCCCAGTTCGAGGAGATGACCCTCATCGAGCTCTCCGAGTTCGTGAAGGCGTTCGAGGACAAGTTCGACGTCACCGCCGCCGCGGCCGTCGCTGTTGCCGGTCCCGCCGGTGGCGGCGCCGCCCCCGAGGCCGTCGAGGAGCAGGACGAGTTCGACGTCATCCTCACCGGTGCCGGCGACAAGAAGATCCAGGTCATCAAGGTCGTGCGCGAGCTCACCTCCCTGGGCCTCAAGGAGGCCAAGGACCTCGTGGACGGCGCTCCGAAGCCGGTCCTCGAGAAGGTCGCCAAGGAGGCCGCTGACAAGGCTGCCGAGTCCCTCAAGGCTGCCGGCGCGGCTGTCGAGGTCAAGTAACACCTCTGGGGTCCTCCAGGGCCCCAACCAAGGGCGATCACCCGTAAGGGTGGTCGCCCTTTGGCGTACCCGGAGTGCCTGATTTGCCCCTGTCTCGTTGGGGAGTAGGGTGATCTTCGTTGCTCCGCGGCAGGGTCCTTGGGTGATCCGCACGGAGCAGGGGGCCTTGACGAACGGCACGCGGCGCGCAATTCTCAGAGCCGTCGCGAGATGGGCCGGTTCGATCCGAGATCCGAGGCATGGATCGGGCCCACATCGGGCATGGATCGACTACGAAGAGGGCAGTACTGTTACGCGCTCTGTGTGCGAGAGCCGAACCGTTGGACGCAGTTGAAACGACATGGGGAAGGCCTGTTGCCGGTTTCCGGAAACCTGGTCTGGACATCAGTGAGCCAAGTGGCTACACTGACCCTTTGCGCTGCCTGTTAGCTGCCCCCTGCCCGTCGCCAGGGGCATGCCCACGCATGAGCACACTTGATTGAACGGCCCTGAGCTGGTCCTTTTTGACCAGATGGGGGGCGCTTGTCTTCTGTGTCAGCTGGGACCGGTACGCGCGTAGTGAGTCCGAGCCCTCGGAAGGACCCCCTCTTGGCCGCCTCGCGCAACGCCTCGACCAATACGAACAACGGTGCCAGCACCGCCCCGCTGCGCATCTCCTTTGCAAAGATCAAGGAGCCCCTCGAGGTTCCGAACCTCCTGGCGCTGCAGACCGAGAGCTTTGACTGGCTGCTCGGCAACGCCGCCTGGAAGTCTCGCGTCGAGTCGGCGCTTGAGAGCGGACAGGACGTTCCCACCAAGTCCGGTCTGGAAGAGATCTTCGAGGAGATCTCGCCGATCGAGGACTTCTCCGGGTCGATGTCGCTGACGTTCCGCGACCACCGTTTCGAGCCGGCGAAGAACTCGGTCGACGAGTGCAAGGACCGCGACTTCACGTTCGCGGCACCGCTTTTCGTCACCGCCGAGTTCACGAACAACGAGACCGGAGAGATCAAGTCTCAGACGGTCTTCATGGGCGATTTCCCGCTCATGACCAACAAGGGCACCTTCGTCATCAACGGCACCGAGCGTGTCGTCGTGTCGCAGCTTGTCCGTTCCCCCGGTGTCTACTTCGACTCCTCCATCGACAAGACGTCCGACAAGGACATCTTCGCGGCCAAGATCATCCCTTCCCGGGGTGCCTGGCTCGAGATGGAGATCGACAAGCGCGACATGGTCGGTGTCCGCATCGACCGCAAGCGCAAGCAGTCCGTCACCGTTCTCCTGAAGGCTCTCGGCTGGACCACCGAGCAGATCCTCGAGGAGTTCGGCGAGTACGAGTCCATGCGCGCCACCCTGGAGAAGGACCACACCCAGGGCCAGGACGACGCGCTGCTCGACATCTACCGCAAGCTGCGTCCCGGCGAACCGCCGACCCGCGAGGCTGCTCAGACGCTGCTCGAGAACCTCTACTTCAACCCGAAGCGCTACGACCTCGCGAAGGTCGGCCGCTACAAGGTGAACAAGAAGCTCGGCGCGGATGAGCCGCTGGACGCCGGTGTGCTCACCACCGACGACATCACCGCGACCATCAAGTACCTCGTCAAGCTCCACGCGGGCGAGACCGAGACCACCGGTGAGTCGGGCCGTTCGATCGTCGTCGAGACCGACGACATCGACCACTTCGGCAACCGTCGTCTGCGCAACGTCGGCGAGCTCATCCAGAACCAGGTCCGTACGGGTCTGGCTCGTATGGAGCGCGTCGTCCGCGAGCGGATGACGACCCAGGACGTCGAGGCGATCACGCCGCAGACCCTGATCAACATCCGGCCGGTCGTCGCCTCCATCAAGGAGTTCTTCGGCACCAGCCAGCTGTCGCAGTTCATGGACCAGAACAACCCGCTGTCGGGTCTCACCCACAAGCGACGCCTGTCGGCGCTCGGCCCGGGTGGTCTGTCCCGTGAGCGGGCCGGCTTCGAGGTCCGAGACGTCCACCCGTCGCACTACGGCCGCATGTGCCCGATCGAGACCCCTGAAGGCCCGAACATCGGTCTGATCGGCTCGCTCGCGTCCTACGGCCGCGTCAACGCGTTCGGTTTCGTCGAGACCCCGTACCGCAAGGTCATCGAGGGTGTCGTCACCGACGAGGTCGACTACCTGACGGCCGACGAGGAAGACCGCTTCGTCATCGCCCAGGCCAACGCAGGCCTGAGCGACGAGATGCGCTTCACCGAGAACCGCGTGCTGGTTCGCCGTCGTGGTGGCGAGATCGACTACATCGCCGGCGACGACGTCGACTACATGGACGTCTCCCCGCGCCAGATGGTGTCCGTCGCGACCGCGATGATCCCCTTCCTCGAGCACGACGACGCCAACCGCGCCCTCATGGGCGCGAACATGATGCGCCAGGCCGTTCCGCTCATCAAGGCGGAGGCGCCGCTCGTCGGCACCGGCATGGAGTACCGCTGTGCGGTCGACGCCGGTGACTCGATCAAGGCGGAGAAGGACGGTGTCGTCCAGGAGGTCTCGGCCGACTACATCACCGTCGCCAACGACGACGGCACGTACACCACGTACCGCGTCGCCAAGTTCTCCCGCTCGAACCAGGGCACCTCGGTCAACCAGAAGGTCATCGTCAACGAGGGTGACCGCATCATCGAGGCGCAGGTCCTCGCCGACGGTCCTGCGACCGAAGAGGGCGAAATGGCCCTCGGCAAGAACCTGCTCGTCGCGTTCATGCCCTGGGAAGGTCACAACTACGAGGACGCGATCATCCTGTCGCAGCGCCTCGTGCAGGACGACGTCCTCTCCTCGATCCACATCGAGGAACACGAGGTCGACGCCCGTGACACCAAGCTGGGCCCCGAGGAGATCACCCGGGACATCCCGAACGTCTCCGAGGAGGTCCTCGCGGACCTCGACGAGCGCGGCATCATCCGCATCGGTGCGGACGTCGTCGCCGGCGACATCCTGGTCGGCAAGGTCACGCCCAAGGGCGAGACCGAGCTGACCCCGGAGGAGCGCCTGCTCCGCGCGATCTTCGGTGAGAAGGCCCGCGAGGTGCGTGACACCTCGCTCAAGGTCCCTCACGGTGAGATCGGCAAGGTCATCGGTGTCCGCGTCTTCGACCGCGAGGAGGGCGACGAGCTTCCTCCGGGCGTGAATCAGCTGGTCCGCGTCTACGTCGCCCAGAAGCGCAAGATCACCGACGGTGACAAGCTCGCCGGCCGCCACGGCAACAAGGGTGTCATCTCCAAGATTCTTCCGATCGAGGACATGCCCTTCCTTGAGGACGGCACGCCGGTCGACATCATCCTCAACCCGCTGGGTGTCCCGTCCCGAATGAACCCGGGACAGGTCCTGGAGATCCACCTCGGCTGGCTCGCCAGCCGCGGCTGGGACGTCTCCGGCGTGGCCGAGGAGTGGGCCGAGCGGCTGAAGGTCATCGGCGCCGACCGCGTCGAGCCCGGCACCAACGTCGCCACCCCGGTGTTCGACGGTGCCCGCGAGGACGAACTCGCCGGCCTGTTCGAGCACACCATCCCGAACCGTGACGGGGACCGTCTGGTCCTCCCGACCGGTAAGGCGCACCTGTACGACGGCCGCTCCGGCGAGCCGTTCCCGGAGCCGGTCTCGATCGGCTACATGTACATCCTCAAGCTCCACCACCTGGTCGACGACAAGCTCCACGCTCGGTCGACCGGGCCGTACTCGATGATCACGCAGCAGCCGCTGGGTGGTAAGGCGCAGTTCGGTGGCCAGCGCTTCGGTGAGATGGAGGTGTGGGCGCTCGAGGCTTATGGCGCCGCTTACGCCCTCCAGGAGCTGCTGACCATCAAGTCCGATGACGTCACCGGTCGCGTGAAGGTCTACGAGGCCATCGTCAAGGGCGAGAACATCCCCGAGCCGGGCATTCCCGAGTCCTTCAAGGTGCTCATCAAGGAAATGCAGTCGCTCTGCCTCAACGTGGAGGTGCTGTCCTCGGACGGCATGTCCATCGAGATGCGCGACACCGACGAGGACGTCTTCCGCGCGGCGGAGGAGCTCGGTATCGACCTGTCCCGGCGTGAGCCGAGCAGCGTCGAAGAGGTCTGACGGGCCTGACGGGGGGCTCGCTCAAGAGCCCCCCGTCATCCCCGGGACCGTTCAGACCATGATTGAGACTCGACCCCGAAAGAGGGATTGACGCACAGTGCTCGACGTCAACTTCTTCGACGAGCTGCGGATCGGCCTTGCCACCGCGGACGACATCCGAACCTGGTCCCACGGCGAGGTCAAGAAGCCGGAGACCATCAACTACCGCACCCTCAAGCCCGAGAAGGACGGACTCTTCTGCGAGAAGATCTTCGGCCCGACCCGGGACTGGGAGTGCTACTGCGGCAAGTACAAGCGTGTCCGCTTCAAGGGCATCATCTGTGAGCGTTGTGGCGTCGAAGTCACGCGCGCCAAGGTGCGCCGCGAGCGGATGGGCCACATCGAGCTTGCCGCTCCCGTCACCCACATCTGGTACTTCAAGGGCGTCCCGTCACGCCTCGGATACCTGCTGGACCTCGCGCCGAAGGACCTCGAAAAGGTCATCTACTTCGCCGCGTACATGATCACGTTCGTGGACGACGAGCGCCGCACCCGCGACCTCCCGTCCCTGGAGGCGCACGTCTCCATCGAGCGCCAGCAGATCGAGAACCGACGCGACTCGGACCTCGAAGGCCGTGCCAAGAAGCTCGAGACCGACCTAGCCGAGCTCGAGGCCGAGGGCGCGAAGGCCGACGTACGCCGCAAGGTGCGCGAAGGTGCCGAGCGCGAGATGAAGCAGCTCCGTGACCGCGCCCAGCGCGAGATCGACCGCCTCGACGAGGTCTGGGCCCGCTTCAAGAACCTCAAGGTCCAGGACCTCGAGGGCGACGAGCTGCTCTACCGCGAGCTGCGCGACCGCTTCGGTACGTACTTCGACGGTTGCATGGGCGCCGCGGCGCTGCAGAAGCGTCTGGAGTCCTTCGACCTCGACGAGGAGGCCGAGCGCCTCCGCGAGATCATCCGTACCGGCAAGGGCCAGAAGAAGACCCGTGCGCTCAAGCGCCTCAAGGTCGTCTCGGCGTTCCTGCAGACCAGCAACAAGCCCAAGGGCATGGTTCTGGACTGCGTCCCGGTCATCCCGCCGGACCTGCGTCCGATGGTGCAGCTGGACGGTGGCCGCTTCGCGACCTCCGACCTGAACGACCTGTACCGCCGCGTGATCAACCGCAACAACCGTCTGAAGCGTCTCCTCGACCTCGGTGCCCCCGAGATCATCGTGAACAACGAGAAGCGCATGCTTCAGGAGGCCGTGGACGCCCTCTTCGACAACGGTCGTCGTGGTCGTCCGGTGACCGGTCCCGGTAACCGTCCGCTGAAGTCCCTGAGCGACATGCTCAAGGGCAAGCAGGGTCGATTCCGTCAGAACCTCCTCGGCAAGCGCGTGGACTACTCCGCGCGTTCCGTGATCGTCGTCGGCCCGCAGCTGAAGCTGCACCAGTGTGGTCTGCCCAAGGCCATGGCGCTGGAGCTCTTCAAGCCGTTCGTGATGAAGCGCCTGGTGGACCTGAACCACGCGCAGAACATCAAGTCGGCGAAGCGCATGGTCGAGCGCGGCCGCACGGTCGTCTACGACGTGCTCGAAGAGGTCATCGCCGAGCACCCGGTCCTGCTGAACCGTGCGCCCACGCTGCACCGCCTCGGCATCCAGGCCTTCGAGCCCCAGCTGGTCGAAGGCAAGGCCATCCAGATCCACCCGCTCGTCTGCACCGCGTTCAACGCGGACTTCGACGGTGACCAGATGGCCGTGCACCTGCCGCTTTCGGCAGAGGCGCAGGCCGAGGCCCGCATCCTGATGCTGTCCTCGAACAACATCCTGAAGCCGGCCGACGGTCGTCCCGTCACCATGCCGACCCAGGACATGGTGCTGGGTCTGTTCTTCCTCACCACCGACGGCGAGCTCCGTGACGTCAAGGGCGAGGGCCGCGCGTTCGGCTCCTCGGCCGAGGCGATCATGGCGTTCGACAACGGTGAGCTGGCGCTCCAGTCGGCCGTCGACATCCGCTTCCCGGTGGGCACCATCCCGCCGCGTGGCTGGGTGCCCCCGGTCACCGAGAGCGGGGACGACGGCGTCGCGGAGCGAGAGTTCCAGCAGGGCGACAGCTTCCGTCTGCGCACCACCCTGGGCCGCGCGCTCTTCAACGAGCTGCTGCCCGAGGACTACCCGTTCGTCGACTACTCGGTGGGCAAGAAGCAGCTCTCCGAGATCGTCAACGACCTGGCGGAGCGCTACCCCAAGGTCATCGTGGCGGCGACGCTCGACAACCTGAAGGCGGCCGGCTTCCACTGGGCGACCCGTTCGGGCGTCACCGTGGCCATCTCCGACGTCGTCGTGCCCGAGGCCAAGAAGGCCATCGTCAAGGGCTACGAGGAGCTGGACGAGAAGGTCCAGAAGCAGTACGAGCGCGGTCTGATCACCAAGGACGAGCGCACGCAGGAGCTCATCGCGATCTGGACCAAGGCGACCAACGAGGTTGCCGAGGCGATGAACGCGAACTTCCCCAAGACGAACCCCATCTTCATGATGGTTGACTCGGGTGCCCGAGGAAACATGATGCAGATGCGACAGATCGCCGGTATGCGTGGTCTGGTGTCGAACGCGAAGAACGAGACCATCCCGCGTCCGATCAAGGCGTCCTTCCGTGAGGGCCTCACCGTTCTGGAGTACTTCATCTCCACGCACGGTGCCCGTAAGGGTCTGGCGGACACCGCCCTGCGTACCGCCGACTCGGGTTACCTGACCCGTCGTCTGGTGGACGTCTCGCAGGACGTGATCATCCGCGAGGAGGACTGCGGTACCGAGCGCGGCCTCAAGCTGAAGATCGGTGTCAAGGACGAGTCGGGCGTGCTGCGCAAGGCCGACGACGTCGAGACCTCCATCTACGCCCGCATGCTGGCCGAAGACGTCGTCATCGACGGCAAGGTCATCGCGCCGGCGAACGTGGACCTCGGTGACGTGCTCATCGACGCCCTCATCGCGAACGGCGTCGAGGAGGTCAAGACCCGCTCGGTCCTGACCTGTGAGTCCGCAGTCGGCACCTGTGCCTTCTGCTACGGACGCTCGCTCGCCACCGGCAAGCTGGTCGACATCGGTGAGGCGGTCGGCATCATCGCCGCCCAGTCCATCGGTGAGCCCGGTACCCAGCTGACGATGCGTACCTTCCACACCGGTGGTGTGGCCGGTGACGACATCACGCAGGGTCTGCCGCGTGTCGTCGAGCTCTTCGAGGCCCGTACCCCGAAGGGTGTCGCCCCGATCTCCGAAGCCGCCGGCCGCGTGCGGATCGAGGAGACCGAGAAGACCAAGAAGATCGTCATCATGCCGGACGACGGCAGCGAGGAGACGGCCTTCCCGATCTCCAAGCGCGCCAAGGTCATCGTCGGCGAGGGCGACCACGTCGAGGTCGGCCAGAAGCTCACCATGGGTGCGACCAACCCGCACGACGTGCTGCGCATCCTCGGCCAGCGTGCGGTCCAGGTCCACCTGGTCGGCGAAGTCCAGAAGGTCTACAACTCGCAGGGCGTGTCGATCCACGACAAGCACATCGAGATCATCATCCGGCAGATGCTCCGCCGCGTGACGATCATCGAGTCCGGCGACGCGGAGCTCCTGCCGGGCGAGCTCGTCGAGCGGTCGAAGTTCGAGACCGAGAACCGTCGTGTGGTCACCGAGGGCGGTCACCCCGCCTCCGGCCGTCCGCAGCTGATGGGTATCACCAAGGCCTCGCTCGCCACCGAGTCGTGGCTGTCGGCGGCGTCCTTCCAGGAGACGACCAGGGTTCTGACGGACGCGGCGATCAACGCCAAGTCCGACTCCCTGATCGGCCTCAAGGAGAACGTCATCATCGGTAAGCTCATCCCGGCCGGTACGGGCCTCGCCCGTTACCGCAACATCCGGGTCGAGCCGACCGAGGAAGCCAAGGCCGCGATGTACTCGGCCGTCGGCTACGACGACATCGACTACTCGCCCTTCGGCACCGGCTCCGGCCAGGCCGTCCCGCTGGAGGACTACGACTACGGCCCGTACAACGGCTGAGGTCTTGAGCAGTAGGTAGTACGAAGAAGCCCCCCGCGGCTCCGAGAGGAGCGGCGGGGGGCTTCTTCGTGTCCGGGGAGCCGCCGGGAGCGGGCCGGATCAGCGCCGGTCGCGCCGGCGCAGGGCCGCCGCCGTGGCTGAGGCCAGGGCCAGGAGGGACAGGGCGGCGCCTGCGAGGCCCGGGGTGAGGCCCTTCGGGGTGAAGGTGCAGGAGAGTTTGTCGGTGCCGGTGGGGATGGTCATGGAGACCAGGCCGTGGAAGCTCTTCACCGGGGCGCTGCAACTCCAGCCGGGGACGTCGGTCATCGCGAAGACGGCGGTGCCCGTGGCGCCCTTCGGGAGGGTGGCTTCGATGGTGTGGCCGCCGGCGGTGACCTTCGTGGCGCCCGTGGAGGTCAGCCGGCCGACGGCCCGGGTGAGCGCGGCGCGGTCCAGGCAGCCGATGGGGTGGCGGCCGGCGGTCGCGTCCTTGGTCCGGGTCGTCACCGTGACCGCGACCGTGCCCTCCGCGGGTACCTCGCCGAGCGGCAGGACGCCCGTCATGCGGTCTTCCAGGGGCGTGTGCGTGCCGCCGGAGGTGAGGGTGCCGTAGAGCGCCGGGGAGTACCAGAAGGCCTCGGAGCCGGGCGCGCACCGGGCGGCGTAGGTCTGCTCCGTGGCGGTGCCGCCGGCGCGGACGGACGGGACCTCGTAGACGGTGGCGCCCAGCACGTTCTCCTGGCGGGCGTAGACGCTGTCCGCCGGGTGCGGGGAGGCGTACGGACCGCTGCGGATCGTGACCAGGGGCGGGGCGGGGAACTTCGCGCCCGTCCAGGTGTTCGGGGCGGCGCCGGGGCGGACGCGGGCGCCGATCGAGAAGATCGCGTCCAGCACGGGGTTGTCGGCGCCGAAGAAGGTCCGGCCGTCGTTCTTGTAGCCGTAGCCGAGCGGCTCCAGCGCCTGGTAGGTGACCTCGGGCAGGTAGCTGCTGTAGTACTGCGGACCCTCCGCCCGCAGGGCGAGCGCGTCGTTGTACGAGGTCTGCGGCGCGCCCGAGTCGGTCCGGTGGGCGGGCCAGCCGTCCACGGACCGGACGGCTTCGAAGTGGCGGGTGATCGACGCGTTCGAGGTGGCGACGGGCTTCGCCCAGCGTTCGCGCGAGCGGCGGACGTCCGCGTTGTCGGCGGCGGCCGTGGACTCGACGAAGACGACGCCGGTCATCAGCACCGCGGCCAGGGGGATCAGCATCCGCCGCTTCTCGCCCAGCGCCAGCAGGACCAGGGCCAGCAGGGACACCGCTCCGCCGCCGAGGACGGCGGGCCAGGTGGCGCCGCCGAAGTCGTTGGTGTGGCGCAGCGCGAAGGTGGCGGCGACCAGCAGGGCGGCGGCCAGGGCCAGGTGCAGGGGGCGCGGGCGGTTGGCCAGGGACAGCCAGGCGACGATCACCACCATCCCGCTGAAGACGAAGGCCTCGCGGTAGGGGTTGCCGTTCGGCACCGCCAGCCCGTGCCACACGTACTGGGTGGGCGGGAACTGGAAGGAGAGCAGGACCAGCAGCGTCGCCGCCGCCCACACCAGGCGGGTCTTCTTCGCGATGGAGGAGTTCAGGAGGAACGACCCGGCCAGGATCAGGCCGAGCGAGGCCACGTACAGCCGGGGCCGGCCGCCCCACAGGTAGGTGCCGGGGAGCATGCCCGTCAGGAAGATCTCGATCCGCACCGGATCGAACGCGGCGGCCCTGGTCGGTTGCGCGGCCCCGCTGGAGAGGAACGACGGCAGGAGCAGGGGGAGCGTGAGCAGGATGCCCGTCGCGGTGGCGGTCGCCGCCCGCCACAGGGTGCGCAGCCGCTGCGCGCCGGTCAGGTCGAGGACGACGAGGCGGACGGCCAGCAGCACGCAGGCGGCCATCGTGGCCATCATCGCGGTGTAGAAGTTCCCGTACCAGGCGAGTGCGACCAGCAGGGCCACGCCGGGCCAGCGGCGCTGCTCCAGGCACCACTCGACGGCGATGCCGAGGAGGGGGAGGGCCACCAGGCCCCAGAGCCACATGGGGATGTACGAGGCGTCGCTCAGCGCCCAGCCGCACAGGCCGTACACGGCTCCGAGCACGCCGCGCTGCCACCACGGGCCGGGGTGCAGCTTGCCGAGGTAGACGGCCATCAGGGCGGCGGCGGTGCCCATGGTGAGGGGGGTGAGCGCGAAGACGGCGAGGTCCACGTGGGCGCGGGGGACGAGGACGGCCAGCCAGGAGAAGGGGTTGCCGAGGTACGTGTAGTAGTCGGACAGGAACTGCTGGCCGAAGCCGCCGCGCCAGGTGAAGAGCAGGTCCCCGGCGGCCTGGCCGTGGACCAGGTCCCACAGGGCCCGGTGGAAGGGCACGTACTGGTTGGCCTGGTCGTTGACGGCGCGGCCGGTGTTCCCGAAGGGGAAGGTGCCGCGCGTCGCCCAGGAGGCGCAGAAGGCGCCCGCGGTGACGAGGAAGGCGAGCAGCGGGGCCCGGAGCCGCCGCAGGAGCCGGCTGCCGCGGCCGGCGCGGACCCGCTCCCGGTCCGGCGGGTCGGGCGGGCCGTCGGTCATCGCCGGCTCGGTCGTGGCCGTCCCCAATGTCCCGCTCCCTGGTGTGATGGTGCCTGGTGGTTCCGTTTGGGCCGAATCGCCGTTTGGCCGAATCGCTGGGCAGTTTAGTTCGCCGGGCGCTCGGCGCCCGCCCGAAAAGGGGCGTTCGGGGCCCCTGTTCGAGCGGCCCCGGCGGCTCGGGACGTAGCACACGCGCACCATGTCCGCACATCGGAGGGACCGCACCCGGCTCTCGGCCGTGCGGCTACTGGCCTGCGGGTACTCCGGGCAGCCGGGTCGGGGGCTTTTGTTTTGACCGGAGTGGATGCGGTAGGTACGCTCAGACCTTGTGCCTGGGGTGTGCCTGGGCTCCTGTGCGTGTCCATCAACCGCACTCGAGTCGAATCGGGCCACTGCGATTCATGCGTTTCCGCGCTTGCGCGGGAGTCCGCCGGATCCGACACACCCGACCGCGTGGGTCGGCAAATGTTCCAGGTTAGTTTCACTACACGGCACACAGAAACCGGAGAAGTAGTGCCTACGATCCAGCAGCTGGTCCGTAAGGGCCGGCAGGACAAGGTCGAGAAGACCAAGACCCCCGCGCTCGAGGCTTCGCCCCAGCGCCGCGGCGTCTGCACGCGTGTGTTCACGACCACCCCGAAGAAGCCGAACTCGGCGCTCCGTAAGGTCGCGCGCGTGCGTCTGACCTCCGGCATCGAGGTCACGGCCTACATTCCGGGTGAGGGACACAACCTGCAGGAGCACTCGATCGTGCTCGTGCGTGGTGGCCGTGTGAAGGACCTGCCGGGTGTTCGTTACAAGATCATCCGCGGTGCGCTTGACACTCAGGCTGTCAAGAACCGCAAGCAGGCCCGCAGCCGCTACGGCGCCAAGAAGGAGAAGTAGAAATGCCTCGTAAGGGCCCCGCCCCGAAGCGCCCGGTCATCATCGACCCGGTCTATGCATCTCCTCTGGTGACGTCGCTCATCAACAAGATCCTCCTGAACGGCAAGCGCTCCACCGCCGAGCGCATCGTTTACGGCGCCATGGAAGGCCTCCGCGAGAAGACCGGCAACGACCCGGTCATCACGCTGAAGCGCGCGCTCGAGAACGTCAAGCCGTCCCTCGAGGTCAAGTCCCGTCGTGTCGGTGGCGCCACCTACCAGGTGCCGATCGAGGTCAAGCCGGGCCGTCAGTCGACCCTCGCGCTGCGCTGGCTCGTGGGTTACTCCCGCGCCCGCCGCGAGAAGACGATGACCGAGCGCCTCATGAACGAGCTGCTCGACGCCTCCAACGGTCTTGGCGCTGCCGTCAAGAAGCGCGAGGACACCCACAAGATGGCCGAGTCCAACAAGGCCTTCGCGCACTACCGCTGGTAGTCCCAACCCACATCGAGACCGAGAGAAGACTGAGCCGATATGGCTACCACTTCGCTTGACCTGGCCAAGGTGCGCAACATCGGCATCATGGCTCACATCGACGCGGGCAAGACGACCACCACCGAGCGCATCCTGTTCTACACCGGTGTGTCTTACAAGATCGGTGAAGTCCACGACGGCGCTGCCACGATGGACTGGATGGAGCAGGAGCAGGAGCGCGGCATCACGATCACGTCTGCCGCGACGACCTGCCACTGGCCGCTCGAAGACGTCGACCACACCATCAACATCATCGACACCCCGGGTCACGTTGACTTCACGGTCGAGGTGGAGCGTTCGCTCCGCGTCCTCGACGGTGCCGTCACCGTGTTCGACGGTGTCGCCGGTGTGGAGCCGCAGTCCGAGACCGTCTGGCGTCAGGCCGACCGCTACGGCGTGCCGCGCATCTGCTTCGTCAACAAGCTGGACCGCACCGGCGCCGAGTTCCACCGCTGTGTCGACATGATCAAGGACCGCCTCGGTGCGGTTCCGATCGTCATGCAGCTCCCCATCGGCTCCGAGATGGACTTCCAGGGCGTTGTCGACCTGGTCACCATGAAGGCGTTCGTTTGGTCCGCCGAGGCGACCAAGGGCGAGATGTACGACATCGTCGACATCCCGGACACCCACAAGGAAGCCGCTGAAGAGTGGCACGCCAAGCTGGTCGAGACGGTCGCCGAGAACGACGACCAGATCATGGAGCTGTTCCTCGAGGGCGTCGAGCCCACCGTCGAGCAGCTGCACGAGGCCGTGCGCCGCATCATCATCGGTTCCGGCAAGGGCCACGGCGCCACGATCACCGCGGTGTTCTGTGGCACGGCGTTCAAGAACAAGGGCGTTCAGCCCCTGCTCGACGCCGTCGTCCGCTACCTCCCGTCGCCCCTGGACATCGAGGCCATCGAAGGCCACGACGTCAAGGACGCCGAGGTCGTCGTGAAGCGCAAGCCTTCGGACGACGAGCCCCTCGCGGCGCTCGCGTTCAAGATCATGCGCGACCCGCACCTCGGCAAGCTCACCTTCGTCCGGGTTTACTCGGGCCGCCTGGAGGCCGGCACTGCGGTGCTGAACTCCGTCAAGGGCAAGAAGGAGCGCATCGGCAAGATCTACCGCATGCACGCCAACAAGCGTGAAGAGATCGAAGCGGTGGGCGCCGGTGACATCGTCGCCGTCATGGGCCTGAAGCAGACCACCACCGGTGAGACGCTGTGTGACGACAAGGCACCCGTGATCCTGGAGTCCATGGACTTCCCGGCTCCGGTCATCCAGGTCGCCATCGAGCCCAAGTCCAAGGGTGACCAGGAGAAGCTGGGTGTCGCCATCCAGTCTCTCGCGGAGGAGGACCCCTCCTTCCACGTTCACTCGGACGAAGAGACCGGCCAGACCATCCTCGGCGGTATGGGCGAGCTGCACCTCGAGGTGCTGGTCGACCGTATGAAGCGCGAGTTCAAGGTCGAGGCCAACGTCGGCAAGCCGCAGGTCGCTTACCGCGAGACGATCCGCCAGACGGTGGAGCGTCACGACTACACCCACAAGAAGCAGACCGGTGGTACCGGTCAGTTCGCCAAGGTGCAGATCGCGATCGAGCCGATCCTCGAGGCCGACGGTCCGGCGTACGAGTTCGTGAACAAGGTCACCGGTGGCCGCATCCCGAGGGAGTACATCCCCTCGGTCGACGCGGGTGCGCAGGAAGCCATGAAGTTCGGCATCCTCGCCGGCTACGAGATGACCGGCGTCCGCGTCATCCTTCTCGACGGTGGCTACCACGAGGTCGACTCCTCCGAGCTCGCCTTCAAGATCGCCGGTTCGCAGGCCTTCAAGGAGGCCGCGCGCAAGGCTTCTCCCGTGCTCCTCGAGCCGATGATGGCCGTCGAGGTCACCACGCCGGAGGAGTCCATGGGTGACGTCATCGGTGACATCAACTCCCGCCGTGGCCAGATCCAGGCCATGGAGGAGCGTCACGGTGCTCGCCTCGTGAAGGGCCTCGTGCCCCTCTCGGAGATGTTCGGCTACGTCGGAGACCTCCGCAGCAAGACCTCGGGTCGCGCCAGCTACTCGATGCAGTTCGACTCCTACGCCGAGGTTCCCCGGAACGTCGCTGAGGAGATCATCGCGAAGGCCAAGGGCGAGTAACTCTTCCGAGTACACGCTTTAGGCTTGTCACCGGAGCCTCTGGGGCAACAGGAGCAACCCTCCTTTGCCCCGGAGGAACCGGCTATCCAGCAAAGATCACCTGGCGCCGATGAGCAAGGCGTACAGAACCACTCTCCAGGAGGACCCCGTGGCGAAGGCGAAGTTCGAGCGGACTAAGCCGCACGTCAACATCGGCACCATCGGTCACATTGACCACGGTAAGACGACCCTCACGGCCGCCATTACCAAGGTGCTGCACGACGCGTACCCGGACCTGAACGAGGCCTCGGCCTTCGACCAGATCGACAAGGCTCCTGAGGAGCGCCAGCGCGGTATCACCATCTCCATCGCGCACGTCGAGTACCAGACCGAGGCGCGTCACTACGCCCACGTCGACTGCCCGGGTCACGCGGACTACATCAAGAACATGATCACCGGTGCCGCGCAGATGGACGGCGCGATCCTCGTGGTCGCCGCCACCGACGGCCCGATGCCGCAGACCAAGGAGCACGTGCTCCTGGCCCGCCAGGTCGGCGTCCCCTCCATCGTCGTCGCCCTGAACAAGGCCGACATGGTGGACGACGAGGAGATCCTGGAGCTCGTCGAGCTCGAGGTTCGCGAGCTCCTCTCCGACTACGACTTCCCGGGCGACGACCTTCCGGTCGTCCGCGTCTCCGCGCTGAAGGCGCTCGAGGGCGACAAGGAGTGGGGCGAGAAGCTTCTCGGCCTCATGACTGCCGTCGACGACTTCATCCCGACCCCCCCGCGTGACGTCGAGATGCCGTTCCTCATGCCCGTCGAGGACGTCTTCACGATCACCGGTCGCGGTACCGTCGTCACCGGTCGTATCGAGCGTGGTGTCCTGAAGGTCAACGAGACCGTCGACATCATCGGTATCAAGGAGACCAAGACCACCACCACGGTCACCGGTATCGAGATGTTCCGCAAGCTGCTCGACGAGGGCCAGGCGGGCGAGAACGTCGGTCTGCTCCTCCGTGGCATCAAGCGCGAGGATGTCGAGCGCGGCCAGGTCATCATCAAGCCCGGTTCGGTCACCCCGCACACCGAGTTCGAGGCCCAGGCCTACATCCTGTCGAAGGACGAGGGTGGCCGTCACACCCCCTTCTTCAACAACTACCGTCCGCAGTTCTACTTCCGTACCACGGACGTCACGGGTGTCGTCACCCTGCCGGCCGGCACGGAGATGGTCATGCCGGGCGACAACACCGAGATGACGGTCGCGCTGATCCAGCCGGTCGCCATGGAGGAAGGCCTCAAGTTCGCCATCCGTGAGGGTGGTCGTACCGTGGGCGCCGGCCAGGTCACCAAGATCACGAAGTAATTCGTGTTCTGACCTGGTAGCTCGCGCGAGCGGGCACCATGTTTGACAGGAGGGCCCCTTCCCCGTCGTTCGCGCGACGGGGGAGGGGCCCTTCTCGTACGCGCCCGCCTGCCCGGGCGTACGAAAAAGGGCCGCACCCCCGGGGGGTGCGGCCCTTTTCGCGTACGGCGGCGGTCAGTTCACGCGCAGGGACCGCGTGAACTCCAGGCAGGCCGCGTGGTCGGGCAGCAGGCCCGACGCGAGGGCGTCGGCCAGCGAGGGCGCCGCCTCGTCGCGGGCGGACAGCAGCCGGACGTCCGCCGGCCAGTCGATGCCCAGGTCCGGATCGAGCGGGTGCACCGAGTGCTCGCCCGTCGGGTTGTACGTCTCGGAGCAGAGGTAGGACAGCGTGGCGTCGTCGCTCAGCGCGCAGAAGCCGTGGCCCATCCCCTCGGGGATGTAGACCGCACGGCGGTCCACGTCGTCCAGCCGGACGCCCTCCCAGCGGCCGAAGGTCGGGGAGCCGACCCGCAGGTCCACGATGACGTCGAGCACGGCGCCGCGCACGCAAGTGACGTACTTGGCCTGGCCGCGCGGGACGTCGGCGAAGTGGATGCCGCGCACCACGCCGCGCTGGGAGACGGAGAGGTTCGCCTGCGCCAGGTTCAGCGGGTGCCCGACGACCTCGGCGAGGCGGTCGAAGCGGTACCACTCCATGAACATGCCGCGCGGGTCACCGTGCTGCTGAGGGGTGATCTCGAATACGCCCTCGAGGGGGAGTTCGCGGAACTTCACCGGGAGGCCTCCTCTTCGAGCAGGCCGATCAGGTAGTCCCCGTAGCCGCTCTTGGTGAGCGGCTCGGCGAGCGCGCGCAGCTGCGCGGAGTCGATGAGCCCGGCCCGCCAGGCGGCCTCCTCGATGCAGCCGATCTTGAAGCCCTGGCGCTCCTCGATCACGCGCACGAACTCCGAGGCCTGCACCATCGAGACGAAGGTGCCCGTGTCCAGCCAGGCGGTACCGCGGTCGAGGATGGTGACATTGAGCTCACCGGCCTGGAGGTACGCGTCGTTGACGGCGGTGATCTCCAGTTCGCCGCGGGCGCTGGGCTTCAGGCCGCGGGCGATCTCCACGACGCGGTTGTCGTAGAAGTAGAGGCCCGGCACGGCGTAGCGCGACTTGGGCCGGGCCGGCTTCTCCTCGATGGAGATGGCCTGGCCGTTCGCGTCGAACTCCACGACGCCGTACGCCGTCGGGTCCGCCACCGGGTACGCGAAGACCCGGCCGCCCTTGGAGTCGGTGTGCTCGGCCAGGCGGGTGCCGAGGCCACTGCCGTGGAAGATGTTGTCGCCGAGGATCAGGGCGACGGAGTCCTCTCCGATGAAGTCGGCGCCGAGGACGAAGGCCTGGGCGATGCCCTCGGGGCGCTCCTGGACGGCGTACTCCAGCCGGATGCCGAACTGCGAGCCGTCGCCGAGCAGACGCTCGAACTGGTCGCGGTCCTCCGGGGTGGTGATGACGAGGATCTCGCTGATCCCGGCCATGACCAGCGTCGAAAGCGGGTAGTAGATCATCGGCTTGTCGAAGACGGGCAGCAGTTGCTTCGAGACTGCCCGCGTCAGCGGCCAGAGTCGGGATCCGGTGCCGCCGGCCAAGAGAATTCCACGCATGCGCCCACAGTATGCGAGAGCCCGGGGGGCGTGAGGCTGGGCCCGGGGGCGGAGTAGGCGAGCGGCTAGACTGTTTGTATTATGCGCATCCTTGTGACCGGCGGCGCCGGCTTCATCGGTTCAGAATTCGTCCGCCAGCAGCTCGGTTCAGACCCCTCCGCCCAGATCACCGTCTTCGACAAGCTGACGTATTCGGGCGTCGAAGCCAACCTCGCCCCGGTCGCGCACCTCCCCGGCTACGCCTTCGTCAAGGGCGACATCTGTGATGCCGACGCCGTCGACCAGGTGATGCCCGGCCACGACGTCGTCGTGCACTTCGCCGCCGAGTCCCACGTGGACCGTTCGATCGCCGGCGCCGGACCCTTCGTGATGACCAACGTCGTGGGCACCCAGGTCCTCCTGGACTCCGCCCGCAAGCACGGCGTCGGCCGCTTCGTCCACATCTCCACCGACGAGGTGTACGGCTCGATCGCCGAGGGCTCCTGGACCGAGGAGTGGCCGCTGGTGCCCAACTCCCCGTACTCCGCCTCGAAGGCCTCCTCCGACCTGCTCGCGCTGGCCTACGCCCGCACGCACGGGATGGACGTCGTCGTCACGCGCTGCTCCAACAACTACGGGCACTACCAGTTCCCGGAGAAGGTCATCCCGCTGTTCGTCTCGAACCTGATGGACGGCAAGAAGGTCCCCCTGTACGGCAACGGCGGCAACGTGCGCGACTGGCTGCACGTCTCCGACCACTGCCGCGGCATTGACCTGGCGATGCGCAAGGGCCGCGGCGGCGAGGTCTACAACATCGGCGGCGGCGTGGAGCTCACCAACAAGGACCTCACCGGCGTCCTGCTCGAGGCCGCCGGCCTCGGCTGGGACATGGTCGAGCCCGTCGAGGACCGCAAGGGCCACGACCTGCGCTACTCCATCGACATCAGCAAGATCGGCTCCGAGCTCGGCTACGCCCCGCAGGTCACCTTCGAGGAAGGCATCGCGTCGACCATCGACTGGTACCGCGAGAACCGCGCTTGGTGGGAGCCGCTGAAGGCGAAGGCGGCGCTCCAGCAGTGACCGTGAACCCCGCCGGCGCGCGCTGGCTCGTCACCGGCGCCGCCGGCATGCTCGGCCAGGACGTCCTGGCCGTCCTGGGGGACGCCGGGATCGAGGCCGCGGGACTTCGCCGCGCCGACCTCGACATCACCGACCCGGCCGCCGTCCGGTCCGCCGTCGAGGGTGCGGCCGTGGTCGTGAACTGTGCCGCGTGGACCGACGTGGACGGCGCGGAGAGCGCCGAAGAGGCCGCCACCGCCGTCAACGGCGCCGGTGTACGGGTCCTCGCCGCGGCCTGCGCCGAGGCGGGAGCGCGCCTGCTGCACGTCTCCACCGACTACGTACTGCCCGGCGACGCCGACCGGCCGTACCCCGAGGACGCCGCGACCGGCCCGGTCAACGCCTACGGCCGCTCCAAGCTGGCCGGCGAAGAGGCCGTGGCCGAACTGCTGCCGCGGGACGGCTACGTGGTCCGCACCGCCTGGCTGTACGGCGAGCACGGCCCGAACTTCGTCGCCACCATGCTGAAGCTGGCCGCCCAGCGGGACACCCTGGACGTCGTCGACGACCAGCACGGCCAGCCCACCTGGTCCTACGCGCTGGCCCGCCGCCTCGTCGAGCTCGGCCTGGCCGCGCTGGACGGCCGCGCCCCCGGCGGCGTCTACCACGGCACCGCGAGCGGCCGGACCACTTGGTTCGGACTGGCCCGCGAGACCTACCGGCTGAGCGGCCTGGATCCCGAGCGGATCCGGCCCACCGACTCCGCCGCCTTCGTACGCCCCGCCGTCCGCCCGGCCTTCAGCGTGCTCGGCCACGACCGCTGGGCCGACGCGGGCCTCGCCCCGCTCGCGGACTGGCGCGAGCAGCTGGCCGAGGCCCTGGCGCTGCCCGCCTTCGCCGCGCCGGCCGGCGCGGAGAGGAACGGCAGTCCGGGAGACGGCAGCACAGCATGAAGGCCCTGCTGAGCAAGGCCGCCTCGGCCCTGCCGCCGGGCACCGTCGCGGTGGCCGGCGGCACCGTCGTGCTCGGCGCGGCCTCGTACATCCACCTGGGCGTGGCCGGCCACAGCCTGTCCACCGAGGCCATGGCGAACGTCTCGGTGCTCTGGACGATCGTCATGGCGATCGGGCTCGGCATCTTCTTCCCCGTCGAGCAGGAGCTCACCCGGATCGTCGCCGCCCGCGCGGTCCAGGGCCACGGCGCGGCCCCCGTCCTGCGGCGGGCCACCCTGCTCACCGGGGCCATGCTCGGCGCGACCCTGCTCGTCCTGGCCGTCGCCGCGGGTCCCCTCGCGGACCTGCTGTTCCGCGGAGACCGCGCGCTGGTGGCGGCGCTCGGCGGTGCCTTCGCCGGCATGGCCGTCTGCTACCTCACCCGTGGCGTGCTGGCCGGCCTCGGCCGGTTCGGCGCGTACGGCACCCAGCTCGCCGTCGACGGCGGTCTGCGCATCCTCCTCGCCTTCGGCTGCGCGGTCTTCGGACTGCACTCCGCGCTCGCCTTCAGCCTCGTCCTGGGCGTCGCGCCCGTCGTGGCCGCTCTGGTCACGCTGCCGACGCTGCTGCGCGTGGTGCGGCCCGGGGAGGAGATCTCCTGGCGCGAGCTGACCGCCGGACTGGGGCTGCTGGTCTGCTCGACCCTGCTCTCCCAGGTCGTCGTCAACGCCGCCGTGATGAGCACCAAGCTCCTCGCGCCCACCGACAGTGTGCTGATCGCGGCCCTGTTGAACGCGCTGGTGCTGGCCCGGGTGCCGCTGTTCGTCTTCGGCTCGCTGCAGGCCTCGCTGCTGGGCGGCCTCAGCGCCGCCTACCAGGCGGGCGACCGGGCGGGCTTCTCGGCGATGCTGCGCCGGATCGGCCTGGTCGTCGGAGCGCTCGGGCTGGTCGGCGGGATCCCCGCCACCGCGCTCGGCCCCTGGCTGATCGAGGTCCTCTTCGACGCCGAGCCGGCCCTGGGCTGCTTCGACTTCTTCCTGTTGTCCGCGGGCACCGTGGCGTACATGTTCGCGATGGTTCTCGGTCAGGCGCTGATGGTATTCAAGCGACACAACCTGCAACTGCTCTGCTGGGCCGTCGGAACCCTCGTACTGACCGGCGTCACCTTCGCCCCGGGCGAGGTGTCCCTCCGGGTGATCCTGGCCTACGCTCTCGGTTCCCTCACCACGGTGCTGGCTATGCTGGCAGTGCTGCGGCTGAAGTTCCCGAGAGCCGTTCCGGGAGCCTTCGACGGATCCGGACAGACGGGCGTCGCGAGCCCCCTGGGCGCCGGCGCGGGTGGGAAGTGACCGTGTCCGCCTCCGAAGTACCGCCGAACCCCGAGCACTCGTCCGTGCCACACCCCGCTGGAGTTAGCGTGACGCAATACGACGATGTCTGGCTGGTCATACCGGCCTACAACGAGGGCCAGGTGATCGCCGATGTCGTCGAGGGAGCGCGCAAGACCTTTCCGAACATAGTCGTCGTCGACGACGGCAGCTCGGACGATTCCGCCAAGCACGTCACCACCACCGGGGCCCACCTGGTGCAGCACCCGGTCAACCTCGGCCAGGGCGCCGCCCTCCAGACCGGCCTGAAGTACGCGCTCTCCCAGCCGGGCGCCCGCTACTTCGCGACCTTCGACGCGGACGGCCAGCACCAGACCGACGACGTCGAGAAGATGGTCGCGGTGCTGCGCGGCGGCGAGGCCGACGTGGTGCTCGGATCCCGCTTCATCGAGCAGAACGGCCAAGTGCCGTGGATCAAGCGGGTCGTGCTGCGCACGGCCGCGGCGCTCAGCCCGACCGCCCGCAAACTGAACCTCACCGACTCGCACAACGGTCTGCGCGTCCTCGGCCGCGAGGCGGCGGAGCAGCTGCAGATCACGCACAACGGCATGGCCCACGCCTCCGAGATCGTCGGCTACCTGGCCGGCTCCGGACTGCGCGTCGTGGAGGTCCCGGTGGACATCCTCTACACCGACTACTCGCGCGCCAAGGGTCAGTCCCTGATCAACGGCGTCAACATCCTCTTCGACATCACCCTGCGGGAGCGTGGCCGCCGATGAAGTACTTCTGGATCCAGCTGGTGCTCATCCTGGGCTCCGTCTCGTTGGCCCTGATGTTCATACGCAACTGGGACCAGGCGAAGACCCGGGCGTGGAAGCGCATCGCCTTCTCGGTCTTCGTCCTCGTCAACGTGTACGCCGTGCTGCGCCCGACGGACGTCACGTGGGTGGCCCACCAGCTCGGCGTCGGCCGAGGGACCGACCTGGTGCTGTACGTGATGGTCCTCGCCATGGGCTTCCTCACGCTCAACACCTTCCTGCGCTTCCGCTCGCTGGAGAAGAAGATCACGGACCTGGCCCGGACGGTGGCCCTCAGCGAGGGCGCGCGGCACAACGACGCGCGCCTCGGCCCGGCCGCGGTCCCGCCCGTCGCGGCCGCGGAGAAGGCTCCTTCCGACTCCGTCAAGGCCTGAGGAATCCCCGTGGCGACCTTCGACTTCATGCTCCCCTACTACGGGGACGTCCAGCTGATGCAGGACGCCGTCCGCAGCGTCCTGGCCCAGACGGATCCGGACTTCCGGCTCGTCGTGATCGACGACGGCAAGGAGCCGGACGTCCCCGCCTGGTTCGCGGAGCTCGGCGACGAGCGGGTCCACTACACCCGCAACGAGCGGAACCTCGGCATCAACGAGAACTTCAAGAAGTGCGTACGCCTCTCCGAGGCCGACTACGTGGTCATCATGGGCTGTGACGACCTTCTTCACCCGCACTACTTGAAGACGGTACGGGGCCTCGCCGAGGCCCAGCCGGGCATCGGCATGATCCAGCCCGGCGTCGAAGTCATCGACGGCGAGGGCCGGGTCACCGCCGGTCTCGCCGACAACGTCAAGCGCAGGCTCTACGCCCCGCAGGTCAAGGGCCGCCGCACGATGGGCGGCGAGGAACTCGCCGTCAGCGTGCTGCGCGGGAACTGGCTGTACTTCCCGTCCATCGCCTGGCGCGGGGAGGCCCTGCGCAAGGTGAGCTTCCAGTCCGAGTACTCGGTCATCCAGGACCTCGCGCTCGTGGTCGACCTGCTCGAACTCGGCGAGGAGATGGTGGTCGACAACTCGGCCACCGTCTTCCAGTACCGCCGGCACGCCGTCAGCGAGTCCTCGGTCCAGGCCTTCACCGGCACCCGCTTCACCGAGGCCGCGCGCTACTTCGACGCGGTCGCCGCCCGGATGGACGCGCGCGGCTGGCCCAAGGCCGCCCGCGCCGCCCGCTTCCACAGCGGGTCCCGCTTCCACGCGATCACGATGATGCCCGGCGCCCTGCGCCGCGGTCAGCGCGACGGCGTCCGCAACCTGGCCAAGCACGCCTTCACCTCGGGCGTCTCCGGGCGGGACTGACGCTCCGCAGGCGTCCCGTCAGTGCTTCCCCGCGCGCTGCGGCGGGTTGTACGGGGCGCACTTGCCCTTCTCCGCGTACTTGGGGCACTTGCCGTTCGGCAGCCGAACGTTGTGCGAGGTCCAGGAGAGCTGCCCGTTCGAATCCTCGCTGGGGCTCTGCGGCATGTAGGCGTTGGCGGTCGCCGAGCCGGCCATGCCGAAGAGCAGCCCCATCGCGCACAGCGCGCCGATCACGACGGCCCGGGGCGTGCCCGCGGTCTTGCGCCGGACCGCGGCGGGCACCGGGCCCTCGTGGGCGCGCGACCAGCTCCGGACCCGCTGGACGGCGAGGTACACCGCCAGCCCGGTGAGTGCGATCAGGCAGTACGTGATCTGCAGGCTGGTGCGCGGGTACAGCTGCACGGCGTGGTCGCGCGCCATGTGCGACGCGTACCAGTAGCGCAGCAGGAAGGCGCTGCCCGTGCACGCGGCCAGGGTCAGCACGGCCGGCCGCCGCAGGCCGAGGGCGAGGGCCACGCCCAGCCCGGCCACCAGGACGATGCCGAAGAGCCCGACCCCGCCGAGCTCGCCGAGCGGCGGCCAGCCGGCCATGCGCTGGTGGCCCGGGAAGGTGCCGCCCCACATGGCGAAGTAGGCCGGGTCGCTGTAGGTGTCGAAGTAGAAGTACCCGTCCTTGGTCGCGCCGCTCGCGGCGAGCAGGTTCACCAGGTAGGCGCCGGCCAGGGCCAGGAAGACCCCGGTGGCGGCCCCCAGTGCCAGCAGGCCCTCCACCAGGGCCCGCTTCCCGCCCGACCGGGCGAGCCGGACCAGCACGAACGCGAACAGGACGACCACGCCGACCGAGGACCAGACGAACCAGCCCGCGTACAGCAGGAACATCGCGGCGAGCAGCGCCCCGAGCCCCGCGCCCGCGGCCAGGGCCCGCTTGCGCCCCAGCTCGGCGGAGCGCTGCACCACGTCGACCAGCTTGGCGAAGACCGGGATCACGACGACGAGCACGACGGCGGGGTACGACTTGTACGGATCGATCAGCGGCAGCGTCGAGGCGACGCCGACGCCCAGCGCCCACAGCGGGGGCAGCAGCAACCGCCAGGCCAGGTAGGCGAGCGGCCCCGAGACCGCGACGAAGGCGATCATCAGCCACTTCATGGCCTTGGGCACGTCACCGTCGAAGAAGAGCTGCGCGGTGTTCGCCAGCAGGTGCGGGAAGCCGGGCGGGTACTCCTTGGGGAGCGCCGCGCCGTCGATGATGTCGAACGCCCACTTCTGCAGGTTTCCGGAGTCGGCCCAGTTCGCGTACATCGGCCAGTCCGTGCCGCGCAGGGCCACCACGCTGCCGGCGGCGGTCACACCGGTGGCGAGGCCCGCCACGGCCGCCGCGGAGATCCGTACGGCCGCCCCCGGCCACTTCCGCGCGAGGAGGACGTACAGCAGTACGGTGGCGGCGAGCAGGAGCAGCAGCCGCAGCTGGATCGCGGCCAGGCCGCTGACCTGGCCGATCCGCTCCACGGGATTGACCCGCAGGAGCCAGCCCAGACCGGTGAGCAGGACGGCTGCCAGGACGGACGCGCCCACTTCGGCCACGGTGACGGCCACCTTGCGCCAGGGCCCGGCGCCCCCGCGCCGCGGGACCCGGTGATCGGCGCCTGGTGCGGGCGAAGTGGCGATGTCTATCATGTCCGGGACCCTACCGGCCCGTGCCCGCAGGGTGTGACTCCGCCCGGGACGGCCGCGACGGCAGGGCCGGGGCCCCCGCGAACAGGGGCCGCGGCGGGGGATGTGAAGGTTGTACGCAGACGCGCCTAGGCCGTTCCCGGCTCGTGCGCCCCGGCTCGTGCGCCTGCCTCTCCCGGCCCGGAAACGTTGGTCCGACCTGGTGCCGGGCCTTACCCGCGGTGTGACCACGCGGAGGAAAGTGGACTGAGATGACGAATCTGGCCCCCGAGGCGGTCGGAGATTCCGGCACGGCTCCCGGCCGTCCCGGGACCGGGACCGCGGACGGCGCGCCCGTCTTGTCCGCGGCACCGGGCCGGCGTCCGTGGACGTCCAGGCGCTGGGTGCTCCCGCTCGCCGAGGTCCTGGTCAGCGTCGTGGCGGCCCTCGGCTACACGCTGCTGTGCAAGCACATCAGCGTGAACCCCCTCAACCGCATCGGCCAGGTCAGCGGACTGGCCAAGATGCAGCAGTACGCGGCCCTCATCGGCCTGCCGGTGCTCGGGCTGCTCCTCCACACCGCGTACCGGGGCACGCTCCACCGCCACCGGAACGTCAAGCGCCTGGTCTGCGCGGCGCTGGCCGGCCTGGCCACCGGCGTGGTCGCGGGCGGCATCGTCGTCGCCCTGCGCGGCACGCCCTCGCCGCTCGGCGGCCAGGAGGGCGACCCGAGCGTCCTGGTGGACATGGCCAACTCCTTCCTGCACGGCGAGGGCATGTCGGGCATCTACCCGCCCGGCTTCCCGGCGCTGATGGCCCTCTGGGCGAAGGTCCGCTACGGCGGACTCGGCGGATCCGGCTACGCCCTGCACGACCTGCAGATCTTCTTCAGCGCCCTGGTCGGCCCGATGGCCTACGCGGCCTGGCGGCTGCTGCTGCGGCCCTTCTGGGCGCTGCTGATCGCCGTTCCGGCGTCGATCCTCTTCCTCGATCCGATCCGCCCGTACAGCCACGTCGTCATGCTCGTGCTGCTCCCGCTGCTCGGCTACTGCCTGCGCGAGATGGCCCGGTCCGGCGCGCGTTCGGTGAAGTCGCTGCTGCTGCGCGGCGCCGGCTTCGGCCTCGTCTTCGGCGTGCTGTTCCTCTGGTACTCCGGCTGGTACGTCTGGGCCGCGCCCGGTGCGGGCCTGCTCGCGCTGTTCCTCTTCCCCTGGCGCAAGGGCAAGGAGGCCCGCAAGCGGGCCGCCGTGTACGTCGGATCCCTCCTGGTGACGGCCGGCGTCGTCGGGGCTCCGCTGCTCTACCAGATGGTCCGCCTCGGTTCCCAGACCCCGGACCGCTACGCCTACCTGTCCGTCTACGTGGACCCGGCGTACGTCCTGGGGTGGGCCTCCGACCGTTCGGGTGCGCTGACTTACGAGAACTGGCCGGTGTCGGGCGAGATGGCCGGCCAGACCGGCTTCGCGCTGCTGCTGCTGTTCGGCGTGGGCCTCGGCGTCGGCCTCGGGCTGCGCGACGTCATGGTCCGCACCGCCGCGGCCACGCTCGCCGGTGCCTGGCTGGCCCGCTTCTGGTTCGCCTCGCACATGGCGCACGACAAGGCCGTGCAGCTCTACCCGCGGACCACCTGGATCGTCATGTACTGCCTGATGATCCTGGCGGTCCTGGGTCTGATGTCGCTCGTCAACCGGGGTTCCGGCTGGGCCGAGCGGTCCCTGCGGCCGAGCGGTGAGGGCGCCCGGGCCCGCGTCGTGCCGCGGCGCGCGGTCCAGCAGCTCGCCGCCGGCATGGTGTGCGCGCTCGCGCTGTTCGCCACGATGGGCGCGTCCTGGTCGGTCAACCGCTACATGCCGAGCGCCGACAGCAACGAGATGGGCGTCGACGCCTGGCGGGCGCACACCGTCAACAAGCCCGACGGGAAGTGCCCGCGCTACTCCCCGTACAAGAAGTGCGCCGAGGTCAACATCCAGTTTTGGAAGCCCAATCGCGACGACGGCAAGCTGTGGTGCGGCGGCATCCCGTACAAGGACTGGCCGGCCGTGTGCGGGCGCAAGGGCCCCTCGTAGGCCCTGACCGACCATGACGACGGCGGGGTCCCCGGATCGATTCCGGGGACCCCGCCGTTCCTGTGACGAGCCGCTGTGAGTACCATCCGGCCGATCAGATGTTGTGGCTTGAATACGCTTTGGGGCGGGAATCAATTTGAGATTGGGTCGTGTGCGGGGTACCGCTTTGGCTACCGCGCTCGGGGTCGCCGCGGTGCTCGGCTTCCAGGGAATGGCGGACGGAACCGAAGGTTCCGCAGGGGGCAAGGGGCCGGGGGAGGCGAAGGCGTTCAGTGCCGATGCCGAGCAGACCGGTCCCGTCGACGGCGAGACGTACACGCTCGCCGTGAAGCCCAAGGGCAAGGGCGAGGCCGTGGTCAGCCAGCAGGGCACCGATCTCTTCGGTCTCCTGGGCGTCTCCTGGACGGATCCCGCGGCGAAGGTGACGGGCACCATCGAGGCCCGCTCCCGCAGCGCGGAGACCGGGAAGTGGTCCCGCTGGATCGCCCTGGACCCGGTGCGGCCCGGGCTCGACGGCAAGCGCCCCGGTGAGCACGGTGCCACCGAGCCCGTCTGGGTCGGCCCGTCGAACGGCGCCGAGGTGCGCGTCAAGGGCGGTGAGCTCCCCGCCGGACTGGAGCTGAAGCTGGTGGACCCGGGCACGGCCGGCTCCGCCAAGAAGAAGGGCCGGCTCAACGCCGACCCGGCCGCCTTCGCCACCACGACGGCGACTCCGGGCCCGGCCTCCACGGCCCCGCAGCCCAAGGTGGTCACCCGGGCCGAATGGAACGCCGACGAGTCCATGAACAGCGAGGGCCCGATCTACCTCCCGGGCTCCAAGATCAAGGCCGTCTTCGTCCACCACACCGCCGACGCGGCCGCGTACGACTGCTCGCAGTCCGAGGCCATCGTCCGGGCCATCCACAAGTTCCACGTGGAGACCAACAAGTGGCGGGACCTCGGCTACAACTTCCTGGTCGACAAGTGCGGCACGATCTTCGAAGGCCGCCAGGGCGGCATCGACCAGCCGGTCATGGGCGCGCACACCTACGGCTGGAACTCCGAGTCGACGAGTGTCGCCGTACTCGGTGACTACACGGCCTCCGGGGTCTCGGACGCCGCGCGCGAGGCGGTCTCCCAGATCGCCGCGTACAAGCTCGGCCAGTACGACGGCGACATGAACGGCACGACCCAGTTGGTGGCCGGCGTCGACCAGACCAACTACTTCCACACCTCGTTCAAGGCGGGCACGGCCTACACGTTCAAGACGGTCTCGGGCCACCGCGACGGCTACAACACCGAGTGCCCGGGCGACTCGTTCTACCCGCAGCTGGACTCGATCCGGACCTCCGGCCCCGCTGCGCGGCTCAAGATCGCCACGGTGAACGGCACGGCGGCCGAGCCGAACGGCAGCTACAAGTCGACCGGTGCCCTGTCCGTCGACTGGAGCACCAGCACGGACAGCGGCCGGATATCCAAGTTCGACCTCCTGGTGGACGGCGTGTCCGCCGTGAGCACCTCGGGCGCGGGCCGTACGGCGTCCACGGGACTCTCCAACGGCACGCACAAGGTCCAGGTCCAGGCGACCACCGCGAACGGCAAGGTTTCCACGAGCCTCCCGGTCACCGTGGTGGCGACGGTCCCGGTCTCGCACGACGCCAAGTTCGTCCCGGTCGCCCCGAAGCGGCTGATGGACACCCGGATCGGCCTGGGCGTGCCGCAGGCCAAGGTGGGTCCGCAGAAGGTGGTGACCCTGCCGGTGGCGGGCGCCAACGGGATCCCCGGCGCGGGCGTCACCGCCGTGATCCTGAACGTGACGGCGACCAACCCGACGGGCAACAGCTTCGTCTCGGTCTACCCGAGCGGCACGGCCCGCTCCAGCGCCTCGAACCTGAACGTCACCCCCGGTCTGACCATCCCGAACCTGGTGGTCGTGCCCGTGGTGGACGGGAAGGTCAGCTTCTACAACAACGACGGCACGGTCGATCTGATCGCCGACATCACCGGCTACTTCACCTCGGCAGACGCGGGCTCCACGCACGTCAGCTTCGGTCCGAAGCGCCTGATGGACACCCGTGCGGGCCTGGGCGTGCGCCAGGCCAAGGTGGGTCCGCAGGGCGTGGTGACCCTCCAGGTGGCGGGCGCCAACGGGATCCCGGCGAGCGGGGTGACCGCGGTCATCCTGAACGTGACGGCGACCAACCCGACGGGCAACAGCTACGTGGCGGTCTACCCGAGCGGCACGACCCGCTCCAGCGCCTCGAACCTCAACTTCACCCCGGGCAAGACGATCCCGAACCTGGTGGTCGTGCCCGTGGTGGACGGGAAGGTCAGCTTCTACAACAACGACGGCACGGTCGATCTGATCGCCGACATCACCGGCTACTTCACCTCCGCCGACACGGGCGCCACCCACGTCAGCTTCGGTCCGAAGCGCCTGATGGACACCCGTGCGGGCCTGGGCGTGCGCCAGGCCAAGGTCGGTGCGCAGGGCGTGGTGACCCTCCAGGTGGCGGGCGCCAACGGGATCCCGGCGACCGGGGTGACCGCGGTCATCCTGAACGTGACGGCGACCAACCCGACGGGCAACAGCTACGTGGCCGTGTACCCGAGCGGCACCACCCGCTCCAGCGCGTCCAACCTGAACTTCAGCCCCGGCCAGACGATCCCGAACCTCGTGGTCGTCCCGGTCGTGGACGGGAAGGTCAGCTTCTACAACAACGACGGCAGCGTCGACCTGATCGCGGACATCACCGGCTACTTCGCCAAGTGATCCGAAGTTCCACCGGCGGGGGTCTCCTGGACATGGTCCGGGAGGCCCCCGCCGGCACATCCAGGGGGTGGGGCATGGCAGAGAACGCACAGCACGCGGAGAACGCGGAGAGCGGGGACAACGGCCGGCCGTCCGTATCCGACGAGGAGTGGGCGCGCTTCGTCGAGCAGGCCGCGGCGGGCACCGGGGAGGCGCCCAAGGAGCCGTCCGCGCGGGCGCGGATGGTGACCGAACGGCTCCGGCGCGAGGAGGAGCAGCGCGCCCGGTCGGGCAGGAAGGGGCGGCGGCCGGGGGAGCCCGAGGGCTGGCGCACCGGTCCCGCCCGGCAGGAGGGGCGGGGGAGGGGCAAGCGGCGGCTGAAGGCGGCCCTGGCCATCGCCTTCGTCGCCGGGCTCGCGCTCATCGCGATCCGGCCCGAGCTGGTCATCGACCGGGTCACCGGCAAGGCCGCGCGGGACGACAGGGCCGGGGAGCCGCTGCCCGCCGAGTCGGCCCGGCCGAGCGCCGCGCCCTCCCCGGTGGATCCGGACCTGCCCACGCTCAAGGAGCCCTTCAAGGGCTCTCCGGCCCTGCGGTGGGCCGACGGGGCGGCCGGGATCGAGATCCCGCCGGCCGAGGCCGTCGGGGGCATGAGCAAGGAGAAGGTCGCCGACGCGCTGGAGAAGGCCAAGCACTTCCTGGTCGCGGCCAACCTGGACCCGGCCACCCTGCGCGGGGAGCGGCCCGGGGCGGCGCTGGCCCTGCTCGACCCGAAGCTCGGGGAGTACAAGACGAACCTGGAGGCGGCGCTCGAGCGGCCTTCCGCGGAGAACGACCCGCTCGACCACTTCAGCCGGTACGACCCCGCGGAGCTGACCCCGGTGGGCGAGGTGGTCAAGGTACGGGGCCGGATGTGGGTGGAGGCCGGGGACCGCGCGGGGAAGGCCAACGTGAAGACCGACTACACCTTCGTCTACCCGTTCGTGAAGGCGAAGGCGGGAGCCGAACAGGTCGAGCGGACCGTCCTGCGGCGCGAGATCACCTTCTCGATCGCCGATCCGCGCAGGTGGGAAGCGACCGCCGGCACGCTGTGGATCGAGGAGAACCACAGCAACATCGGCAACAGCGCCTGTGACGCCGCCGACGGTTTCCTGCATCCGCAGTTCGACGACGACGCGCCCGCCGGGCCCACACCCTCCGGCACGCCGGTGGACCCGTACGACCGCAGCAAGACCCTGGAAACCGCCGGGCCGGAGGGGTGCGGCACGCTCTCGCGATCTTGAGGAAGCGCCGCGCACGGCTCCCGGAGGGTCGTCGCGCGGCGCAGTTTGACCACTCAGCGTGGCGGGGTATTCTCTTCGGCCCGATTGGCCAGGTACGTGCCTCGTATGGCAGACTACTCAAGTTGCTCGGCTGAGTGCCGATGCTGCGCGCCTCCCGCCGGGAGGACCGGAAGCGAGTCCCACAGTACTCGTCGCCTTATCTGCCTTTCGGGGCAGCAATGGGGCGGACGTACGGGAATCTTCTGGGAAGCGTCAGCACGGTGCCTTCCAGGCACTCGGTGGGTGTTTGCCCCCGATCAGCGGTCTTGGGACCGCACCCCCTTGGACGAGGGAATTTCCGTATGGGAATTTTCTGTAGAGGGAGTGCGACACGCCCGACCGCGTGGGTCGGAGGAAAGCGGCGGAGCGATCCGCAGCCGGCCGAGAGCCAGAGCGTTTCCACGACAGACAGGACTACGGAGTAGCCATGGCGGGACAGAAGATCCGCATCCGGCTCAAGGCCTACGACCACGAGGTCATCGATTCGTCGGCGAAGAAGATCGTCGAGACGGTGACGCGCACTGGTGCGTCGGTCGCGGGCCCGGTGCCGCTGCCCACTGAGAAGAACGTGTACTGCGTCATCAAGTCGCCGCACAAGTACAAGGACTCGCGCGAGCACTTCGAGATGCGCACGCACAAGCGCCTGATCGACATCCTCGACCCGACGCCCAAGACCGTTGACTCGCTGATGCGCCTGGACCTTCCGGCCGGCGTTGACATCGAGATCAAGCTCTGAGAGGCGTCGAGAAGATGGCAAAGCAGATCAAGGGCGTCCTGGGCGAGAAGCTCGGCATGACCCAGGTCTGGGACGAGAACAACCGTGTCGTCCCGGTGACCGTTGTCAAGGCCGGGCCCTGCGTCGTAACCCAGGTCCGCAAGAACGACATCGATGGCTACGAGTCGGTCCAGATCGCCTTCGGCGAGATTGACCCGCGCAAGGTGAACAAGCCCCTCAAGGGTCACTTCGCCAAGGCCGATGTAACCCCGCGCCGCCACCTGGTGGAGCTCCGCACCTCTGACGCCAGCGAGTACACGCTCGGCCAGGAGATCACCGCTGCCGTGTTCGAGTCCGGCGTCAAGGTTGACGTCACGGGCAACAGCAAGGGCAAGGGCTTCGCCGGTGTCATGAAGCGTCACAACTTCAAGGGCCTCGGCGCCGGCCACGGCGTGCAGCGCAAGCACCGCTCCCCCGGTTCGATCGGTGGCTGCGCCACCCCTGGGCGTGTCTTCAAGGGCATGCGCATGGCCGGTCGTATGGGTAACGAGCGCGTCACCACCCAGAACCTGACCATCCACGCGGTTGACGCGGAGAAGGGTCTGCTCCTCATCAAGGGCGCGGTCCCCGGTCCGAACGGCGGCCTCGTCCTGGTCCGTACCGCGGCCAAGGGGGCTTGAGGTAATGAGCACCATTGACATCCTTTCGCCGGCAGGCGACAAGGCCGGTACCGTCGAGCTCCCCTCGGAGATCTTCGACGCGAAGACCAGCATTCCGCTGATCCACCAGGTCGTTGTCGCACAGCTGGCTGCTGCCCGTCAGGGCACGCACAAGACCAAGCGTCGTGGCGAAGTCCGTGGTGGTGGCCGCAAGCCGTACCGCCAGAAGGGCACCGGCCGCGCGCGCCAGGGTTCGACCCGCGCTCCGCAGTTCGTCGGCGGTGGCGTCGTCCACGGCCCGCAGCCGCGTGACTACTCCCAGCGGACGCCGAAGAAGATGAAGGCCGCCGCTCTGCGCGGTGCCCTCTCGGACCGCGCGCGTCACTCCCGCATCCACATCGTCACCGGTGTGGTCGAGGGTGCCGCCTCCACGAAGGCCGCCAAGACGCTGTTCGGCAAGATCTCGGAGCGCAAGAACCTGCTCCTGGTCGTCGACCGCGCCGACGAGGCCGCGTGGCTGTCCGCCCGCAACCTGCCCCAGGTGCACATCCTGGAGCCGGGCCAGCTGAACACGTACGACGTGATCGTCTCTGACGACGTGGTCTTCACTCAGGCCGCTTTCGAGTCCTTCGTGTCTGGCGCGCCTTCTGGCCGGAACGATGAGACCGAAGGGAGCGACGCGTGATGTCTGACGCGACCGTTACCAGCAAGACCTTCACTGACCCGCGCGACCTGCTGATCAAGCCGGTCGTCTCGGAGAAGAGCTACGCGCTGCTGGACGAGAACAAGTACACGTTCATCGTCGCGCCCGGCTCGAACAAGACCCAGATCAAGCAGGCTGTGGAAGCGGTCTTCTCGGTCAAGGTCACCGGGGTCAACACGATCAACCGTCAGGGTAAGCGCAAGCGCACCAAGACCGGTTTCGGCAAGCGCGCTGACACCAAGCGCGCCATCGTGACCCTCGCTGAGGGCGACCGAATCGACATCTTCGGCGGCCAGGCCTCCTAACGGAGGTCTAGTCGTCCGGAATCGGACGAGGACTGAGAAATGGGTATCCGCAAGTACAAGCCGACGACCCCGGGCCGTCGTGGCTCCAGCGTCGCCGACTTTGTCGAGATCACGCGGTCCACGCCGGAGAAGTCGCTGGTTCGCCCGCTGCACAGCAAGGGCGGCCGTAACAACACCGGTCGGATCACTGTTCGCCACCAGGGTGGTGGACACAAGCGCGCCTACCGCGTGATCGACTTCCGTCGTCACGACAAGGACGGCGTGCCGGCCAAGGTCGCGCACATCGAGTACGACCCCAACCGCACTGCGCGCATCGCGCTCCTGCACTACGCCGACGGCGAGAAGCGCTACATCATCGCGCCGAAGAACCTGAAGCAGGGCGACCGGATTGAGAACGGCCCCACGGCCGACATCAAGCCCGGTAACAACCTGGCGCTCCGCAACATCCCGGTCGGTACCACGATCCACGCGATCGAGCTCCGTCCCGGTGGTGGCGCGAAGTTCGCCCGCTCCGCTGGTGCCTCCGTGCAGCTGCTGGCGAAGGAGGGCACCATGGCCCACCTTCGTATGCCGTCCGGTGAGATCCGTCTCGTCGACGCGCGCTGCCGCGCCACCGTCGGTGAGGTCGGCAACGCCGAGCAGTCGAACATCAACTGGGGCAAGGCCGGCCGCATGCGCTGGAAGGGCGTTCGCCCCTCCGTCCGCGGTGTCGCGATGAACCCGGTCGACCACCCGCACGGTGGTGGTGAGGGTAAGACCAGTGGTGGTCGCCACCCGGTCTCCCCGTGGGGTCAGAAGGAGGGTCGTACTCGCTCGCCGAAGAAGGCTTCGAGCAAGTACATCGTCCGCCGCCGCAAGACGAACAAGAAGCGCTAGGAGCGGGTTTAGATGCCGCGCAGTCTCAAGAAGGGACCCTTCGTCGACGGACACCTCATCAAGAAGGTGGACGTACAGAACGAAGCCGGTACCAAGAACGTCATCAAGACCTGGTCCCGTCGCTCGATGATCATCCCGGCCATGCTGGGTCACACCATCGCGGTGCACAACGGCAAGATCCACGTCCCGGTGTTCGTCACCGAGTCGATGGTCGGCCACAAGCTCGGCGAGTTCTCGCCGACTCGCACCTTCCGCGGCCACGTCAAGGACGACCGGAAGTCGAAGCGCCGCTAAAGGCGGGGTGGTTACGACTATGACTTACACCGAAGGGACAACCATGGAAGCCAGGGCCCAGGCGCGGTACATCCGCGTCACGCCCATGAAGGCCCGCCGAGTGGTGGACCTTATCCGTGGCATGGATGCCACGGAGGCTCAGGCGGTCCTGCGTTTCGCCCCGCAGGCCGCGAGCGTGCCGGTTGGCAAGGTGCTCGACAGCGCCATTGCCAATGCCGCACACAACTACAACCACCCGGACGCCTCCACGCTGGTCATCAGCGAGGCGTTCGTGGACGAGGGCCCGACCCTGAAGCGGTTCCGTCCGCGTGCACAGGGCCGTGCCTACCGGATCCGCAAGCGGACCAGCCACATCACCGTGGTCGTCAGCAGCAAGGAAGGTTCCCGGTAATGGGCCAGAAGGTAAACCCGCACGGGTTCCGGCTCGGCATCACCACCGACTTCAAGTCGCGTTGGTACGCCGACAAGCTGTACAAGGACTACGTCAAGGAAGACGTCGCCATCCGTCGGATGATGACGTCCGGCATGGAGCGCGCCGGCATCTCGAAGGTTGAGATCGAGCGCACCCGTGACCGCGTGCGTGTGGACATCCACACCGCTCGTCCGGGCATCGTCATCGGCCGCCGTGGCGCCGAGGCCGACCGCATCCGCGGCGACCTCGAGAAGCTCACGGGCAAGCAGGTCCAGCTGAACATCCTCGAGGTCAAGAACCCCGAGCTTGACGCTCAGCTGGTTGCCCAGGCCGTTGCCGAGCAGCTCTCCTCCCGCGTCTCCTTCCGTCGCGCCATGCGTAAGAGCATGCAGGGCACGATGAAGGCCGGCGCCAAGGGCATCAAGATCCAGTGTGGCGGCCGTCTCGGCGGCGCCGAGATGTCCCGCTCCGAGTTCTACCGCGAGGGTCGTGTGCCGCTGCACACGCTGCGCGCGAACGTGGACTACGGCTTCTTCGAGGCCAAGACCACCTTCGGCCGTATCGGTGTGAAGGTCTGGATCTACAAGGGCGACGTCAAGAACATCGCCGAGGTTCGCGCCGAGAACGCCGCGGCCCGTGCGGGTAACCGCCCGGCCCGTGGTGCCGCAGGCGCTAGCGACCGTCCCGCCGGCCGTGGTGGCCGTGGTGGCGAGCGCGGCGGCCGTGGTGGCCGCAAGCCGCAGCAGGCTGCTGGTGTCGAGGCCCCCAAGGCCGACGCTCCCGCCGCCGCTCCGGCCGAGAGCACCGGAACGGAGGCCTGACCGACATGCTGATCCCTCGTAGGGTCAAGCACCGCAAGCAGCACCACCCGAAGCGCCGCGGTATGGCCAAGGGCGGTACTGAGGTCTCGTTCGGCGAGTACGGCATCCAGGCGCTTACCCCGGCCTACGTGACGAACCGCCAGATCGAGGCGGCTCGTATCGCGATGACCCGCCACATCAAGCGTGGCGGCAAGGTCTGGATCAACATCTACCCGGACCGTCCCCTGACGAAGAAGCCTGCCGAGACCCGCATGGGTTCCGGTAAGGGTTCTCCCGAGTGGTGGATCGCGAACGTGCACCCGGGCCGGGTCATGTTCGAGCTGTCCTACCCGAACGAGAAGATTGCTCGTGAGGCGCTCACCCGCGCTGCTCACAAGCTTCCGATGAAGTGCCGGATTGTTCGGCGCGAGGCAGGTGAGTCGTGATGGCGACGGGAACCAAGGCGTCCGAGCTGCGTGAGCTCGGTAACGAGGAGCTCGTTGGCAAGCTGCGCGAGGCCAAGGAAGAGCTGTTCAAGCTGCGCTTCCAGGCGGCCACGGGTCAGCTGGAGAACAACGGCCGGCTCAGGTCCGTCCGTAAGGACATCGCTCGCATCTACACCCTGATGCACGAGCGTGAGCTCGGTATCGAGACGGTGGAGAGCGCCTGATGAGCGAGAAGAATGTGACTGAGACGACTGACCGCGGCTTCCGCAAGACCCGTGAGGGCCTCGTCGTCAGCGACAAGATGGACAAGACCGTCGTCGTCGCTGTCGAGGACCGCGTGAAGCACGCCCTGTACGGCAAGGTCATCCGCCGTACGAACAAGCTCAAGGCTCACGACGAGCAGAACGCTGCCGGCGTCGGCGACCGCGTCATCATCATGGAGACGCGTCCGCTGTCGGCGAGCAAGCGCTGGCGCATCGTCGAGATCCTCGAGAAGGCCAAGTAAGTATCTGAGGCCCTGGGCACCAGCCCAGGGGCCCCTCAGGTTCGTTCCGCCAGGCTCGGTGGGGGCGGTAGCTCTTCGGAGTGAAGCCCCCGCCGGGAACCGGCAGACAAACAGGAGATAGACGTGATCCAGCAGGAGTCGCGACTGCGTGTCGCCGACAACACTGGTGCCAAGGAGATCCTTTGCATCCGTGTTCTCGGTGGCTCCGGTCGCCGCTACGCGGGCATCGGTGACGTCATCGTTGCCACCGTCAAGGACGCGATCCCCGGTGGCAACGTGAAGAAGGGTGACGTCGTCAAGGCGGTCATCGTTCGCACCGTGAAGGAACGCCGCCGCCAGGACGGCTCGTACATCCGCTTCGACGAGAACGCCGCCGTCATTCTGAAGAACGACGGCGACCCTCGCGGCACCCGTATCTTCGGCCCGGTGGGCCGTGAGCTGCGCGAGAAGAAGTTCATGAAGATCATCTCGCTCGCGCCGGAGGTGCTGTAAGCATGAAGATCAAGAAGGGCGACCTGGTTCAGGTCATCACCGGTAAGGACAAGGGCAAGCAGGGCAAGGTCATTCTGGCCATCCCTACTGAGAACCGTGTCCTCGTCGAGGGTGTCAACCGGGTCAAGAAGCACACCAAGGCCGGTCAGACCGCTGGTGGTTCGCAGACCGGTGGCATCGTGATCACCGAGGCGCCGATCCACGTCAGCAACGTTCAGCTGGTTGTGGAGAAGGACGGCCAGAAGGTCGTTACCCGCGTCGGTTTCCGCTTCGATGACGAGGGCAACAAGATCCGCGTTGCCAAGCGGACGGGTGAGGACATCTGATGGCTACCACTCCGCGACTCAAGACGAAGTACCGCGAGGACATCGCGGGCAAGCTGCGTGAAGAGTTCTCCTACGAGAACGTCATGCAGATCCCCGGCCTCGTGAAGATCGTGGTCAACATGGGTGTGGGCGACGCCGCCCGCGACTCCAAGCTGATCGACGGCGCCATCAAGGACCTGACGACGATCACCGGTCAGAAGCCGGCCGTCACGAAGGCCCGCAAGTCCATCGCGCAGTTCAAGCTGCGCGAGGGTCAGCCGATCGGCTGCCACGTCACCCTCCGTGGTGACCGCATGTGGGAGTTCCTGGACCGTACGCTGTCGCTCGCGCTGCCGCGTATCCGTGACTTCCGCGGTCTGTCGCCGAAGCAGTTCGACGGCCGTGGCAACTACACCTTCGGTCTCACGGAGCAGGTCATGTTCCACGAGATCGACCAGGACAAGATCGACCGTACCCGGGGTATGGACATCACCGTGGTCACCACGGCGACCAACGACGATGAGGGCCGCGCCCTCCTTCGTCACCTCGGCTTCCCCTTCAAGGAGGCGTAAGCGAGATGGCGAAGAAGGCTCTCATCGCGAAGGCTGCCCGCAAGCCCAAGTTCGGTGTGCGTGCGTACACCCGCTGCCAGCGCTGCGGTCGCCCCCACTCCGTGTACCGCAAGTTCGGCCTGTGCCGCGTCTGCCTTCGTGAGATGGCTCACCGTGGCGAGCTGCCGGGCGTGACCAAGAGCTCCTGGTAATTCCCTCTCGTCCGCAAGGACTTGAGCGGTACCAGGCACTCTCGGTAAGCATCTGGTCGGCGGATGCCCGGCCGCGCATGCCTTAGGCTTGTGTGGTTGGGCGTCCGCCGCCCATAACGACTTACTACGCCGTAGGTCCCCGCACCGCACCCGTCCCGCCACTGAGTGGGGAGAGGGATGGCGCATACAGGAAACCCCGGCGAGAGAGGCCGAAGGCCACTTCATGACCATGACTGACCCGATCGCAGACATGCTCACGCGTCTGCGTAACGCTAACTCGGCGTACCACGACACCGTGGTGATGCCGCACAGCAAGATCAAGTCGCACATCGCAGAGATCCTCAAGCAGGAGGGTTTCATCACCGGCTGGAAGGTCGAGGATGCCGAGGTCGGCAAGAACCTCGTCCTCGAGCTGAAGTTCGGGCCGAACCGCGAGCGCTCCATTGCGGGCATCAAGCGGATCTCGAAGCCCGGTCTGCGCGTGTACGCGAAGTCCACCAACCTGCCGAAGGTGCTTGGCGGCCTGGGCGTGGCGATCATCTCCACGTCCCACGGTCTGCTCACCGGCCAGCAGGCAGGCAAGAAGGGCGTAGGTGGGGAAGTCCTCGCCTACGTCTGGTAGTCGGGAACGGAGGAAAAGCAATGTCGCGAATCGGCAAGCTCCCCATCCAGGTTCCCGCCGGTGTGGACGTCACCATCGATGGCCAGGCGGTCGCGGTGAAGGGCCCCAAGGGTTCCCTCGCGCTCACCGTCAAGGCGCCCATCGAGATCGTCAAGGGTGAGGACGGCGTTCTGAACGTCGTTCGCCCCAACGACGAGCGTCAGAACAAGGCCCTGCACGGCCTGTCCCGCACGCTGGTGGCGAACATGATCACCGGCGTGACCACGGGTTACGTCAAGGCGCTCGAGATCAGCGGTGTCGGTTACCGCGTCGCCGCGAAGGGCTCCAACCTGGAGTTCCAGCTTGGTTACAGCCACCCGATCCTGATCGAGGCGCCCGAGGGCATCTCCTTCAAGGTCGAGTCGCCCACCAAGTTCTCGGTCGAGGGCATCGACAAGCAGAAGGTCGGCGAGGTCGCCGCCAACATCCGCAAGCTGCGGAAGCCCGACCCGTACAAGGCCAAGGGTGTCAAGTACGCCGGCGAAGTCATCCGCCGCAAGGTCGGAAAGGCTGGTAAGTAGCCATGGCATACGGTGTGAAGATCGCCAAGGGCGACGCGTACAAGCGTGCCGCCAAGGCTCGCCGCCACATCCGCATCCGCAAGAACGTGTCGGGTACGGCGGAGCGTCCGCGCCTCGTCGTGACGCGTTCCAACCGCAACATCGTTGCTCAGGTCATCGACGACCTCCAGGGTCACACCCTGGCGTCCGCGTCGACCCTGGACGTTTCGATCCGCGGTGTGGAAGGCGACAAGAGCGCCCACGCCCAGGCCGTCGGCGCACTCGTCGCCGAGCGTGCCAAGGCCGCGGGTGTCGAGACCGTCGTGTTCGACCGCGGTGGCAACCGATACGCCGGGCGCATTGCCGCTCTGGCTGACGCCGCCCGCGAAGCCGGGCTGAAGTTCTAAGCCCCGGTTCCGGGACTCACGGACGTAACAGAGAGAGGTAATCCAATGGCTGGACCCCAGCGCCGCGGAAGCGGTGCCGGTGGCGGCGAGCGGCGGGACCGGAAGGGTCGCGACGGTGGCCCTGCCGCCGAGAAGACCGCTTACGTTGAGCGCGTTGTCGCGATCAACCGCGTCGCCAAGGTAGTCAAGGGTGGTCGCCGCTTCAGCTTCACCGCGCTGGTCGTGGTGGGCGACGGTGACGGCACCGTAGGTGTCGGTTACGGCAAGGCCAAGGAAGTTCCCGCGGCCATCGCCAAGGGCGTCGAGGAAGCCAAGAAGAGCTTCTTCAAGGTCCCGCGTATCCAGGGCACCATTCCTCACCCGATCACGGGCGAGCGTGCTGCGGGCGTCGTGCTGCTGAAGCCGGCTTCCCCCGGTACCGGCGTCATCGCCGGTGGCCCGGTGCGCGCCGTTCTGGAGTGCGCCGGCGTTCACGACATCCTGTCGAAGTCGCTCGGCTCTTCCAACGCGATCAACATCGTGCACGCGACCGTGGCGGCCCTCAAGGGCCTGCAGCGTCCCGAGGAGATCGCGGCTCGCCGTGGTCTGCCCCTCGAGGACGTCGCTCCCGCGGCTCTGCTGCGTGCACGTGCCGGGGCGGGTGCGTAATGGCTCGCCTCAAGGTCACGCAGATCAAGTCGTACATCGGCAGCAAGCAGAACCACCGTGACACGCTGCGTTCGCTCGGGCTCAAGCGCCTGAACGACGTCGTCGTCAAGGAGGACCGCCCCGAGTTCCGCGGAATGGTTCACACCGTCCGCCACCTCGTGACGGTTGAGGAGGTTGACTAACATGGCTGAAAACAGCCCGCTGAAGGCCCACAACCTCCGTCCGGCCCCCGGTGCCAAGACCGCGAAGACCCGTGTCGGTCGTGGTGAGGCATCGAAGGGTAAGACGGCAGGTCGTGGTACCAAGGGTCAGAAGGCCCGTTACCAGATCCCCGTGCGCTTCGAGGGTGGGCAGATGCCCCTCCACATGCGCCTGCCGAAGCTCAAGGGCTTCAAGAACCCGTTCCGCACCGAGTTCCAGGTCGTGAACCTGGACAAGCTCGGCGCTCTCTACCCCGAGGGTGGAGAAGTCACGGTGGCCGACCTGGTCGCCAAGGGCGCGGTTCGCAAGAACAGCCTCGTCAAGGTCCTGGGCCAGGGCGAGATCTCCGTGGCGCTGCAGGTTTCGGTTGACGCCGTTTCCGGCTCCGCCAAGGAGAAGATCGCCGCCGCTGGTGGCACCGTGACCGAGCTCGTCTAAGACGAACTCAGTGACAAATAGCTAGAAACCCGACCGGGGGTGCCTCACATATGGGGCATCCCCGGTTGGTCGTTCCACGGGGGGCCAAGTCGCCGGTATGGTGGCCTGCACCTTTGCTTGTCTTTATTCGTCGATCCCTCAGACCGTCACCTCTGACGCAGTAGCGCGGGGGTCGCAGGAGGCACCGTGCTCACCGCGTTCGCCCGGGCGTTCAAGACGCCCGACCTGCGCAAGAAGCTGCTCTTCACGCTCGGCATCATCGTGCTGTATCGGCTCGGGTCCCACATTCCGGTACCCGGCGTGAGCTACAAGAACGTTCAGATCTGTGTTGACTCGATGGGCAGCAGCAACAGCCTCTTCGGTCTCGTCAACATGTTCAGCGGCGGTGCGCTGCTGCAGATCACGATCTTCGCGCTCGGCATCATGCCCTACATCACGGCGAGCATCATTCTGCAGCTGCTGACCGTGGTCATCCCGAAGCTGGAGAACCTCAAAAAAGAGGGTCAGTCCGGCACGTCGAAGATCACTCAGTACACGCGCTATCTGACGGTCGCGCTCGCGATCCTGCAGGGTACCGGCCTCGTCGCCACCGCCCGCAGCGGCGCCCTCTTCCAGGGCTGCCAGGTCAAAGACCAGATCGTCCCGGACCGGTCGATCTTCACCACCGTCGTCATGGTGCTCACCATGACCGCGGGTACCTGCCTCGTCATGTGGCTCGGTGAGCTCATCACCGACCGTGGCATCGGCAACGGTATGTCGATCCTGATGTTCATCTCGATCGCCGCGGGCTTCGTCGGCTCCCTCTGGCAGATCAAGCTCCAGGGCAAGATCGCGGACGGCTGGGTCGAGTTCGGCGTGGTGATCCTGGTCGGCCTCGCGATGGTGGCCCTGGTGGTCTTCGTCGAACAGGCGCAGCGACGGATCCCCGTCCAGTACGCGAAGCGCATGATCGGGCGTCGTGCCTACGGCGGCACCTCGACGTACATCCCGCTCAAGGTGAACCAGGCCGGTGTCATCCCGGTCATCTTCGCCTCGTCGCTGCTGTACATCCCGGCGCTGATCGTCCAGTTCAGCGGTTCCACCGCCGGCTGGGCGACGTGGATCCAGAAGCACTTCGTCAAGGGCGACCACCCCTACTACATCGCCGTCTACTTCCTCCTGATCGTTTTCTTCGCGTTCTTCTACGTGGCGATCTCGTTCAACCCCGAGGAAGTTGCAGACAACATGAAGAAGTATGGTGGGTTCATCCCGGGCATCCGCGCCGGTCGACCCACCGCCGAGTACCTCAGCTACGTACTCAACCGGATCACCTGGCCGGGGTCGCTGTACCTGGGTCTCATCGCTCTTGTGCCGACGATGGCGTTGGCGGGCTTCGGGGCGAACCAGAACTTCCCGTTCGGCGGGACGAGCATCCTGATCATCGTGGGTGTGGGTCTGGAAACCGTGAAGCAGATCGAGAGCCAGCTCCAGCAGCGTAATTACGAAGGGTTCCTCCGCTGATGCGAATCGTCCTCGTCGGACCGCCCGGTGCGGGCAAGGGAACGCAGGCCGCAGTCCTCGCCAAGACCCTGTCCATCCCGCACATCTCCACGGGCGACCTGTTCCGGGCCAACATCAGCCAGGGCACCGAGCTCGGCCGCCGCGCGAAGGCGTTCATGGACGCCGGCGACCTCGTCCCGGACGAGGTCACCATCGGCATGGCCAAGGACCGCATGGAGCAGGCGGACGCCGCCGGCGGCTTCCTGCTCGACGGCTTCCCGCGCAACGTCTCCCAGGCCGAGGCCCTCGACGTGATGCTGAAGGCCGAGGGCATGAACCTCGACGCCGTCCTCGACCTGGAGGTCGAGGAGGACGAGGTCGTCAAGCGTCTGGCCGGCCGCCGTACGTGCCGCAACGACGGCGCGCACGTCTTCCACGTCGCGTACGCCCCGCCGAAGGTCGAGGGCGTCTGCGACGTCTGCGGCGGCGAGCTGTACGTGCGCGAGGACCAGTCCGAGGACGCGGTCCGCAACCGGCTGGAGGTCTACCACACCCAGACCGAGCCGATCATCGACTACTACAAGGCCCAGGGCCTCGTGTCGACGATCCCGGCCCTGGGTGAGGTCAAGGACGTCACGCAGCGCGCGATGGACGCCCTCAAGAAGTAGTTCCCCAGTAGTGCAGCCACGGCCGCGGTGTCCCCAGGACGCCGCGGCCGTACTGTTGACGCGACCCCGAACCGAAGGCGGAAGGCAATCCCCATGGTCCAGATCAAGACCCCCGAGCAGATCGCGAAGATGCGCGAGGCGGGGCTGGTCGTCGCCGCGATCCACGCGGCGACCCGTGAGGCGGCCGTGCCGGGCGCCACGACGCGGGACCTGGACATGGTGGCCCGCAAGGTCATCGCCGACGCCGGCGCCAAGTCGAACTTCCTCGGCTACGGAGGCTTCCCCGCGACCATCTGCACCTCGGTCAACGAGGTCGTCGTCCACGGCATCCCCGACGACAAGACGGTCCTGCGGGACGGCGACATCATCTCGATCGACGCCGGCGCGATCGTGGACGGCTGGCACGGCGACGCCGCGTACACCGCCTTCGTGGGCACCGGGCACGCGCCTGAGCTCCTGGAGCTCTCCCGGGTGACCGAGGAGTCCATGTGGGCGGGTATCGCCGCCATGAAGCTCGGCAACCGCCTCGTGGACATCTCCAAGGCGATCGAGACGTACATCAAGCGCCAGCCGCGTCCGACCACGGGTGAGCACAGCCTCGGCAAGTTCGGGATCATCGAGGACTACGGCGGCCACGGCATCGGTTCCGAGATGCACATGGACCCCCACCTGCTGAACTACGTCTCCCGCAAGCGGGGCAAGGGGATCAAGCTGGCCCCGGGCGTCTGCCTGGCGATCGAGCCGATGGTCTCCCTGGGCACGGCCCAGACGGAGGTCCTGGCGGACGACTGGACGGTCATCACGACGGACGGCACCTGGTCCTCGCACTGGGAGCACTCCATCGCCCTGACGGAGGAGGGTCCGATCGTGCTGACCTCCCCGGACTGCGGTAAGGCCAAGCTGGCGGAGTACGGCATCACGACCGCGCCGGACCCGTTGGGCTGAGCCGGACCCGCTCCGCGCCACGCCCAGGGGCGCCCAGCGCCACTCGCGGCGGCGCGGGCGGGGCAATGATTGATGATCTACCCTGTAGGGCACACTTTCCGGATTCGTCTTTCGGTGGGCCCTGACGTAGACTGACTCGTCGGCTCCTTTGCACCCGCATGTCCTCATGCGAAGGCGGGGGAGCTGATCAAGGTAGCCGATTCGAAAGGCGAAGCGTGGCCAAGAAGCAAGGTGCCATCGAAATCGAGGGCACCGTGATCGAGTCCCTCCCGAACGCGATGTTCAAGGTGGAACTCCAGAACGGTCACAAAGTCCTCGCGCACATCAGCGGCAAGATGCGCATGCACTACATCCGCATCCTCCCTGATGACCGGGTTGTCGTGGAGTTGTCTCCGTACGACCTGACGCGTGGCCGGATCGTCTACCGATACAAGTAGATCTTGTCTTCACTCCGGTCCGGACGTCCTGTCCTGGCACGGGTGGTGGCACTGACCCGGAGAACCTCACCAACATGAAGGTCAAGCCGAGCGTCAAGAAGATCTGCGACAAGTGCAAGGTGATCCGCCGTCACGGTCGGGTCATGGTCATCTGCGACAACCTGCGCCACAAGCAGCGCCAGGGCTGACGCACGCCGACCGACCTGCACTCACGCAGTTCTTCGCGCGACGTAAGAAAACGTACATACGCAGAACCCGCCCAGTCCTGACCAGGACCGGCGGCACCTCCGGCGGGGGCCGGGGACCCGGACGTACCACCACCCATCAGGTGTGGTCGGCGGCCGGGGTTCGGTTCTGCGGAAGACCCCCGAACACACAGGAGCCATTGAATGGCACGCGTTTCCGGTGTTGACATCCCGCGCGAAAAGCGTGTGGAGATCGCACTTACCTACGTCTTCGGTGTCGGTCGCACCCGGTCCAAGGAAATCCTTGCGGCCACCGGTGTGAACCCCGACACCCGCGTTCGTGACCTGGCCGAAGAGGACCTCGTCAAGATCCGCGAGTACGTGGACGCCAACCTCCGCACCGAGGGTGACCTCCGCCGCGAGATCCAGGCCGACATCCGTCGCAAGGTCGAGATCCAGTGCTACCAGGGTGTCCGTCACCGTCGCGGCCTGCCCGTGCACGGTCAGCGCACCAGCACGAACGCCCGTACCCGCAAGGGTCCGCGTCGCGCGATCGCCGGTAAGAAGAAGCCGGGCAAGAAGTAGTCCTGTTCAGCGGTCTTGCGCTGTAGGACCGACCACCTCCCGTAGGAGATTTAGATGCCCCCCAAGGGTCGTCAGGGCGCTGCCAAGAAGGTGCGCCGCAAGGAAAAGAAGAACGTCGCTCATGGGCACGCCCACATCAAGAGCACGTTCAACAACACCATCGTTTCGATCACGGACCCCGCGGGCAACGTGATCTCCTGGGCCTCCGCCGGCCACGTCGGCTTCAAGGGCTCGCGCAAGTCCACCCCCTTCGCCGCGCAGATGGCCGCCGAGTCGGCCGCCCGTCGCGCGCAGGAGCACGGCATGCGCAAGGTCGACGTCTTCGTCAAGGGTCCCGGCTCCGGCCGTGAGACCGCGATCCGCTCCCTCCAGGCCACCGGCCTCGAGGTCGGCTCGATCCAGGACGTCACCCCCACCCCGCACAACGGCTGCCGTCCGCCGAAGCGCCGCCGCGTCTGACGCGTCGCGCTCAGGCTTCGCACCTGTGCGTTTTTGAGTGTCCGGGCGGTACGAACTCCTCGCGGGGGACGTACCGCCCGTACCCTTGTAGTCCGCGGCCCCGTGCCGCACCCGTCGGGCGTCAAATAGTGGGCGTCCACGAATGAAGGAACACACATGCTTATCGCTCAGCGTCCGTCGCTGACCGAAGAGGTCGTCGACGAATACCGCTCGCGGTTCGTGATCGAGCCCCTCGAGCCGGGCTTCGGTTACACCCTCGGCAACTCCCTGCGCCGCACCCTGCTGTCCTCGATCCCGGGTGCCGCTGTCACCAGCATCCGCGTGGACGGCGTCCTGCACGAGTTCACCACCGTGCCGGGTGTCAAGGAAGACGTCACCGACATCATCCTCAACATCAAGCAGCTGGTCGTCTCCTCGGAGCACGACGAGCCGGTCGTGATGTACCTGCGCAAGCAGGGTCCCGGCCTGGTCACCGCTGCCGACATCGCGCCCCCGGCCGGTGTCGAGGTGCACAACCCGGACCTGGTCCTCGCCACGCTCAACGGCAAGGGCAAGCTGGAGATGGAGCTGACCGTCGAGCGCGGTCGCGGCTACGTCTCCGCCGTCCAGAACAAGCAGGTCGGCCAGGAGATCGGTCGCATTCCGATCGACTCCATCTACAGCCCGGTCCTCAAGGTCACCTACAAGGTCGAGGCGACCCGAGTCGAGCAGCGCACCGACTTCGACAAGCTGATCGTCGACGTCGAGACCAAGCAGGCCATGCGCCCGCGCGACGCCATGGCGTCCGCCGGCAAGACCCTGGTCGAGCTGTTCGGCCTGGCGCGCGAGCTCAACATCGACGCCGAGGGCATCGACATGGGCCCGTCCCCGACCGACGCGGCCCTGGCCGCCGATCTGGCGCTGCCGATCGAGGAGCTCGAGCTCACGGTCCGCTCGTACAACTGCCTCAAGCGCGAGGGCATCCACTCCGTGGGTGAGCTCGTCGCCCGCTCCGAGGCCGACCTGCTCGACATCCGCAACTTCGGTGCGAAGTCGATCGACGAGGTCAAGGCGAAGCTGGCCGGCATGGGCCTGGCCCTCAAGGACAGCCCGCCCGGATTCGACCCGACCGCCGCCGCCGACGCCTTCGGCGCCGACGACGACGCGGACGCCGGTTTCGTCGAGACCGAGCAGTACTAAGCGCCACCAGCGCGACTGAACTTTCCCGGGGCGTCCGCTCCGGGGGAACTGACACCGGTACCTGACACGGCCGGTGCAGATGTGAAGGAGTATGACCATGCCGCGTCCCGCAAAGGGTGCCCGTCTGGGCGGCAGCGCCGCGCACGAGAAGCACCTCCTCGCGAACCTCGCGAAGGCGCTCTTCGAGCACGGCCGCATCACCACCACCGAGGCCAAGGCCCGCCGCCTGCGTCCCTACGCCGAGCGTCTGGTGACCAAGGCCAAGAAGGGCGACATCCACAACCGTCGCCTGGTGCTGCAGACGATCACGGACAAGAGCATCGTGCACACGCTGTTCACCGAGATCGCCCCGCGCTACGAGAACCGCCCCGGTGGTTACACGCGCATCACCAAGATCGGCAACCGTCGTGGCGACAACGCCCCGATGGCCGTGATCGAGCTGGTCGAGGCCCTTACGGTCGCCCAGCAGGCCACTGGTGAGGCCGAGGCCGCCACCAAGCGCGCGGTCAAGGAAGCGGAGGCCGCTGAAGCTCCCGCCGCCGAGGAGACCAAGGAAGCGTGATCCGGCTTCCCCGCCGCGGCGGGGACGTACCGGAGGCCCGGTCCCGCTTCGGGATCGAGCCCGCTTGATCGGCTCTGAACGGGCCCGCCCCTTCCGGGGGCGGGCCCGTTCTGCATTTCGGCATGTCTGAAAGGATCTGTCACGTGAGTGACGAGGTGGAGCCCGGACACGTCCGGGTCAGGCTGGACCTGAGCTACGACGGCAAGGACTTCTCCGGCTGGGCGAAGCAGCGGGTGCTGCGGACCGTCCAGGGCGAGCTGGAGTCGGCCCTGCGGACCGTCATGAGGCTTCCGGACCCGGTCGAGCTGACCGTGGCCGGGCGCACCGACGCGGGCGTGCACGCGCGCGGGCAGGTCGCGCAGTTCGACGTGCGCGACGAGGTGTGGGCCGAGCACCAGGACAAGCTGCTGCGCCGGCTCGCCGGCCGGCTGCCGCACGACGTACGGGTGTGGAAGGCCGCCGAGGCCCCGGCCGGCTTCAACGCGCGGTTCTCGGCGATCTGGCGCCGCTACGCCTACCGCGTCGGCGACCACCAGGCCGGGGTGGACCCGCTGCGCCGCGGCCACGTGCTGTGGCACCAGTGGCCCCTCGACGTGGACGCCATGAACGAGGCCGCCGCCGCGCTGGTCGGGGAGCACGACTTCGCCGCGTACTGCAAGAAGCGCGAAGGGGCCACGACGATCCGTACGCTCCAGCAGCTCTCCTGGGAGCGGGGCGAGGACGGGATCGTCACCGCCACCGTCCGGGCCGACGCCTTCTGCCACAACATGGTCCGCTCGCTCGTGGGCGCCCTGCTGCACGTCGGAGACGGCCACCGGCCGACCGACTGGCCCGGGAAGGTGCTCGGGGCCGCCGTACGGGATTCCTCGGTGCACGTGGTCAAGCCGCACGGGCTGACGCTGGAGGAGGTCGGCTACCCGGCCGACGAGCTCCTCGCCGCGCGCAGCAAGGAGGCGCGCAACCTTCGCACCCTCCCCGGAGCGGGCTGCTGCTGACCGGCCGCGTTGCCGTTTCGTGATCATGAGGGCCGCAACCATGGCGCCGTTCGTCGGTCTGTGTGAGGGAGGGCCTGAGGCCCTCCCTCGGGGATCGACGGCAGGGATGGTCTGTGAAGAAGTTCGATGTCGGTGCCGCTGTGCGCCGTACCGCCGGTGTGCTGGGGGCGGGGGCCCTGGTCCTCATTGGAATGGCGGTGCCGGCCCAGGCCGACGCCCCTCTCCCGCGTGAGAACGACTTCGGGTTCCACGGCCACAAGGACATCAAGAAGCAGACGAAGGCCGGGGAGAAGCAGAGCCTGCAGTTCGGTTTCACCAACGCGAGCGGGCGGGCGGCCGACGGCGCGCTCGTGGTGCTCAAGCAGGGACCGGGTCTCGCGTACGACGAGAAGTTCTCCAACTGCGAGTACGTCGACGGCGGGGCGGGCTACTTCGCCAAGTACACGATCTGCTCGTTCAAGGGGAACTTCGAGGCGGGTGCCTCGTACGCGTTCGACAAGAAGCTGACGCTGACCACGCTGCCGACGGCCTTCGTCGACTTCTTCGCGGCGTCCGCGTTCCCCGACACCCCCGCGATCCGCGAGAAGCTGCACAAGGAAGCGAAGTACACGCCCGGAAGCGGCCCCGAGCTCACCGTCACCCGGACCGACGCCTTCAGCGCCGCGGCGGGCGAGCACGGCGAGGACACGGTCTCCGCGGTGGGCAACCGCGCGGACTTCAGCGTCACGGGCGCCACGGGCGAGGGCGCCCCGGGCAGTACGGTCCCGCTGGAATTCGGCTGGCGCAACGACGGCCCGGCGACGATCACGGAGCCCTGGGACTTCAGCACGGTCGCGACCGTCGAGGTCCTGCTGCCCAAGGGCGTGACGATGGCCGACGGGTGCACCGCCCACGACGAGACGTCCGAGGGCGGCGGGAAGGGCCTGGTCTGGTACGCCTGCGGCGGCCCCTCGGGCTGGCAGGTCCCGGCGAACACGGGCGGCCGGGGCAAGCTGAAGGTGAAGATCGACGAGGGCGTGGCCAAGGGCGAGCTCGTCGGTGAGGTGAAGTGGAGCACGCGACCGCTGCCGCACCACATGCGGCTCGGGACGTTCGACGACACCCCGGCGAACAACTCCGCCAAGCTCGTCCTCAAGGTGACCGGCTCCGGGAGCGGCGGGACCGTGACCCCGGGGCCGTCCGTGACCCCTTCGGGCAAGGGCGAGCCCCCGGCGACCCCGTCGTCCTCCGCCGCCGGTACGCCGGCCCCGCCGACGCCGTCCGCGAGCGCGACGGTGACCGTGACGGCGACCGCGACCCCGGGCGTCGTCGCCCGGGGCGGCAGCGGCGGCGGGCTCGCCCGCACCGGTACGAGCGCACTCGCCGTCGGCGGTGCCGGGGCTGTGGCGGTCGGGCTCGGCGGTGCTCTGTGGATCATGGCTCGAAAGCGCCGGGTCGCCTGACACGGGCAATCCGTTTGGGTGTGTCCCGTGCGGGGCTGTTGAATGCCCGCATGGGACATCTCGAAGCCAGCCACCTGGAGTACTACCTTCCCGACGGGCGGGTTCTGCTCCCCGACGTCTCCTTCCGGGTGGGGGAGGGGTCGGTCGTCGCCCTCGTGGGGGCGAACGGGGCCGGCAAGACGACCCTGCTGAAGCTGATCTCCGGTGACCTCCAGCCGCACGGCGGCGGGGTCACCGTCTCCGGGGGCCTCGGAGTGATGTCGCAGTTCGTGGGCTCGGTCCGCGACGAGACGACCGTACGGGACCTGCTGGTCTCGGTGGCCCAGCCGCGGATCCGGGAGGCCGCCGAGGCGGTGGACCGGGCCGAGCAGCTGATCCTGACGGTGGACGACGAGGCCGCCCAGATGGCGTACGCGCAGGCGCTCAGCGACTGGGCCGACGTACAGGGCTACGAGGCGGAGACGCTCTGGGACGTCTGCACCATGGCCGCGCTGGGGATCCCGTACGACTCGGCGCAGTTCCGCGAGGTGCGCACGCTGTCGGGCGGTGAGCAGAAGCGGCTGGTCCTGGAGGCGCTGCTGCGCGGGCCGGACGAGGTGCTGCTGCTCGATGAGCCGGACAACTACCTCGACGTCCCCGGCAAGCGGTGGCTGGAGGAGCAGCTGAAGGCCACCCGCAAGACGGTGCTGTTCATCTCGCACGACCGGGAGCTGCTGACCCAGGCCGCCCAGAAGATCATCAGCCTGGAGCCGGGCCCCATGGGCACGGACGTGTGGGTGCACGGAGCCGGCTTCGCCACGTACCACGACGCCCGCAAGGAGCGCTTCGCGCGCTTCGAGGAGCTCAAGCGGCGCTGGGACGAGGAGCACGCCCGGCTGCGGGCCCTGGTGCTGCGGCTGCGGAACCAAGCGGCGAGCAGCCCCGACATGGCCTCGCGCTACCGGGCGATGCAGACCCGCTTCCAGAAGTTCGAGGAGGCCGGGCCGCCGCCGGAGCCGCCGCGCGAGCAGGACATCCGGATGCGGCTCAAGGGCGGGCGTACGGGCGTGCGCGCGCTCACCGTCGAGAACCTCGAGCTGACCGGGCTGATGAAGCCGTTCTCGCTGGAGGTCTTCTACGGGGAGCGGGTCGCGGTCCTCGGCTCGAACGGTTCCGGCAAATCGCACTTCCTGCGCCTGATGGCGGGCGAGGACGTCAAGCACACGGGTACGTGGAAGCTCGGCGCCCGGGTGGTCCCCGGCCACTTCGCGCAGACCCACGCCCACCCCGAGCTGTTCGGCCGCACGCTCGTCGACATCCTGTGGACGGAGGCGGCGAAGCCGCTCGGCGCGGCGATGGGCGCCCTGCGCCGCTACGAGCTGGAGCGGCAGGCGGACCAGCCGTTCGAGAAGCTCTCGGGAGGCCAGCAGGCGCGGTTCCAGATCCTGCTGCTGGAGCTGGCGGGAACGACGGCGCTGCTCCTGGACGAGCCGACGGACAACCTGGACCTGGAGTCCGCGGAGGCCCTGCAGGACGGGCTGGAGGCGTACGACGGCACTGTGTTGTGCGTCACCCACGACCGGTGGTTCGCCCGCACATTTGACCGTTATCTGGTCTTCGGTTCGGACGGTGTCGTGCGGGAGACTACGGAGCCCGTCTGGGACGAACGTAGGGTCGAGCGCAAGCGCTAGGGGGAGACCGCCCCCCGGCTTGGTCGAGGGGACTGGTTGTGGGGCTGCGGCCTAGTGTCTGGGTCATGAAGTGGGACAGCCCGTCCTCCTGGGACCGCGGGGTGGAGTGGCTGTTGCGGCCCGCACCCCGGTCCTGGCGGGCCGTGGCACTGGTGATCCTGCTGTCCGTGGCGGTTTCGGCGAGCCTGCGGGTGAACTGGGGCTCCGACAACGCCTTCGTCGTCAAGGCGGCGGACGCCCTGCTCGCGGGGGTGTCCCCGTACGAGGACAAGCGGTTCCTCTACCTGCCCAGTGCCGTGATCATGGCCATTCCCGAGGCGCTGCTGCCGACGCCCCTGCTGCGCTGCGTGCTGCCGCTGGGGATGACCGGGCTGGTGGGCCTGGGCTGGTGGGCGGCGCTGCGGCTGTTCTCGGTGCCGGTGCGCTCGCGGCTGGCGGTCGGCGGTTTCGGGCTGTTCGCGCTGGCCTACAAGCCGTACGTCAACCTCGTGCTGATCGGGAACTGGACCGCGATCTCGGTCGCCGCCCTGCCGGTGGCGCTGCTGCTGGCGCACCGGCGGTCCTGGGGGGCCGCCGGGCTGGTGGTGGGCCTGGCCATCGCGTGCAAGCCGATGCTGGTGCCGATCGGGCTGCTCTTCGTGCTGGCGCGCCAGTGGCGGGGGCTGGCCGTGGCGGTGGGCGTGCCGGTCGGGCTGTCGCTGGCGGGGGCGCTGATGATGCCGCACCCGATGCTGTTCTTCACCAAGACGCTGCCGTTCCTGCTGCAGGGCCAGGACTCCTACGCGCTGCCGTGGGACGCCTCGCCGATCGCGGCGCTGCCGAGGCTGGGGGTGCCGGAGCCGCTGGCGGTGCTGCTGTCCTTCGCGGGGGCCGGGTGCGGGCTGTGGGCGGTGTGGCGGCGCTGGCGCCGTCCGGTCGCCCTGGACGGCGACGGGGGCGAGCTGCGGCTGGTGGAGACGGCCTGCATGGTGATGCTCGCCGCATTCCTGGTCTCGCGGCCGTCCTTCGACCACTACCTGCTGGTGGTGCTCCCGCTGCTGCTGGCTTCGGGGGTGCGGGCGGGTTCGATGCCGCGCTCGCCCTGGTTCTGGCTGGCCCTGGTGCCCCAGGCGGCGGGCATCCCGTGGCCCTCGGAGTTCGAGCACAAGAGGCGGGCGTTCCGGGACATGGTGACCCTGTGCTCGCTCGCCGGACTGCTCGCGCGGCGTTCGCTGCGGCCGATCCGGGTTACGCTGGAAGTCGTACGAACTGCGGGGTCCCCACCCAGGACCGATCCGGAGTGCACCGCGAAGCCGGTAGAGACGGCTTCGCGGACCGCGTTTTGACCCTTCCAGGTCTTCACGGGTATCCTGCTGGTTCGTTATGCGTATTGGCTTGCTCATTCTCACGTGAATTGGCCTTACGCCGGTCCACCGGGCCGATGACCAGCGGTACACACGGGTTGCGTCCCCGATGTGAACCAGGGCTGTCGTGATCGTCCGTGGTGACCCATGTCAGGACCCGTCCCTTCGGGCTCACCCCCCGGGGATGACCCACCACTGAAGAAGCGAAGGCATACGCGTGCGTACGTTCAGCCCCAAGCCCGGCGACATCTCGCGCCAGTGGCTCGTCATCGACGCCCAGGACGTTGTCCTCGGCCGTCTGGCGACCCAGGCCGCTGCCCTCCTGCGCGGCAAGCACAAGCCGACTTACGCCCCCCACATGGACATGGGCGACCACGTCATCATCGTCAACGCCGACAAGGTTCACCTGTCCGGCAACAAGGCGACCCAGAAGATGGCGTACCGCCACTCTGGTTACCCGGGTGGTCTCCGCTCGGTGCGTTACGACGACCTCCTCGCGAACAACCCGGAGAAGGCCGTCGAGAAGGCCATCAAGGGCATGCTCCCCAAGAACACCCTGGGCCGTCAGATGCTCTCGAAGCTGAAGGTCTACTCGGGCGACACGCACCCCCACGCTGCCCAGCAGCCGGTGCCGTTCGAGATCACCCAGGTCGCGCAGTAGTTCCGGCCACCCCCTAAGACGTAGAAAATTCTGAGGAGCATCGTGGCCGAGACCACCGCCGAGACGACCCCCGTCGAAGAGTTCGAGGGCAACGTCGAGGAGTACACCACCGAGTCCGAGGCCGTAGTCGAGGGCGACTACACCTCCGAGTCCCTTGCCGGTCGCTTCGGCGACCCCCAGCCGGCCGCCGGCCTGGGCCGTCGCAAGAACGCCATCGCCCGCGTCCGGATCGTTCCGGGCACCGGCAAGTGGAAGATCAACGGTCGCACCCTTGAGGACTACTTCCCCAACAAGGTGCACCAGCAGGAAGTCAACGAGCCGTTCAAGCTGCTCGAGCTCGACAACCGCTACGACGTCATCGCCCGCATCTCGGGTGGCGGCGTGTCCGGCCAGGCCGGCGCCCTGCGCCTCGGCGTGGCCCGTGCGCTGAACGAGGCGGACGTGGACAACAACCGCCCGGCGCTGAAGAAGGCCGGCTTCCTCTCCCGCGACGACCGTGCGGTCGAGCGCAAGAAGGCCGGTCTCAAGAAGGCCCGTAAGGCTCCGCAGTACAGCAAGCGTTAATCTGCGCCAGCTGTTCAGCACGACACCGCCCCGGCAGCACTCTGTGTGCTGCCGGGGCGGTTCGTTTCCCGCCAAAAGCGGCAAATAATCGGCACAGCTGCTCACAGCGAAGTGCGAACTCGGGAGGACAACAGTGGGACGACTCTTCGGGACGGACGGCGTACGGGGCGTCGCCAACGCGGATCTGACGGCCGAGCTCGCGCTCGGCCTCTCCGTGGCGGCCGCACACGTACTGGCCGAGGCCGGGACCTTTGCGGGCCATCGGGCCACCGCCGTCGTCGGCCGGGACCCCCGGGCCTCGGGCGAATTCCTGGAGGCCGCAGTCGTCGCGGGCCTCGCGAGCGCGGGCGTGGACGTCCTGCGCGTCGGTGTGCTGCCCACCCCGGCGGTGGCGTATCTCACCGGTGCGCTGGGCGCCGACCTCGGTGTCATGCTCTCGGCCAGCCACAACGCGATGCCGGACAACGGGATCAAGTTCTTCGCGCGCGGCGGCCACAAGCTCGCCGACGAGCTGGAGGACCGGATCGAGTCGGTCTACGAGGACCACCGCACGGGCGCGCCCTGGGCACGGCCGACGGGTGCCGGCGTCGGCCGCGTCTCCGACTACGACCAGGGCTTCGACAAGTACGTCGCCCACCTCATGGGTGTCCTGCCCAACCGCCTCGACGGCCTCAAGGTCGTCCTGGACGAGGCGCACGGCGCGGCCGCCTTCGTCTCGCCCGAGGCCTTCGCCCGGGCCGGCGCGGAGATCATCACCATCGGCGCCGAGCCCGACGGCCTGAACATCAACGACGGCTGCGGCTCCACCCACCTCGGCCTGCTCAAGCAGGCCGTCGTCGAGCACGGGGCCGACCTCGGCATCGCGCACGACGGGGACGCGGACCGCTGCCTCGCGGTGGACGCGAACGGGGAAGAGATCGACGGCGACCAGATCCTCGCGGTGCTGGCCCTGGCCATGCGCGAGTCCGGGCACCTGCGCGAGGACACCGTGGTCGCCACCGTGATGTCCAACCTGGGCTTCAAGCTGGCCATGGAGTCCGAGGGCATCCACGTCGTGCAGACCGGGGTCGGCGACCGGTACGTCCTGGAGTCGATGAAGGAGCACGGGTACGCGCTGGGCGGCGAGCAGTCCGGCCACGTGATCATCCTCGACCACGCCACCACCGGCGACGGCACCCTGACCGGCCTGATGCTGGGCGCGCGCCTCGCGGCCACCGGCAAGTCGCTCGCGGAGCTGGCCGGCGTCATGGACCGGCTGCCGCAGGTCCTGGTCAACGTCCCCGACGTGGACAAGTCCCGCGTCACGACCTCGGCCGAGCTGGCCGCCGCCGTCGCCGACGCGGAGCGGGAGCTGGGCACGACCGGGCGCGTACTGCTGCGTTCCTCGGGCACGGAGCCGCTCGTTCGGGTGATGGTGGAAGCCGCCGACATCGAGCAGGCCCGCGCGGTCGCGGGGCGCCTGGCGGACGTGGTGAAGTCCGCGCTGGGCTAGAACCCGCGGACCTGGCGGACGGCCCCGCCGTACGAAGTCTCGAAGCTTCGTACGGCGGGGCCGTCCGCTTACCCGGAGCCTCCCGGGCTTCAGGCCTTGGGCGGCGCCGGCCTGCGGTTCCAGCGGCCGCGCTGGGTGCGCCAGAGGAGCTTTTGAGCGAGCAGGGTCAGTACGCCGGCCAGCACGATCCCGAACAGGTTCAGGAGCAGCTGCTCCGCCGAACCCCACATCTGCGCGAGGTCCCCGTAGCTCAGGGCCACGGCGGCGTTGGCGGCGGCCGGGACCGTGGTCACCGAGATCGCGACGCCGACCAGCGCACCGGACTTCGCCGAGGTCAGGGAGAGCACTCCGGCCGCGCCGGCGAGCAGCGCCACGACGAAGGAGAACGGGTCCGGCTGCCAGATGAAGCTGGTGCTCGGGCGCGGATCGTCCAGCATCCCCTGGTCGAACAGGTCGAGGGCGTCCATCACCAGGCTGAAGACGGTGGTGGCGGCCATCGCGGCCGCGAAGCCGACGATCAGGGCGAGCAGGGACCGCGCGGCCAGCCGGGGGGCCCGCTGCACCAGGCCGGTGCACACGCCCGCGAGCGGGCCGAACTCCGGGCCCACGGCCATCGCGCCCACGATCAGGACGGCGTTGTCGAGGACCACGCCGCAGGCCGCGATCATCGTAGCGATGATCATGAAGGCGCTGTAGGTGATGGTGAGCGTGGACTCCTCGTGGGTCGCCCCGCTCAGCTGCTCCCACAGGACGGCGTCGGCGCCCTCTCCGGGTGCCTCCTCCTCGGCCCGCTCGGCGCGCACCGACAGGGAGAGGTCGATGGCGCCGACCGCGATCGAGCCGTCCCGGTCGATGCCGAGCTCCCGGAGCGCGTGGAGGAGCTCGTCGCCCGCCTCGCGCGCCACGTCACACGTGACGATGTCGCCCGGGGGGATGCGGGCCGCGCCGGGCAGCACCACCAGGTGGGTGGTGCCGACCGTCTCCTCGACGATGCGGACCACGGCGTCCGTCCGGTCGGCCGGGATGATCATCCGTACGTGCAGCATGGCCGCACAGTAGTCCTACTCGTGGTCCTGGTGCTGGTGCCGTGGCCTTCCCGGTTGCGGCACTAGAGCTTGCGGAGGCTGAGCTTTTGCACCTTGTGGTCGGGGCCCTTGCGGACGACGAGGGTGGCGCGGCCGCGGGTGGGGGCCACGTTCTCCAGGAGGTTGGGCTTGTTGATCGTCCGCCACATCGTCTGCGCGTACTCCAGCGCCTCCTCCTCGGAGACCTGGGTGTACTTGCGGAAGTAGGAGAAGGGGTTCTGGAACGCCGTCTCGCGCAGCTTGCGGAAGCGGTTGAGGTACCAGCGCTCGATGTCCTCGGGGCGGGCGTCCACGTACACGCTGAAGTCGAAGTAGTCGGCGAGGCCCACCCGGGTGCGGCCGTCCTTGCCGGGCAGGGCCGGCTGGAGGACGTTGAGCCCCTCGACGATCAGGATGTCCGGGCGGCGCACGACGAGCTGCTCGCCGGGCACGATGTCGTAGATCAGGTGGGAGTAGACGGGGGCCGTGACCTCGTCCTTGCCGGCCTTGATATCGGCGACGAAGCGGGTCAGCGCGCGGCGGTCGTACGACTCGGGGAAGCCCTTGCGGGCGGTCAGCCCGCGCCGCTGGAGCTCCTTCATCGGGTAGAGGAAGCCGTCGGTGGTGACCAGTTCCACGCGCGGGTGCTCCGGCCAGCGGGCCAGCAGGGCCTGGAGGAGGCGGGCCACGGTGGACTTGCCGACCGCGACCGAGCCGGCGACCCCTATGACGAAGGGGGTGCCCTGCTGGGCGCCGTGGCCGTTGCCGGCGTCGCCGAGGAAGGTGTTCAGGGTGCCGCGGAGGTTGCTGGTGGCGCCGACGTACAGGTTCAGCAGCCGGGAGAGCGGCAGGTAGACGTCCCGGACCTCGTCGAGGTCGATGACGTCGCCGAGCCCGCGCAGCCGCTCGACCTCGTCGGCCGTCAGCGGGAGCGGGGTCCGCTCGCGCAGGGCGCTCCACTCGGCGCGGGTGAGGTCTACGTAGGGGGAGGCCTCGTGGCCCCGGCGGCGTGTGGGGTGCGGGGCGTTCGCGGGGTGCGCGGGGTGCTCCGATCCGTCGGGGCGCTCCATTGCGCTGTCCGGCGTGCTTCGTGGCGGCGAAGTGATCACAGGGCCATTGTCGGGGCTAGCGGGCCGTTGTGGGTGGTGTGGTCGGTCACGTGGGGGCGGACCCCATGGCCCGGGACGTACGGGTCGTACGGGTCGTACCGGGTGCGGTCTCGATCGGAGGGCTCTGGGGTCTCATCGCCGTCACGATGCGCGGGGCGCGCGAATTGAGGGGGACGCCGGACGTGCGTTCCCGTACGGTGTTGATCACCGCAGCTCGTGACGGCGTCCCCTTCGGGGCGCCGCGGCCCGCTGCCCATGTCCCGTAGTCGTATTCCGTGGGGGAACCGCATCATGCGCACCGCTCTCGTCCGCCGTACCGTCCTGTCCGCCTCGGCCCTGTCGCTGGCGCTGCTCGCCACCGCGTGCGGCTCCGACACGTCGGACGCGAAGGATGACACCAAGGCGTCCGCCCCGGCTTCCGCCGCGGCCCCGGCGGCCAAGGGCAAGACGGACGCCGAGCTCGGCGGCCTGCTCCTGGTCCAGGCGGACCTGCCCGACCACGTCCTCAAGGCCGCCACGCCGGAGGAGGCCAAGGCCGGCGACGGGTCCACCAGCGACAAGCCCGCGTGCCTCCCGCTGGTGAAGGCGCAGTCCATGTCCGCGCTGGGCACCTCCACCGGCACCGCGCGGGTCAAGGCCGTCGCGAAGGGCAAGGAGCCGGCGGCGGGCGCGAGCGCGGAGGAGAAGCTGAAGGCCGGCATGGACGCCCTCGGCGCGACCGCCACCGCCGTCACCCTGCAGTCGTACGACGGCAAGGGCGCCGCCGAGGCCTTCGCCGGGCTGAAGAGCGCCGGCACGGCGTGCGCTGGTGGCTACACGGCCAGCCAGGCGGGCGAGTCCGGCAAGATCACGAAGGTCAGCCCCGGGGCCCCGGTCACCGCGGGGGACGAGGCGCTCGCCTACACCATCGACGCCGACCTGGACGGCGAGTCGATCTCGACGCAGCTCGTGGTCGTGCGCAAGGGCAACACCCTCGCCACCTTCTCGGCCCTGAGCCTCGCCGGCACCGCCGAGCAGCCGACGGCCGTCGTCGCGGCGCAGGTGAAGAAGCTCGCCTGACGCTCCGCTCGAACACGCGTCGAACCCGCCCCGGCACATGCGCCGGGGCGGGTTTTTCGTCTTGTTCAGGTACCGGGCAGGAAGCCAACTACGGCGTACCCTGCGGCTTATGTGCGGAATCGTGGGTTACGTGGGAGCGCAGTCGGCGCTCGATGTGGTCATTGCCGGACTCAAGCGGCTGGAGTACCGCGGCTACGACTCGGCGGGTGTCGCCGTGCTCGCCGACGGGGGACTCACCGCCGTCAAGAAGGCCGGCAAGCTGGTCAATCTGGAGAAGGAACTGGTCGGGCACCCCCTCCCCGCCGGTTCCACGGGGATCGGACACACCCGGTGGGCCACCCATGGCGGGCCCACCGACGTCAACGCCCACCCGCACCTCGACAACGCGGGGCGCGTGGCCGTCGTGCACAACGGCATCATCGAGAACTTCGCCGCGCTGCGCGCCGAGCTCGCCGAGCGCGGGCACCGGCTGGAGTCCGAGACGGACACCGAGGTCGTGGCGCACCTGCTGGCGGAGCGGTTCTCCTCCACCGGTGACCTCTCGGAGGCGATGCGGCAGGTGTGCCGGCTGCTGGAGGGCGCCTTCACGCTGGTGGCGGTCCACGCCGACGACCCGGACGTGGTGGTCGGCGCGCGCCGCAATTCGCCGCTGGTGGTGGGCGTCGGGGAGGACGAGAACTTCCTCGCCTCGGACGTGGCCGCCTTCATCGCCCACACCCGGTCCGCGATCGAGCTGGGGCAGGACCAGGTCGTCGAGCTCCGCCGCGACGGTGTCACGGTGACCAACTTCGACGGTTCGCCCGCGACCGTACGGGCGTACCACGTGGACTGGGACGCCTCGGCCGCCGAGAAGGGGGGCTACGACTACTTCATGCTCAAGGAGATCGCCGAGCAGCCGAAGGCCGTCGCCGACACCCTCCTGGGCAGGATCGACGCGAGCGGCCTGCTGACCCTCGACGAGGTGCGCATCCCCGACTCGGTGCTGCGCGAGGTCGACAAGGTCGTGATCGTGGCGTGCGGTACGGCGTACCACGCGGGCATGATCGCGAAGCTGGCCATCGAGCACTGGACCCGCATCCCGTGCGAGACGGAGCTGGCCAGCGAGTTCCGCTACCGGGACCCGATCCTGGACCAGCGGACGCTGGTGATCGCGATCTCGCAGTCCGGCGAGACCATGGACACCCTCATGGCGCTGCGCCACGCGCGCGAGCAGGGCGCCAAGGTGCTGGCCATCTGCAATACGAACGGATCGACGATCCCGCGCGAGTCGGACGCCGTGCTCTACACGCACGCGGGACCCGAGGTGGCCGTCGCCTCGACCAAGGCGTTCCTGACCCAGCTGGTGGCCTGCTACCTGGTCGCCCTGTACCTCGGGCAGGTCCGGGGCACGAAGTGGGGCGACGAGATCCGGGCGGTCATCCGGGAGCTGTCGGACATCGCCGCGGCGGTGGACACCGTACTGGAGACGATGGAGCCGGTACGGGAGCTCGCGCGCTCCCTGGCCGACAAGAACACGGTGCTGTTCCTGGGGCGGCACGTCGGCTACCCGGTGGCGCTGGAGGGCGCGCTGAAGCTCAAGGAGCTGGCGTACATGCACGCTGAGGGCTTCGCGGCGGGCGAGCTCAAGCACGGGCCGATCGCGCTGATCGAGAAGGATCTGCCGGTGGTGGTCGTCGTACCGTCGCCGCGCGGGCGCTCGGTGCTGCACGACAAGATCGTGTCGAACATCCAGGAGATCCGGGCGCGCGGGGCGCGGACCATCGTGATCGCCGAGGAGGGCGACGAGGCGGTGGTCCCCTACGCCGACCACCTCATCCGCATCCCGGCCACCCCGACGCTGCTCCAGCCGCTGGTGGCGACCGTGCCGCTGCAGGTCTTCGCGTGCGAGCTGGCGACGGCCCGGGGCAACGAGGTGGACCAGCCGCGTAACCTCGCCAAGTCGGTGACCGTGGAGTGAGCGCGGCGAACGGAGCGGGTCGCCGACAATGGGGCACGGTCGGTGACGGTGAAGTGAGCGAAGCGAGTCTGTAGTTGTGATTATCGGTGTGGGGATTGACGTTGCCGAGATCGAGCGGTTCGGCGCCGCGCTGGAGCGGACGCCGGCCCTGGCGCAACGACTGTTCGTCGACGCCGAGTTGACCCTGCCGGGCGGTGAGCGGCGCGGGACGGCCTCGCTCGCCGCCCGGTTCGCCGCCAAGGAGGCGCTCGCCAAGGCGCTCGGCGCGCCCGGCGGACTGCTGTGGACCGACGCCGAGGTGTACGTGGAGGAGAGCGGGCAGCCGCGGCTGCGGGTGGCCGGGACGGTCCAGGCGCGGGCTGCGGAGCTGGGCGTCCGGTCCTGGCACCTCTCGCTCAGCCACGACGCCGGTGTCGCCTCCGCGGTGGTGATCGCCGAGGGATAGCGGGCAGGGTGGTCCCATGCGAACTGCTTACAGCGTGGAGACCGTACGGGCCGCCGAGCGGGAGCTGATGGCGCGGCTGCCCGAAGGCGCCCTGATGCGACGGGCGGCGGCCGGACTGGCCGCCGTCTGCGCCCGGCTGCTGCCCCGGGTGTACGGGGCGCGGGTCGTGCTCCTGGTCGGCTCCGGGGACAACGGCGGCGACGCGCTGTACGCCGGCGCGCGCCTGGCCCGGCGCGGTGCCGGGGTGACGGCGGTGCCGGTGGATCCCTCCCGGGTGCACCCGGGCGGGCTGGCCGCGCTGCTGGCCGCCGGCGGCCGCCTCGACCCGGCGGTGCCCCCGGGGGCGGATCTCGTCGTGGACGGGCTCGTCGGGATCGGCGGCCGGGGCGGGCTGCGGCCGGCCGCGGCGGCGCTCGTGGAGCGGATCCCGGCGGGCGCGGTGGTGGTCGCGGTGGACCTGCCGAGCGGGGTGGACGCGGACACCGGGGAGGTGGCGGCGGGGACGGCCGTACGGGCCGACGTCACCGTGACCTTCGGGGCGTACAAGCCGGGACTGCTCATCGCCCCGGGGGCCTCGCGGGCCGGCGTGGTGCACCTGGTGGACATCGGGCTGGAGTTCCCCGGGCCGCCGGAGGCGGAGGCCTTGCAGCACGCGGACGTGGCGCGGCTGCTGCCGGAGCCGACGGAGACGAGCGACAAGTACCGGCGGGGCGTGGTCGGGATCGTCGCCGGGTCGGCGCGCTATCCGGGTGCGGCGGTGCTCGCGGTGGCGGGGGCCCTGCGCGGAGGTGCGGGCGCGGTGCGGTACGTGGGACCGGCGGCGGTCGCGGAGGCCGTGCTGGCGCGCTACCCGGAGACGCTGATCGGGCCCGGCCGGGTCCAGGCGTGGGTGGTCGGCCCGGGGCTCGGCGACGAGGGCGGCGCGGAGGTCCTGGCGAAGCCCCTCGCGCAGCCGGTGCCGGTACTGGTGGACGCGGACGGCCTGCGCGGCCTGGACCCCGGGGCGCTGCGGGCACGGACGGCGCCGACCCTGCTGACCCCGCACGCGGGGGAGGCGGCGGCGCTGCTCGGGGTCCCGCGCGAAGAGGTGGAGGCGGGGCGGCTGGCGGCGGCGCGGCGGCTGGCGGCGCGGTACGGGGCGACGGTGCTGCTGAAGGGCTCGACGACGGTGGTGTCCTCCCCCTCGGGGGAGACCGTACGGGTCAACCCGACGGGCACGGCCTGGCTGGCGACCGCCGGGAGCGGGGACGTGCTGTCGGGGCTGGGCGGATCGCTGCTGGCGGCGGGCCTGTCGGCGGTCGACGCCGGATCGGTGGCGGCGTACCTGCACGGGCTGGCGGGGCGGCGGGCGTCCGCCGGTGCTCCCGCGCTGGCGCACGGGGTGGCGCGGGCCCTGCCCTCGGCCTGGCGGGACGTCAGGTCGGGCTGACGGGGACCGGGACGCGCGGTCCCGGGGCGGAGTCCCGGGGGAGCGGCCGCACGGGTCCGGGAGTGGGCTCACCAGCGGCGGGTGGGGGTTCTGCGAGACTGGGGGGGATGAATGAGACAGCCACCCGCGTGTACGCCGAGATCGATCTTGACGCCGTACGGGAGAACGTGCGCGCACTGCGCGAGCTGGCGCCCCGGTCCGAGCTGATGGCCGTCGTCAAGGCGAACGCCTACGGGCACGGAGCCGTGGCCTGCGCCGAGGCCGCCCGGGAGGCCGGCGCGACCTGGCTCGGGACCGCCACGCCGGACGAGGCGCTCGCGCTGCGCGCCGCCGGCGTCGGCGGCCGGATCCTGTGCTGGCTGTGGACCCCCGGCGGGCCCTGGCAGCAGGCCGTCGAGGCCGACGTGGACGTGTCCGTCAGCGCGATGTGGGCCCTGGACGAGGTGCGGGAGGCGGCGCGCGCCGCCGGGCGGACCGCCCGCGTCCAGCTCAAGGCCGACACCGGGCTCGGCCGGGGCGGCTGCCAGCCCGCCGACTGGGCCGAGCTCGTCGGCGCGGCCGTGGCCGCCCAGGCCGAGGGGACCGTCCGCGTCACCGGGCTCTGGTCCCACTTCGCCTGCGCCGACGAACCCGGCCACCCCTCCATCGCGCCGCAGCTGGCCGCCTTCCGCGACATGCTCGCGCACGCCGAGAAGGAGGGCCTCGAGCCCGAGGTCCGGCACATCGCCAACTCACCCGCGACCCTCACGCTGCCGGAGAGCCACTTCGACCTCGTCCGCTGCGGACTCGCCGTCTACGGCGTGTCGCCCGCCCCCGAACTCGGCACCCCCGCCCAGCTCGGGCTGCGCCCCGCCATGGCCCTGAAGGCCTCCGTGGCCCTGGTCAAGGAGGTCCCCGCCGGGCACGGCGTCAGCTACGGGCACCACTACGTGACCGAGCGGGAGACCCGGCTCGCGCTGATCCCGGCGGGCTACGCCGACGGGATCCCGCGGCACGCCTCCGGCCGCGGCCCGGTGCTCCTCGGCGGCAGGATCCGCCACGCCGTCGGCCGCGTCGCCATGGACCAGTTCGTCGTGGACATCGGCCCCGAGGACCCGGTCCGCCCCGGCGACGAGGTCGTCATCTTCGGCGACCCCGAGCGCGGCGAGCCCTCCGCCGAGGACTGGGCCCGAGCGGCACAGACCATCGCGTATGAGATCGTCACCCGTATCGGGACGCGGGTCCCCCGCGTATACCGCAACGGCCGTACCGCGACGGCTGAGTGAGGGCGGCGGCGTGAGCGAGAACTGGCGCAAGGCCGGCTGGGCCGGAGCGGCCATCGGCGTGATGGCCGCGGGCGCCGCGGCCGGCGTCGCGGTCGAACGGATCACCGTCGGGCGCGGCATGCGCGTGCGGGCCCGCCTCGCCCTCGACGCGACCGGGGACTACGGCTCCCTGCGCGGCACTTCGGGCACCGCGCGGGCCGAGGACGGCACCTCGCTCCACTACGAGGTCGACGAGCTGCCCGAGGAGGGCAAGCGGCGCCGGCTGCGCCGCAAGGCCCCCGCCCCGCCGACCGTGGTGTTCTGCCACGGCTACTGCCTCGCGCAGGACTCCTGGCACTTCCAGCGCGCCGCCCTGCGGGGCCTGGTCCGGGCCGTGTACTGGGACCAGCGCAGCCACGGCCGCAGCGGGCGCGGCCTCGCCCAGGCGCAGGGCGAGCCGGTGACCTTCGAGCAGCTCGGCCGCGACCTGCGGGCCGTCATCGACGCGGCCGCGCCCGAGGGCCCGCTGATCCTGGTCGGTCACTCGATGGGCGGCATGACCGTCATGGGACTGGCGGACCAGTTCCCCGAGCTCGTCCGGGACCGGGTCGCCGGGGTGGTCCTGGTCGGCACCTCCAGCGGCCGCCTGCACGAGGTGACGTACGGGCTGCCCTCCGTCGGCTTCGGGGCGGTGCGCCGGCTGCTGCCCGGAGTGCTCAGGGCGCTCGGCTCCCAGGTGGAGCTGGTGGAGAAGGGTCGCCGGGCCACCGCGGACCTGTTCGCGAGCATGGTCAAGATGTACTCCTTCGCCTCGCCCGACGTGGACCCGGGCGTCGCCCGCTTCGCCGAGCGGCTCATCGAGGGCACGCCCATCGACGTGGTCGCCGAGTTCTACCCGGCCTTCCAGACGCACGACAAGACGGCCGTGCTCCAGCGATTCGCGGACATCCCCGTCACCGTCATCGCCGGGGACCGCGACATGGTCACCCCGCCCGGTCACAGCCAGGCCATCAAGGACGCGCTGCCCTCCGCCGAGCTCGTCGTCCTGGAGTCCGCGGGGCACCTGATGATGCTGGAGCACCCGGACACCGTGACCCGGCTGCTGACCGAGCTGCTGGCGCGCACGGGCGTGGTGTCCGTACCGGCTAACGTTGGCGAGCATGGAAGAAGTAGCGCGGGAAGCATCGCGCAGCCAGGCACAGGCACAGGCAGAGGCACAGGCGCAGGCACCGGGTCGGGCACAGGCACCGGCTCCTGACGCGGGAACCGAAGCGCACGTCACCATCGGCTCGCCCGATGCCATGCAGGACCTCGGCCGCAGGATCGCCGGACTGCTGCGCCCCGGCGACCTCGTCCTGCTGACCGGGGAGCTCGGCGCCGGCAAGACCACCCTGACCCGCGGTCTCGGCGAGGGGCTCGGCGTCCGCGGGGCCGTGACCTCGCCGACCTTTGTGATCGCCCGGGTCCACCCGTCGCTGACCGGCGGTCCGGCGCTGGTGCACGTGGACGCGTACCGCCTGGGCGGCGGGCTGGACGAGATGGAGGACCTGGACCTCGACGTCTCGCTGCCCGAGTCCGTGGTCGTCGTGGAGTGGGGCGACGGCAAGGTCGAGGAGCTGTCCGACGACCGGCTGCACGTGGTGATCCGGCGGGCGGTCGGGCACGAGGAAGTCCTGGACGACGTACGGGAGGTCGTGCTCCGCGGGGTCGGCGCGCGCTGGTCCGGCGGGGCCGGCGGCGGGGCCGGCCTGCGGGCCCTCGCGGGAGTCCGCTCGGAGTAAACGTGCCGACAACTCGTCGGCAAGATATTGCGCGCGCGGCAGGGCGCGTGGTCACATGGTACCGAGGGCTGGTTAGGCGTGCCTAAGTACGGGCCGGCCCCGGCCAGGAGGCAGCCATGTCGGCAGCAGGAGCAGTGGCACCGGGAGCGCGCACCCCCCGCCCGTCCGCCGTGTCCATGGGGGCGCTGCTCGCCGCGGGAGCGGCGGCCAGCGCGGTGTCCACGCCCCCCTCGCGCGAACGCGCGCGGCGACCGGACCCCGGGGCGGATGCCGTGGAAGGGGAAGGGGCTCCGGACGAGGCGGCCGCCGAAGCCGCCGAAGCCGGCGAAGAAGGCCGGGACGGCGAAGGGGCCGCTCCGGAGTCCGAAGCGGCCTGAGGAAGTGGCCCGAGGGGAAGCGTCCCGAGCGGAAGCCGCCCCGCGTGGAAAGCCCCGGCGGGGGCCGTCCCCGGCGAGGGCCGTCTCCGGTCCTCGCGTGTCCCTCGTACGAGTGAAATCAGCGTGTCGGATCCCGGACCGGATCGTGCATCGGATCCGGTCAGGATCCAGGTCCGGGTCCGGGTCCGGGTCCGGGAACGTCAGGGAACGACGACGACCTTCGAGCTGATGGTGGCGAAGGCCCACATCGCGTCGCCGTCCGCGCGCGTCATGCGGATGCCGCCGGTCTTCTTGGTCGTGTCGGGCGCCGGCACCGTGTTGTCCACGCGGGCGCTGAAGCCGATCGCGATCCCCTCCGCGGTGGCGAAGCGGACCACGTGCTCGATCGGCACCCCGTCCGAGCCGGTCACCGTGCCCGAGCGGGAGCCGACCGTGTAGCTGCCGGGCGCCGGGTGCACCGTGCTCGGCATCACCGCGAAGGACTTCGGCTCCTGGTCGGCCGCGCCCACCAGCCACACGCGCTTCGCGCCGACCGAGTACACGACGCGCACCCCGGTGCCGGAACCGGCCGGTACGGCCACGGGCTTGCCCGGGTCGGCCTTGGCGGTGCCGGGGTCGGCCGGGGCGGGGGCGGGTGCCTGCGCGGCCGCCTTCGGCGGGTGCGCGGGGGCGCTGGCGGAGGCCTGGTAGCCGAGGAAGCCGATGACCGCGAGGGCCGCGGCGGTGAGCCCGGCCACGATTCCCGAGCTGCTGCGTGCCACCTTGCTCCACCTCTCCGCATGGTCTTCGAGGGCCCTGGCGCCGTGTTGCCGCCGTGTCGCCGACGTGGGGGTGCCGTGATCGGTGACACCTGGGTCGAAGGTAGCAGCCGGGGTGCCCGCAGACCGGCCGCAAGGGCCCGGGGCCCCGGAGTCGTAGGCTGTTCGCGTGCTCTTGCTCGCTGTAGATACCGCCACGCCCGCCGTCACCGTCGCCCTGCACGACGGCGAGTCCGTCCTCGCCGAGTCGAACCAGGTCGACGCCCGCCGACACGGGGAGCTCCTGCTGCCCTCCGTGGACAAGGTCCTCGCAGAGGCGGGGGTCAAGCTCGAAGCCGTCACCGGCCTCGTCGTCGGAGTGGGCCCCGGCCCCTACACCGGGCTGCGGGTCGGCCTCGTCACCGCCTCGACCTTCGCCTCCGTCCTCGGCGTGCCCGTGTACGGACTGTGCACCCTGGACGGCCTGGCCTACGCGGCCGGCGCCGCCGGGATCGAGGGCCCCTTCACCGTCGCCACCGACGCGCGGCGCAAGGAGGTCTACTGGGCCCGGTACGAGGACCCGCGCACCCGGGTCGGCGAGCCCGCCGTGGACCGGCCGGCCGACATCGCCGATCGCGTCGCCGGCCTGCCCGCCGTCGGGCAGGGCGCCCGGCTCTACCCGGAGGTCTTCACCGACGCGCGGGACCCCGAGCACCAGAGCGCCGGTGCGCTGGCCGCCCTGGCGGCGGAGCGGCTCGCGGCCGGGGCCGCCTTCGAGAACGCCCCGGGCGTGCCTCCGGCCCCGCTCTACCTGCGCCGGCCCGACGCGCAGGTGCCCAAGAACTACAAGGTGGTCACCCCGCAGTGACGGCGGTCCTGCGCGAGATGCGCTGGTGGGACATCGAGCCCGTGCTGGAACTGGAGCACGAGCTGTTCCCCGAGGACGCCTGGTCCGCGGGGATGTTCTGGTCGGAGCTGGCCCACGCGCGCGGCCCCGGCGCCACCCGCCACTACGTCGTCGCCGAGACCCCGCAGGGCCGCCTGGTCGGCTACGCCGGGCTGGCCGCCGCCGGCGACCTGGGCGACGTACAGACCATCGCCGCCGCCCCCGACCAGTGGGGCACCGGACTCGGTGCCCGGCTGCTGACCGACCTGCTGCGCGCCGCCACCGACTTCGAATGCGCCGAGGTGCTGCTGGAGGTCCGGGTCGACAACACCCGGGCCCAGAAGCTGTACGCACGCTTCGGCTTCGAGCCGATCGGCTTCCGCCGCGGCTACTACCAGCCCGGCAACGTCGACGCGCTCGTGATGCGCCTTTCCGACCCCGCACACTCCGTACCCGTAGACGGACCCGTACAAGGTGAGACGACCCATGGCTGACGAACCGCTCGTCCTCGGCATCGAGACCTCCTGCGACGAGACCGGCGTCGGCGTCGTCCGGGGCACCACCCTCCTGGCCGACGCCATCGCCTCCAGCGTCGACGAACACGCCCGCTTCGGCGGCGTCGTGCCCGAGGTGGCCTCCCGGGCGCACCTGGAGGCGATGGTCCCCACCATCGAGCGCGCGCTGAAGGAGGCCGGGGTCAGCGCCCGCGACCTCGACGGCATCGCCGTCACCGCGGGTCCCGGACTCGCGGGGGCGCTGCTGGTGGGCGTCTCCGCCGCGAAGGCGTACGCGTACGCGCTGGGCAAGCCGCTGTACGGGGTGAACCACCTGGCCTCGCACATCTGCGTCGACCAGCTGGAGCACGGGCCGCTGCCCGAGCCGACGATGGCGCTGCTGGTCTCCGGCGGGCACTCCTCGCTGCTGCTGGCTCCCGACATCACCTCCGACGTGCGGCCGCTCGGGGCGACCATCGACGACGCGGCGGGCGAGGCCTTCGACAAGATCGCGCGCGTGCTGCAACTGGGCTTCCCCGGCGGTCCGGTCATCGACCGGCTCGCGCGCGAGGGGGACCCGAAGGCGATCAACTTCCCGCGCGGGCTGACCGGGCCGCGCGACGCCGCGTACGACTTCTCCTTCTCCGGGCTCAAAACGGCCGTCGCCCGCTGGATCGAGGCGAAGCGGAAGGCGGGCGAGGAGGTGCCGGTGCGCGATGTGGCGGCGTCCTTCCAGGAAGCCGTGGTGGACGTGCTGACGCGCAAGGCCGTCCGCGCGTGCAAGGACGAGGGCGTCGACCACCTGATGATCGGCGGCGGTGTCGCGGCCAACTCCCGGCTGCGCGCGCTCGCGCAGGAGCGCTGCGACGCCGCGGGGATCGTCCTGCGGGTGCCGCGGCCGGGGCTGTGCACGGACAACGGCGCGATGGTGGCGGCGCTGGGCGCGGAGATGGTCAAGCGGAACAGGGCGGCCTCGGACTGGGACCTGCCCGCGGACTCCTCGCTGCCGGTGACGCAGCCGCACGTTCCGGGCCGGTCCGGGGGCGACGGGCACACGCACGACGACGGCCACGGCCACGGGCATGACCACGGGCACGGGCACGGCCACGACCATGACCACGTGCACGAGCTGAGCAAGGACAACCTGTACTCGTGAGCACCGTCGCGCTGATGTGGGAGGCCCGGTCCGTCCCCGGGCGGGACAACGAGCTGCTGGAGTGGGCCCGTTCCCAGGTGCTCGCCCAAGATCCGGTGCGCCGCGAGGTGTTCCGGGCCCCGCACGACCGGGTGCTCGTGATCACCTGGTGGGAGACCTCCGAGGGGATCGCGGCCGAGTTGCCCGAACTCCCCGAGCCCGCTGCCGACTTGATCACACGGGCGGTCCACCGCTGGCGGTTCGAATCGGTGGAGACGGTCGAGGCCGGCGGAAGCTGAGCCTTCGCGCCGGGGGACGGGCGGGATCCGCGGGGTCCGCGCGGCGGGGCGGATATGGTCATGCGCATGCCCCGCCGTGAACTGCCCCCGCCGCCCCCTCCCGCGCACCTGCGCGCCTGGCTCGACGAGAGCACCGTACGGGCCGACCGCGCCCGGTTCCTGAGCGAGCTCGGGCGCCGCAGCCTGGGCATCGGGCGGCTGCTGCTGCTCTGGGCCGTGGCGGCGGTCTTCGCCCTCGGCTGGTCCTTCGTCGGCATGGCCCTGATGGCCTTCGAGGCGCACGACCCGTTCTCGTACCTCTTCGGCCTCATCTTCGCGGCGCTCGGCGTAGGCGTGCTGATCCCGGCCGGATTCTGGCTCGCCTGGGGCGCCAAGCGGGACCGGCAGGTACGCCGACTGCTGTGCGCGTGGGCGGAGCTGGGGCGGGACCCGGCCGCCGACTCCGCGGTGCGCGCTCCGGGGCTCAGCCTGACCTGGCTGCTCGCCTCGTTCGTCCTGTGCGGACTGGGGCTCTGGGTGACACTCGGATCGGCGGCGTCGGCCGTGCCCGGGGACGACACCTACGGCGAGGTCGCGTACACGATGGGCCTCGGCATGATCCTCTGGATCACCGGCCTGCTGGGCGCCGGCAAGGCGGGCGCGCACTACCGCTGGGCGCTACGCGCCTTCGGTGGCGGGTCGCGGTCCGCCGGGCCCGCGTCCGCCGAGACCGCGTCCTCCGGGCCCGTGTCGTCCTGAGCCCGCCAATTCCACCGGCCCGCCCGGGACGGCCCCCGGCGTCTTCCCCGGAGCGTCAGGGCCCGGTCGTCGGCGAGCCGATCAGCATCGAGGGGGCTCCCGCGACCCGGGTCAGGAACACGGTCGCGGAGTTCGGGCCCTGCGGCTTCACCTTCCGGCGCAGCTCCTCGGGCTCGATCGCGGAGCCGCGCTTCTTCACCGTCAGGATCCCGACGCCGCGCTCGCGCAGCAGCGCCTTGAGCTTCTTCAGTCCGAAGGGCAGCACGTCCGTGATCTCGTACGAGGTCGCGTACGGGGTCTCGCGCAGCTCGTCGGCGGTGATGTACGCGATGGTCGGGTCGATCAGCCGGCCGCCCAGCCGCTCCGCGACCTCGGCGACGAGATGGGCCCGGATCACGGCGCCGTCGGGCTCGTAGAGGTAGCGGCCGACGGGACCGGCCTGCGGATCGGGCAGCGGGTCGGCGGTCGCCAGCGCGCGCGGGCCGGGCAGCAGGGTCGCCCGGATCTCGCCCGGGGCGGTCCCGAACCACAGGACGGCCTCCTTCACGTCCCCGTGGTCGGAGATCCACTCGGCCTCGGCCTCGGCGGGGACCGCCTCGTGCGGGATCCCCGGCGCGATCTTGATGGCGGCGAACTTCGCGGAGCGGGCGGTGGCCACGGCCCACGACAGCGGCGGGGAGTAGGACTCCGGGTCGAAGACGCGCCCACCCGTCGCCCGGCCGCCACCCCTCACCGACGCGCTCCGCGCGGCCCCCACCCCCTTGCCGCCCCGGCGGGCCGGGTCGATGAAGACGGCGTCGTAGCCCGCGGTGTCGACCTCCGTGACGTCCGCCTCCCGGACCTCGATCAGGTCCGCGAGCCCCAGCGCCCGCGCGTTGGCGCGCGCGACGGCGACGGTCAGCGGGTCGTGGTCCACCGCCAGCACGCGGATGCCGATCCGGGCCAGGGCCAGGGCGTCGCCGCCGATGCCGCAGCACAGGTCCGCGAGGCTGCGTACGCCCAGGGCGGCGAGCCGCTCGGCGCGGTACGAGGCCACCGACGCGCGGGTGGCCATCTCGCCCCCGCCGGGCGTGAAGTACATCCGGTGGGCGTCCTGCGCCCCGAACTTCGCCACCGCGCGCTGCCGCAGCCGGGCCTGCCCGAGGGCGGCGGACACCAGCGCGGCGGGGTGCTCGCGGCGCAGCCGGGTGGCGACGGCGATCTCCTGGGCGGGGTCGTAGTCCCGGAGCGAGTCGAGGAGGGCGCTGCCCTCGGGGGTGAGGAGCGCGGCGAAGTCTTCGGGGGTCACGGGTCCATTGTCGGCCACGGTGGGCCACTCGGAGGAAGGTCGAATTCCCCTCGCGGTGTCGGCCCCGGCGCGGGTGGGGCGGGTGTAAAGATGCCCAACTATGCAGCTAGTCCGACAAAAGGAACATAAGACGCAACAGGGTCACCGGATCGCGGCAGCAACGCGAGGCCGGTTGGGGATGGCCGCCATGGCCGCACTGCTGGTCGCCGGACTGGCGACCGGGTGCGGATCCGCGGAGCCCGGGAAGCCGGACAAGGCCGCGAAGGCGAAGGCGGCCGCCGGAGCCGAGGCCGGAGCGGCCGGCGCACTCGGCAACCACGCCGAGAAGCTGAAGGCCGCCCAACAGGCGCGGGCGGTCGCCGCGAAGAAGTGGGGCCTGGCCAAACCGCCGCTCACGGCCCCGGCGGCCCCCAAGAAGAAGCCGGAGATCACCACCCGCGACGGCTTCGAGGTGGAGGACCAGGAGAACCTGCCGCCGGTCTTCACCACCGTCCCCACGGAGGAGAAGGTCGTCTTCCTGACGATCGACGACGGCGCCGAGAAGGACCCCGAGTTCCTGAAGATGATGCAGGAACTCAAGCTCCCGTACACCGCGTTCCTGAGCGACTACCTGGTGCGGGACAACTACCCGTACTTCAAGGCGATGCAGGCCGCGGGCGTCACCCTGAACAACCACACGCTCAACCACCGCTACATGCCAGCGCTCTCGTACGAGAAGCAGCGGCAGGAGATCTGCGGTCAGCAGGACACGATCCAGAAGCAGTTCGGCAAGCGGCCGACGCTGTTCCGTCCGCCGTACGGGAACTACAACGAGGACACGCTGCGCGCGGCCAAGTCCTGCGGGATCAAGGCCGTTCCGCTGTGGAACGAGGAGGCCTTCCCGAACCGGATGGACTGGAGGGAATGGGACAAGGACCTCCACCCCGGCGACATCATCCTCACCCACTTCCGGGGCAAGGAGGACTGGAAGGGGAGCATGACTGACATGATCCGTCATGTCATGAAGACCGTCACGGCCAAGGGGTACGCCGTGGCACGCCTGGAGGACTATCTGTGAAGCACACGCGCCGGTTGGTAGCCGGAACGCTGGCGGCCGGCGCGCTCGCGCTGTCCCTGACGGGGTGCGGGGACGGCGCGGATCCCACGGAGCGGCTCGGCCGCAAGGCGACGCAGACCACGCCGTCCCCGTCGCCTTCGGCCTCCGCCTCCTCGTCGCCATCCGGCCCGTCCGGGGCCGGGCCGGGGGCGGCGGGGGACGAGGCGTACAAGAAGTGGGGGCTGACCGCCCCCCTCCAGTACGCGCCCAAGCCCCGGGCCAAACCCCAGATCCCGTCGGCGAAGCCGGGCAGGGTCCAGGTCATCGACCGAATACCCGTCCCGGCGGACGACAAGGTCGTCTTCCTGACGTTCGACGACGGCGCGGAGAAGGACCCCGAGTTCCTGAAGATGGCCGCCGACCTGAAGCTGCCGATCAGCATGTTCCTGACGGACAGCGTCGCCTCGGCGGACTACGGGCACTTCGAGAAGCTCCGCGACAACGGTTCCCGCAGCACGATAAACAACCACACGCTGACGCACCCGAACCTGCGGACCCTGCCCTTCGCGGCGCAGAAGAAGGAAATATGCGGCCAGCAGGAACGCCTGGAGAAGCGCTTCGGCGCGAAGCCGACGCGCTTTCGGCCCCCGTTCGGCAACTACAACGACGACACCCTCAGGGCCGCGAACGAGTGCGGGATAACCCAGCTCCTCCTGTGGCGCGTGTCGATGCAGATCAACAACTTCCAGTACGCCGAGGGCTCCGCCCTCAAACCGGGTGACATCGTCCTGGCCCACTTCCGCGGCCCCGCCGAGCTCAAGGGCTCGACGGAGATCGAGATGACCACGCGGATGCTCCGGCGGATACAGGAGCAGGGGTACCGCATCGGGCGGCTGGAGGACTACCTCTGAGGGCTGCGACCGCGAGGGTTCACCGGGTCGCGACGCCCGGCACGGCCCGGCGAAGCATCCCCGCCACGGCACTACTGGCGCGCCACCGCACTACTGGCGCACCACCGCGGGCGTGATCGTCGTTTCCACCGGTCCCAGGCTGTCCGCCTCGCGCTGGCGTTCCGCGCTGTCGGAGATGCGCAGGAGCAGGGCGATCATGATCCAGTTGGCCAGCAGCGAAGAGCCGCCCGCCGCGAGGAAGGGCAGGGCCTTGCCCGTCAGGGGGATGAGGCCCGTGACGCCGCCGGCCACCACGAAGACCTGGAGGGCCAGCGCCGAGGACAGGCCCACCGCCAGCAGCTTGCCGAACGGGTCCCGGGCGCCCAGGGCCATCCGCAGCCCCCGCTGCACGAGGAGCGCGTACAGGACCAGGACGGCCATGACGCCGGCCAGGCCGAGCTCCTCGCCCACCGTCGTCAGGATGAAGTCGCTGCGGCCCGCGAACCCGATGAGCTCCGGGTGGCCCATCCCGAGCCCGGTGCCCGAGACGCCGCCCGTGCCGAAGCTGAACAGGGCCTGCGCGGACTGGTCCGAGACGACGCCCGGCGGCCGCTCCTTCCAGTAGTACGACAGCGGGTCCAGCCAGGCGGCCACGCGGCCCTTGACGTGCGGTTCGGTCGAACCCACGACGAAGGCGCCCGCCGAGGCCAGGACCAGGCCGCAGACGATCCAGCTGGTGCGCTCGGTGGCCACGTAGAGCATCACCACGAAGACACCGAAGAAGATCAGCGAGGTCCCGAGGTCGCGCTCGAAGACCAGGACGAGCAGCGAGACGATCCACACGGTGACGATCGGTCCGAGCTGCCGCATCGGCGGCAGCCGCATGCCCATGAACTTGCGGCCCGACAGGGCCAGCGAGTCCCGGTGGACGACCAGGTAGCCCGCGAAGAAGACCGCGATCATGATCTTCACGAACTCGCCCGGCTGTACCGAGAGCCCGCCGATGATGATCCAGCGCTTCGCCCCGTAGGTGTCCGCGCCGAAGAAGGCGGGGGCGATCAGCGCCACCAGCGCGAGGACCATCGTGATGTAGATGAACCGCTGCAACAGCCGGTGGTCGCGCAGGATCCCCAGCACCGCGATGCAGGCCGCGACGCCGACCACCGACCACATCAGCTGGCCGGGAGCGTTCGCCACCGCGCCCTTGAACCGGTCGATGTACCCCTGGTCGAGGCGGTGCAGGAGCACCAGGCCCATCCCGGTCAGCAGCAGGGCGAGCGGGAAGATCAGCGGATCCGCGTACGCCGCGAACCGGCGTACGGCCAGATGCCCCACCAGCGCGAGCAGCGACATGCTGATCACGAAGCCGGTGAGGCCGGGCGGCAGCGCGTCGCTCATCGCGAGGCTCGCGCTGATGTGTCCGGCCACCGTGACGCCGACGACGAGGACGAGCAGCAGCGCTTCCGTGCGGCGGCGCGCGCCCGCGGTCGTCAGGGGCTTCAATCCGCGCACGGGACGCCGCCGTCGTCGATGGCGCCCGCTGAGCTCGGGCTCGCAGGGGCCTCGGGCCCGATCTGCTCGGCAATGAGCCGCTTTATCTTCATATCGTCTACGACGTTCATCTCCACGCCGTGGTTCCGGTCATGGTTCCTGTCGAAGCCCTCGAACGGAAGGGCCGGTGAAGACCCCGGCCAGGTTCGGCTTGCGGTTCCGGGTGGTTCTGGACGGTCCCCGGGCGGGGTTTCGGGCGCCCCGGACCGGCCCGGACGGGGAAAAACCGCGGCGCGTATTGGCACTCCGCTTGACCGAGTGCTAATCCCCGGAATAGTCTCGCGTCTGGCACTCGCCCCTGGTGAGTGCCAACACAGCGACAGGCAGATCCGGCACCCGCGACGACGGATCGACCTGGTCGCCACCTCAGACAGTTGACCCCGGATCTCCGAAGGGGGAGGTCGGATCGTGACGACCACCAGCTCCAAGGTTGCCATCAAGCCGCTTGAGGACCGCATTGTGGTCCAGCCGCTCGACGCCGAGCAGACCACGGCCTCTGGCCTGGTCATCCCGGACACCGCGAAGGAGAAGCCCCAGGAGGGCGTCGTCCTCGCGGTAGGCCCGGGCCGCTTCGAGGACGGCCAGCGACTTCCGCTGGACGTCACCGTTGGCGACGTCGTGCTGTACAGCAAGTACGGCGGCACCGAAGTGAAGTACAACGGCGAGGAATACCTCGTCCTCTCGGCCCGCGACGTGCTCGCGATCGTCGAGAAGTAGTCACTTCTTCAGTTTTGCTTTGAGCTACGCCCCTGGTCACCCCTGCTGATGCCGGGCGGCGAGGGGCGTAGTTCGTTCTAGGCGGTCGCGGTGAGCGGCCGGGGATCGCAACGAGAGGGCTGAACCGCTCCCATGCCGAAGATTCTTAAGTTTGACGAGGACGCTCGTCGCGCCCTCGAGCGCGGCGTCAACAAGCTTGCCGACACGGTCAAGGTGACGATCGGCCCCAAGGGCCGCAACGTCGTCATCGACAAGAAGTTCGGTGCTCCGACCATCACGAACGACGGTGTCACCATCGCTCGCGAGGTCGAGCTGGACGACCCGTACGAGAACCTTGGCGCGCAGCTCGTGAAGGAGGTGGCGACCAAGACCAACGATGTTGCGGGTGACGGCACCACCACCGCCACCGTGCTGGCCCAGGCGCTGGTCCGCGAGGGTCTGCGCAACGTCGCCGCGGGTGCTTCCCCGGCCGCCCTGAAGAAGGGCATCGACGCCGCGGTCAAGGCCGTGTCCGAGGAGCTCCTCGCGACCGCCCGCCCGATCGAGGACAAGTCCGACATCGCCGCCGTGGCCGCGCTCTCCGCGCAGGACCAGCAGGTCGGTGACCTCATCGCCGAGGCGATGGACAAGGTCGGCAAGGACGGTGTCATCACCGTCGAGGAGTCCAACGCCTTCGGCCTGGAGCTCGAGTTCACCGAGGGCATGGCCTTCGACAAGGGCTACCTGTCCCCGTACATGGTCTCCGACCAGGAGCGTATGGAGGCCATCCTCGATGACCCGTACATCCTGATCAACCAGGGCAAGATCTCCTCCATCCAGGACCTCCTGCCGCTGCTCGAGAAGGTCATCCAGGCCGGCGCCTCGAAGCCGCTGCTGATCATCGCCGAGGACGTCGAGGGCGAGGCGCTCTCCACCCTCGTCGTCAACAAGATCCGTGGCACCTTCAACGCCGTCGCCGTCAAGGCTCCCGGCTTCGGTGACCGCCGCAAGGCGATGCTGCAGGACATGGCCACCCTCACCGGTGCCACCGTCATCGCCGAGGAGGTCGGCCTCAAGATCGACCAGGCCGGTCTGGACGTACTGGGCTCCGCCCGCCGCGTCACGATCTCCAAGGACAGCACCACCATCGTCGACGGTGGCGGCAGCTCCGAAGAGGTCCTCGGCCGCGTCAACCAGATCAAGGCCGAGATCGAGTCGACCGACTCGGACTGGGACCGCGAGAAGCTGCAGGAGCGCCTGGCGAAGCTCGCCGGCGGCGTCTGCGTCATCAAGGTCGGCGCCGCCACCGAGGTGGAGCTCAAGGAGAAGAAGCACCGCCTCGAGGACGCCATCTCGGCGACCCGCGCCGCGGTCGAGGAGGGCATCGTCTCCGGCGGTGGCTCCGCGCTCGTCCACGCCGTCAAGGTCCTCGAGGGCAACCTCGGCCTGACCGGCGACGAGGCCACCGGTGTCGCGGTCGTGCGCCGCGCCGCCGTCGAGCCGCTGCGCTGGATCGCCGAGAACGCCGGCCTCGAGGGCTACGTCATCACCTCGAAGGTCGCCGAGCTCGACAAGGGCCAGGGCTTCAACGCCGCCACCGGCGAGTACGGCGACCTGGTCAAGGCCGGCGTCATCGACCCGGTCAAGGTCACCCGCTCCGCGCTGGAGAACGCCGCTTCCATCGCCTCCCTGCTGCTCACGACCGAGACCCTGGTCGTCGAGAAGCCGGCCGACGACGAGGGCGACGCCGGTCACGGCCACGGTCACGGCCACAGCCACTGACCTCGTCAGTAGTCGCGGCAAAGCCCCGGTCACCGCTGCCAAGCGGTGGTGACCGGGGCTTTCCCGTCTGTTTTCCCGGCTGCCTCTGCGGCTGCTTTCCCTACTGCGGCTATCCGGGCGTCATGCCCATCTGTCGCATCAGGCCCGGTGCGTCGTAGTACCACCAGTCTTCCGCGATCTGGCCGTTCTCGATGCGGCAGGTCGTACAGCCCGACATGGAGACTTCCCTGCCGGTCGGCGCGACCCCCATGAACTCGCCCTTGTGGGTGCCCTTCCAGTCCCAGAGCGTGGTGACGCAGTCCCCCTCGGCGATCTGGCGCGTCATGTCGAAGGTGAAGTCGAAGGCGGCCCGCCACATGCCCATGGTCATGCGCAGGCCCTCGCGGCCGTTGCCCCTGTCCCCGCTCTGCATGATGTCGTGGGTGACGTAGTCGGCCGCGACGCACTCGTCGATGGCGTCGAAGTTGCCCCTGGCCGCGATCTCGTCCAACAACCGGGTCGCGACGAGCTTGTTGAGGTACTCGTCGCGGACCACGTCGAGGTTCATGAACGTGGGCATGCCCTCGCACAGGGCCACCATCTCCTGGAACATCCGGTCCGTTTCCGGGAGCTGAGAGTTCTTCATGGCCTCTTCGTAGGACGGGAACTCGACGAGGTCGACGTAGTGGGTCTTGGAGTCGCGGTCCCTGCCGATGAGCGTGTGGGTGACCGTGCGCCGGCCGCTCGCCTGCTCCGCCCAGCGGTCGATGAGCGCGTTCATCTCGTCGAACCGCGTGGTCTCGTAATCGATCACTTGTACGAATGTCATCGCGTCGCCTCCCGCGCTGGATGGGACACATCCAGTCTAGGGAGATTTCACCCATATGCCGCGTTTGCCTGCCGGCTACTGCGGTCCGTACTTGCGCCCCGTGCGCGAGGAGACCCCGCCCAGCAACCCGCGCGGGGTCAGCTTCACGACACCCATCAGCGCCTTGTACCGGGGGTCCGGGATCGACACCGTCTTGCCCCGCGCCAGGTCGGCCAGGGCCGCGGACACCAGCTTGTCGGCGTCCAGCCACATCCAGCCGGGAATGTTGTCCGTGCCCATGCCGGCGCGCTGGTGGAACTCGGTGCGCACGAAGCCCGGGCACAGCGCCATCAGCCGTACGCCCGAGCCGGTCAGGTCCTTGGCCGCGCCCTGCGTGAACTGCACGACCCAGGCCTTGCTCGCCCCGTAGGTGCCGCGCGGCAGGAAGGCGGCCACCGAGGCCACGTTGATCACGCCGCCCCGCCCGCGCGAGCGCATCGACTCGGTCGCAGCCGAGGTGAGCCGCAGTACGGCCTCGATGTGGACCTTCAGCATCGTCAGCTCGTCGGCCATGGAGACCTCGAGGTAGCGGCCCTTGTTGCCGAAACCGGCGTTGTTGACCAGCAGGTCCACCGGGTGCGTGCGGTCGCCAAGGCGTTTTTCGACCGACGTGATGCCCTCCTCGGTGGAGAGGTCCGCGGCCAGCACCTCGGCTTCGATGCCGTGCCGGTCGTGCAGTTCGGTGGCCTGCTCGCCCAGCCGCTTGGTGTCCCGGGCCACCAGGACGAGGTTGTGCCCCTGGGCGGCGAGCCGCCGGGCGAAGGCGGCGCCGATGCCCGCCGTGGATCCCGTAATCAACGCAGTCGTCATACGCGCAACCTAGCCGCCCGGGCGGCCGCCGCCCGTACCAGGTTCCGGATAGGGCCCCGGACCGGCCTTCGCGTCAGCTTCCTTGCGGTCGCCGCCACTTGGCGGGCTGCTCCAGTTACCGCACGGGCTCCCGCTCCGGCTCCGGCTTCCGTGCCCGCTCCCGCTCCTGTTCCTGCTGCGTGTAGGCCAGCGCCTTGTCCCGCGCCTTCGGCTCCAGGGCGTCCCCCGCGGCCAGGGTGCGCGGCAGCAGCTCCCGCTCGGTGGTGACGGCGCGGAACCAGAACCGCACCGTCACCTCGTGGTCCGGGCGGTGCACCACCTCGATGGTGTCGCCGGGGGAGACGGACCCCTCCTCGATCACCCGCAGGTACGCGCCCGGCCGGGCCTCCCGGGTGAACCGCTTGACCCAGGCCTTCTCGCCGAGCGCGCCCTGGAAGGTCCGGCACGGGATGCGGGCCGAGGCCACTTCCACGACCAGGTCCGGTCCGATCCGCCAGCGCTCGCCGAGCAGCGCGCCGTTCACGTCCAGGCCGGAGGTGGTGAAGTTCTCGGCGAAGGCCCCGCCGGGCAGCTCGCGATTCAGCTCGCGCGCCCACCAGTCGAGGTCCTCGCGGGCGTACGCGTACACGGCCTGGTGGTAGCCGCCGTGATGGCGCCGGTCGCAGACGTCGTCGCCGTCGAGCCCGCTCGCCGCGAGCCCCTTGGGGCCCGGCGCGAAGACCCGTACGGGACCGGGGGCGGGCAGCTTGCCGTGGCCGGTCAGCCCGCCCTCCCCGTCGGTGTAATCGACGGCCGTCGCGCGGCCGAGGTTCACGGAGATCAGATGCATGCGGTCACGCTAACCGAATGGCCTCAAAGTGACTCAGGATTATTCGCGAGGTCGTCAAAGTAGGCCTTATGCTCGAGGGGTGATCGAGGCACGTCATCTCCGAGTTCTGCGCGCTGTCGCCGGAACCGGATCCTTCTCCGCCGCCGCCCGCGAGCTCGGGTGCACCCAGCCGGCCGTCTCCCAGCAGATGAAGGCGCTGGAACAGTCCGCCGGCACCCCGCTGCTGATCCGCACCGGCCGCGAGATGCGGCTCACGCAGGCGGGTGGGGCGCTGGTCCGGCACGCCGCCGGGATCCTCGCCGGGCTGACCGCCGCCGAGGAGGAGGTCGCGGCCATCGCCGGGCTGCGCGCGGGCCGGGTCCGGCTCGTCTCCTTCCCGAGCGGGAGCTCCACGCTGGTCCCCACCGCGCTGGCGGCGATGCGCGCCGCGCACCCGGGCACCCGGATCTCGCTGGTCGAGGCCGAGCCGCCGCGGTCGGTGGAGATGCTGCGCGAGGGTGACTGCGATCTGGCGCTGGCCTTCCGCTACGGCGGCGCCGCCGGATCGGCGGGCGAGTGGGAGGACCTCGTGGTCCGGCCGCTGCTGACCGACCGGCTCGTCGGACTGGTCCCCGACGGGCACCGGCTGGCCGGCGCCGGGCGGGTGGGCATGGCGGAGCTGGCGGACGAGCCGTGGATCGCGGGCTGCCCGCGCTGCCGCCGCCATCTGGTCGAGGTGTGCGAGGGCGTCGGCTTCACCCCGCGCATCGACTTCGCCACCGACGACTACCCGGCCGTGGTCGGCCTGGTCGGGGCCGGGCTCGGGGTCGCGGTGCTGCCGGAGCTCGCGGTGGAGTCCGTACGGGCCAAGGGCGTGAGCACCCTCATCGTGGAACCGGCCGTCGAGCGGGAGGTCGTGGCGCTGACCCTGCCCGACCTGGCCCGGGTCCCGGCGGTCGCGGCGACCCTGACCGAGCTGGAGCGCGCGGCGCAGCGTTGAGTCATGGCGCGTTGGGCCGCGTCGCGCGGAGATAAGCCGCGGCGCGTTGGGCCGCGGCGCGTGGAGGTAGGCGACGGCGCGTCGGGCCGCGGCGCGCGAAGCCGGCGGCGTCGCGCGGGGCCGGGCGGGTGGCCGGATCGGCCGCCACGCGAAAGAACCGTACGGCGGTACGGCCACTCGGGTGGCGGCCCGTCCGGTGACGGCGCCCCCGTGGGCGCCGGGATGGCGAGGGGAAACGTTCCTTCGGACGTTTCCCCTCGCCCTTGCTCAGTGCGGAGCGACCGGTCCGATCACGGTCGCGGCGGGGATCAGGCGATGGCGGGCGCGGCCCATCAGTTCTTCGCGTTCGTCTTCGGTGAGGCCGCCCCACACCCCGTAGGGCTCGCGGACGGCGAGGGCGTGCGCGGCGCATTCCGCGCGCACCGGGCAGCGCATGCAGACCTCTTTAGCCGAGGCCTCGCGCGCGCTCCTGGCCGCGCCCCGCTCGCCTTCCGGGTGGAAGAAGAGGGAGCTGTCGACCCCGCGGCAGGCAGCCAGCAGCTGCCAGTCCCAGAGGTCGGCGTTCGGTCCGGGGAGGCGGGAGAAATCTGCCATTGGTAGTCCTCTTGGTGCCGGTACTGAGGCGGATACGGTCCATGTCTCCACACCTACTGTCGTAGTAGATGTAAATATGACTCATTGGGAATCTAGCCTCAGACATGCGCCAAACGGAAGGAAAGCCGCCAAATAGGGCATAACGCCAGATGGAGGACACGCCGTGAGTGGTGCCCGCGTTGTGTTCGCTTCCTCACGTAGAGTGCCGAAGGTGTCCGTCCGACCCGTAACTCTTTCGAGTGACCATCGTTGAGAGTGCGAAGGCGGTTGAACCAATAAGTTCTCGGACAGGTGTCCGGGAGCATCGACCGCACAGGTGACGATACGTACCAGCCTGGAGGCTCAAGGTGACGCGCATCAGCAGCTGCGGAGGGCGGTCATGACATCCGTCCTCGTCTGCGACGACTCCCCGCTTGCCCGAGAGGCGCTCCGTCGCGCGGTTGCCACCGTGCCCGGCGTCGAGCGTGTGACGACGGCTGCCAACGGCGAGGAAGTCCTCCGCCGCTGGGGTGCCGACCGTTCCGATCTGATTCTGATGGACGTGCGGATGCCCGGGCTCGGCGGTGTGGAGACGGTTCGCCGACTGCTCTCGGCCGACCCCGGCGCCCGCATCATCATGCTGACGGTCGCCGAGGATCTGGACGGCGTGGCCCTCGCGGTCGCCGCCGGTGCCCGGGGCTATCTGCACAAGGACGCCTCGCGCGCCGAACTGCGGGCCACGGTGACCCAGGCCCTGGCCGACCCGACCTGGAGGCTGGCCCCGCGCCGGCTCCGCTCGGCCGAGATGGGCGCCGCGCCCACGCTCACCGCGCGCGAGATCCAGGTGCTGGAGGGCATGAGCCACGGCCGGTCCAACGCGGAGATCGGGCGCGAGCTCTTCCTCTCCGAGGACACGGTCAAGACGCACGCCCGCCGTCTGTTCAAGAAGCTGGGAGCCTCGGACCGGGCGCACGCCGTTGCGCTCGGCTTCCGCTGGGGCCTGGTCCGCTGACCGCACGACCGCACGACCGCCGGCCCTCACCGGCCGGCGGCGCCGCGGCCGGGCCGCCGACACCGCGTCGGCCGCTTCGTCGAACCTCGGTGCGAACCGGGGGATTGGCGGGGCACAATCCGGGGGACGTGTCGCTTCGTGCGCGATGCCGCATGCTTGAGGGTGTGGCGCATCCTTGGAGATGACGCCGCGGCAACGATTCGGCCGAGCGGGAGGGGAGGGCCAGAGCATGAGTTCCGGTGCACCCACCCCTCATAACGCTTCGACGCACAACACGGACCGCGGTGCCGCGAACACTCCGGCGCCAAGGCACCATGGATTGATGCGCGACGACGAGGCCCAGGGGTCCCCCGCGGCCACAGGACCCACCCGCCCCGCCGGCGCCGCCCGGGGCGGCGGTGACGGGACCGCCAGCACGCTCGTGCGCCGCGCGGTCGAGGGCGACGAGCAGGCCACGCACGACCTGCTGGCCTTCGTGCACCCCCTCGCCATCCGCTACTGCCGCACCCGGCTCTCGCGACTGCCCGGTGATGCCCGTCACTTCGTCGAGGACCTGGCGCAGGAAGTCTGCGTCGCCGTCCTGATGGCCCTGCCGCGCTACCGCGACACCGGGCGCCCCTTCGAGGCCTTCGTCTTCGCCATCGCCGCGCACAAGGTCGCCGACCTGCAGCGGGCCGCCATGCGGCACCCGGGCAGCACGGCCGTGCCCTCCGACGAGATGCCCGAGCGGCCCGACGACTCGCTGGGTCCGGAGGAGCGCGCGCTCCTCAGCAGTGACGCGGCCTGGGCCAAGAAGCTGCTGGCCAACCTTCCGGAGAACCAGCGCGAGCTCCTCGTACTGCGCGTCGCCGTCGGGCTGACCGCCGAGGAGACCGGGCAGATGCTCGGAATGTCCCCCGGAGCGGTACGCGTGGCACAGCACCGGGCGCTCAGCCGGCTCCGCGCGCTCGCCGAGCAGTAGGCCGGAGTGGGTGAATCGGCCGGGGATGTTCCGTCCCGGTTCGCCGGGTCTGTCCTCGTAGGAACCGACGAAACTTGGGCTTGACCTTGGTCGTGGAATGAGACGCGTCGGGATCCCGTTAGCATGGACATCCGCGCTGAGCAAGACCATTTGGGAAGGTGTCATGACTGTGAACGCCGACGGAGTGCCCGACAAATTCGCCACACTCGGCCTCACTTACGACGACGTGCTGCTGCTGCCCGGCGTGTCGGACATGTCCCCGGACGCGATCGACACTTCCTCCCTCATCTCCCGCAACGTCCGCGTGAACGTGCCGCTGCTCTCCGCCGCCATGGACAAGGTCACCGAGGCCCGCATGGCCATCGCGATGGCCCGCCAGGGCGGCGTCGGCGTTCTGCACCGCAACCTCTCCATCGTCGACCAGGCCAACCAGGTCGACCTGGTCAAGCGCTCCGAGTCCGGCATGGTCACCGACCCGATCACGGTGCACCCGGACGCGACCCTGCGCGAGGCCGACGAACTCTGCGCGAAGTTCCGCATCTCCGGCGTCCCCGTCACCGACCCGGCCGGCAAGCTCCTCGGCATCGTCACCAACCGCGACATGGCCTTCGAGTCGGACCGCAGCCGCCAGGTGCGCGAGGTCATGACCCCGATGCCGCTGGTCACGGGCAAGGTCGGCATCACCGGCGTGGACGCCATGGAGCTGCTGCGCCGCCACAAGATCGAGAAGCTGCCGCTCGTCGACGAGTCCGGCATCCTCAAGGGCCTCATCACGGTCAAGGACTTCGTCAAGGCCGAGCAGTACCCCAACGCCGCCAAGGACAAGGGCGGCCGGCTCCTCGTCGGCGCGGCCGTCGGCGTCGCGGGCGACGCGTACGAGCGCGCCCAGGCCCTGATCGAGGCGGGCGCCGACTTCATCGTCGTCGACACCGCCCACGGCCACTCCCGCCTCGTCGGCGACATGGTCTCCAAGATCAAGTCGAACTCGACGGTCGACGTCATCGGCGGCAACGTCGCCACCCGCGACGGCGCCCAGGCGCTCATCGACGCCGGCTGCGACGGCATCAAGGTCGGCGTCGGCCCCGGCTCCATCTGCACCACCCGAGTCGTCGCCGGCATCGGCGTCCCGCAGGTCACAGCCATCTACGAGGCCTCGCTCGCGGCCAAGGCGGCCGGCGTCCCGGTCATCGGCGACGGCGGCCTGCAGTACTCCGGCGACATCGCGAAGGCCCTGGTCGCGGGCGCCGACACGGTGATGCTCGGCTCGCTGCTCGCGGGCTGCGAGGAGTCCCCGGGCGAGCTGCTCTTCATCAACGGCAAGCAGTTCAAGTCGTACCGCGGCATGGGCTCGCTCGGCGCGATGCAGTCCCGCGGCGACCGCAAGTCCTTCTCCAAGGACCGCTACTTCCAGGAGGGCGTGGGCGGCGACGACAAGCTCATCCCCGAGGGCATCGAGGGCCAGGTCCCCTACCGCGGCCCGCTCTCCGCGGTCGTGCACCAGCTCGTCGGGGGCCTGCGGCAGTCGATGTTCTACGTCGGCGGCCGCACGGTGCCGGAGCTCCAGGACCGCGGCCGCTTCGTCCGCATCACGTCGGCGGGGCTCAAGGAGAGCCACCCGCACGACATCCAGATGACGGTCGAGGCTCCGAACTACTCCCGCAAGGGCTGAACGAGCAGCGTCGAAGGGGCGGACCCGGCCGGGTCCGCCCCTTCGACGTGCCCGCCGCGGGCCGGCCCGGCCCGGCGCGCGCGTCCGTACAGCGGTCACCGGAACGCATGTCCCCGCGGTTCGGGGATACTGGACGGGCAGACCCAGAGGAAAGGCCACCACACGTGACTGAGATCGAGATCGGGCGCGGCAAGCGCGGCCGTAGGGCGTACGCGTTCGATGACATCGCCATCGTCCCCAGCCGCCGCACCCGGGACCCGAAGGAGGTCTCGATCGCCTGGCAGATCGACGCCTACCGCTTCGAGCTCCCGTTCCTGGCTGCTCCCATGGACTCGGTCGTCTCCCCGCAGACCGCCATCCGCATGGGCGAGCTCGGCGGCCTCGGCGTGCTGAACCTCGAAGGCCTGTGGACCCGGTACGAGGACCCGCAGCCGCTGCTCGACGAGATCGCCGAGCTCGACGAGGCCTCCGCGACCCGCCGGCTCCAGGAGATCTACGCGGCCCCGATCCAGGCGGACCTGATCCGTCAGCGGATCAAGGAGGTGCGCGACTCCGGTGTCGTCACCGCCGCCGCGCTCTCCCCGCAGCGCACGGCCGAGTTCTCCAAGGTCGTCGTCGACGCGGGCGTGGACATCTTCGTGATCCGCGGCACCACGGTCTCGGCGGAGCACGTCTCCGGCGCCGCCGAGCCGCTGAACCTCAAGCAGTTCATCTACGAGCTCGACGTCCCGGTCATCGTGGGCGGCTGCGCCACCTACACCGCGGCCCTGCACCTGATGCGCACCGGCGCCGCCGGTGTCCTGGTCGGCTTCGGCGGCGGCGCCGCGCACACCACGCGCAACGTGCTCGGCATCCAGGTCCCGATGGCCACCGCCGTCGCGGACGTGGCCGCGGCCCGCCGCGACTACATGGACGAGTCCGGCGGCCGCTACGTGCACGTCATCGCCGACGGCGGCGTGGGCTGGTCCGGTGACATCCCGAAGGCCGTCGCCTGCGGCGCCGACGCCGTGATGATCGGCTCCCCGCTGGCCCGTGCCGAGGACGCGCCCGGCAAGGGCAACCACTGGGGCATGGAGGCCGTCCACGAGGACGTGCCGCGCGGCAAGAAGGTCGACCTCGGCACGGTCGGCACCACCGAGGAGATCCTCACCGGCCCGTCGCACAGCCCGGACGGATCGATGAACCTCTTCGGCGCGCTGCGCCGCTCGATGGCCACCACCGGCTACAGCGAGCTCAAGGAGTTCCAGCGGGTCGAGGTCACGGTCGCGGACTCCCAGCACCACCGCTGACCGCACTCGCGTACGCATGCCGCAGGGCCGGCGCCCCGCACGGGGCGCCGGCCCTCCGGCATGTCCGGCCGGGGTCGGGGCCGTGGCCGGGTCGCGCCGGTCAGTTCTTGCTCTTCGACCGACGGTTCAAGCAGATGCCCCACGGGATGACGAAGACGCCCGCGACGAGCAGCAGTCTGAACAGGAACCACGCGTTGTCATGGGCGATCTGCCCGTGCTCGTCGCCCATGACGTAGCCGAGGGCGAGCGCCGCTGCGCCGATGAGCAGGCCGGGGGCGCCGAGCGCCCACAGCAGGACGGTGAACCAGAGGTCGGGTTCGGTGGCCGGGGCCCGGGGGGCCCGGGCCGGGGTGGGGCGGGGCGGCCGCGGGATCCGGGACGGTTCGCGCGACGGCACGGTGATCACCACGGAGGGCGGGACGGCCGCGTCGAGCGGGGCCAAGTCGGCCGGGCCGATCCCGTACAGGGCCGGCTCGATGGTGAGCGTGAAGCCGTCGTGGCCCACCAGGTGGCGGGCGCCGTCCGGATAGGCCTGGACCAGGGAGCACGCGGCGTAGCGGACGGTGATCCGTCGGTGCTCCGTGACCAGGCTGACGGCTTCGTCGCCCACGACCAGGACCGTGCCGGGGTCGGCCAGGGCCGGGTGGCGCCGCCCGGTGGCGGTCTCCGCGGATCCTGTGGGCGCTGCCGCGAGCTCTGACGCGAGGTCCGTCGTGAGCTCCGCCGTGAGCTCCGACGCCCGGTCCGCGCTCCGGCCGGGGAGCTGGAGCAGGGCGCCGGCCCACACGGCGTGCGCGACCTCGCGCAGGGATTCGACGCTGACCGCCTCGATCTCGGCCCGCTCCTCGGCGACGGTGGGGCTCCGGTGACCCAGCAGCAGGTCCACGGCGTGCCCGGGGAGCCGGTCGGCGGCGAGCCCGGGGGCGTCGAGGCGGGCGAGCGCGCGGGCCCGTACGGATTCCAGGTCGGACGGGTCGATCCGGCCGGCCCGCAGCTTCGCGAGGGCGCCGACGAATGCGCCGGCCATCGCCTCCTGCTTCTCGGGCAGCGCGTCGGCGTGGGCGACGAGGGTCGCGGAGGCGGCGTCGCGCGGGACGTACTCGGCGGTGGCCGTGTACGAGTACCCGCTCTTGTGGCGCAGTTCGCGGTAGAGCTCCTTGCCCAGCACCTCGGCGAACAGGCTCGCCCCGGTGGAGCGGGGCAGTACGGAGGTCAGGACGACGCTGCCGTCCTCGCCCCGGAAGAAGGCGGGGAGGGCGGGCAGGGCGGCTGTGGGCTCGGGCGCGGGATGCCGGGTGCCCGGAGGAAGGGCGAGGTCGAGGCCGTCGGGGACGGCGCCGCCGGTGATGCACAGGACGGCGTTGCCGGTGGTGAACCGGGTCCGGGCCCAGTCGCGGACCTGCTGCCCGGTGAGCTGGGCGAGTCCGGCTTCGGCGTATTCGGCGAGGCCGTAGGAGCGGGATCCGTAGCGCCACAGGGTGGAGAGGCGGGCCGGACCGCGGCTGCGGCCGGCGGCTCGGTGCGGAGGATCTCCTTCTCGGTCTCCAGCCGTTCCACGGGCAGGTCGCGCAGGGAGGCGCAGACGCCGTTGAGGTACGCGACCACCTCGGCGGGGGTCCCGGTCACCTGGAAACCGGTGTGCGCGGGGGCGGTGGCGCCGTCGTGGTGCGGGTCGCCGGGCGGCACGTGGCGGTGCAGGGCGAGGTGTTCGACGAGGTGGGTGATGCCGCTGGTGGCGAGGGTCTCGTCGGCGCGGCCGACGCGGAAGAGCAGCCCGGCGGTGACCGGGCCCGGACCCGGCTGGTGGGCGAGGAGCGTCCGGACGCCGTCGACGGTGGTTTCGGTGATCATCTCGCTCCTCGGGCCCGGCCGCGGCGGCGCGGTGGGGTGACTCTGCTTGCGGCGCAGGCCGCGGTCGCCGGGAGCCCGGCGCGCCTCGACCGCATGCGGGCGCTGGTCACCGCCGTGCGGACCGCCGCGGACAGGCCGGCCCGGGGGCAGGCCGGCCCCGGAGGGTCCGGGTGCGGCTGCCCGGGGCGGAGGCGAGAGGGGCTGCCTCAGTCGCCGATCTTCTTGGCGGAGCCGTATCCGGTGAACGCGCCGAGGCCCAGGAAGATGACGGTCTTGAAGTTCGCTTCTTCCTTCCAGATGTCGACCAGGCCGGAGACGCCGACCTTGCTCAGCACGTCGCCCACGCTGATCTCGGCCATGTCGGCCATCACGAGCGCGTACATGAACAGCTCGCCGAGGAAGACGGCGGCGACCGAGAGGACCGCGGCGACGATCGGAAGGACCGGGTTGCGGCCGCCGAGCTTGCCCGCGACGAAGCCGACGAGGGCGCCGACGCCGACCGCCGCGTAGCCGAACTCGCGGTCGATGGCGTTCATGATCCCGCCGTACGCCGCGGCCACGGCCAGGGCGGCGACGAGCGCGGCGGCGATGCCGAGGCCCACGTTGCCCGCGCGCGCCTGGACCGGGGCCGGGAGCAGGAAGTCCGCTCCGGACTGGGCCGGGAAGCCGGCCGGTGCCGCGGCGCCGGCCGCGGGCGCGGCGGACTGGGGCGCGGCGGACTGGGGCGCGGGCGGCTGGAACTGCTGGCTCATGAAGAAATCCCCCCCAAGGGATGGAGCGCACGGGGAACCACACGTCTGTTCGTGGGACGTATGCGCGAGATAAGTCGACGCAGGCTAGCAGCAGCCCGTGACATCCGTTGAGGGGATTTCGGCGGACCGTGGGCGGTCCCGTGGGCGGGCTACAGCCGGTGCGCCGCGCCCGCCGGACTCGCGCCGCGGGTGTCGAGCAGCAGCTGCGCTTTGACCGCCAGTCCTTGGAGGTCGTAGGTGCGGTGGTGCTGGAGCAGGATCGTCAGATCGGCGTTGGCGGCGGCCTCGTACAGGGATTCGGCGCGGGGGACGGGCTGGTCCCGGACGCGCCATCCGCTGATGTAGGGGTCGTGGTAGCTGACCAGCGCCCCGAGGTCGAGGAGCCGGCTGGCGATCTCGCGGGCGGGGGAGCCCTCCTGGTCGGCGAGGTCCTGCTTGTAGGTGACCCCGAGCAGCAGGACCCGGGCCCCGCGGGCGGACTTGCCGTGCTCGTTCAGCAGGGCCGCGCTGCGCTGGATGACGTACTGCGGCATCCGGTTGTTGATTTCCTGCGCCAGGCCGACCATGCGCAGCGGGTGGCCCGGGGTGCGGGTGGTGTGGGGGAGGTAGTTGGGGTCGAGGGGGACGCCGTGACCGCCGACCCCGGGGCCGGGGCGGAAGGCCTGGAAGCCGTACGGCTTGGTCTCGGCGCAGCGGATGACGTCCCACAGGTCCACGCCCAGGTCGTGGCAGAGGACGGCCATCTCGTTCATGAGGGCGATGTTGACGTGCCGGTAGTTGGTTTCGAGGAGCTGCACGGTCTCGGCCTCGCGCAGGCCGCGGGCCCGCACCACCTTGTCGGTGAGGCGGGCGTAGAAGGCGTGCGCGGACTCGGTGCAGGCGGGGGTGAGGCCGCCGATGACCCGGGGCGTGTTGGGGATGCCGTGCGTGCGGTTGCCCGGGTCGAGGCGGCTCGGGGAGTAGGCCAGATGGAAGTCCCGGCCGGCGCGCAGCCCGGAGCCCGATTCGAGGATCGGGCGCAGGTACTCCTCGGTGACGCCGGGATGGGCGGCCGATTCGAGGATGACGGTGGTGTGGGGGCGCAGCCGGGCGGCGAGCGTGCGGCCCGCCTCGCCGACCGCGGACAGGTCGAGTGCGCGGTCCGCGCCGAGCTGGGTGGGGGCGCAGATGACGGCGGTGCGGACCCGGCCGAGTTCGGCGGGGTTGGTGGTGATCCGGAAGCCGGCCGCCGACATGCGGCGGATCTCGGCGGCGGTGAGGGTGGAGTCCGTGGCCGGACCGCTGTCGTAGCCGACCGTCTCGATCCCGGCGGCCACTGCTGCCTGGGCGAGCGGGAGACCGAGATGGCCGAGTCCGATGACGGCGAGATCTGCGGGCATGGGGGTGCCGTCCCTTCCCTTCCCTGACATGCATGAGGGGGCGGAGCGCGCAAGTCCTGTGGAGGAGGAGAGCTGGCGCAATGTCAGACTAGGCGTATATATGACAGATATGTCGTATTCGGGGTTTGTGGTCGCCGTCGTGTTATCCACAGGCGGTGGCTGAGGTGGGTGCGGGCGGTCAGAATCATGAACGGGCGATGTGAGCGGGATCACCCACAACGAGTGGGATGACCCCATCGGGCGGGGTGACCCGCCCCAACGGGAGGCAGGCGGCTGTGAGGACGACAGGGACAGGCATGGGAGCGGGAGCCGGAGCCGGAGCGGGGGCGGCGGCGCTGGGTCCGGTCCAGCGGGCCGAGGCGCTCGCCGCGATGGCCGAGCGGGAGCTGGACGTGCTGGTGGTCGGGGCGGGCGTGGTGGGGGCCGGCACCGCCCTCGACGCCGTGACCAGGGGCCTGGCGACCGGGCTGGTGGAGGCGCGGGACTGGGCCTCCGGCACGTCAAGTCGCTCCAGCAAGCTCATCCACGGCGGGCTCAGATACTTGGAGATGCTCGACTTCGCCCTCGTGCGGGAGGCGCTGAAGGAGCGCGGCCTGCTGCTGGGGCGCCTCGCCCCGCACCTCGTGAAGCCGGTGCCCTTCCTCTACCCGTTGCAGCACAAGGGATGGGAGCGCTGGTACGCGGGCTCCGGGGTCGCGCTGTACGACGCGATGTCGCTCTCCAGCGGCCACGGGCGCGGACTGCCGACGCACCGCCACCTCTCGCGCCGGCGCGCCCTGCGGATCGCACCGGCGCTGCGCAAGGACGCACTGGTGGGCGCCCTGCAGTACTACGACGCCCAGATGGACGACGCGCGGTACGTGGCGACCTTGGTCCGAACGGCCGCGGCGTACGGGGCGCAGTGCGCCAACCGGGCGAGGGTCGTCGGCTTCCTCCGGGAGGGCGAGCGGGTGGTCGGCGCGCGGGTGCGGGACGTGGAGGGCGGAGGCGAGTACGAGATCCGCGCGAAGCAGATCGTGAACGCGACGGGGGTGTGGACGGACGACACCCAGGCGCTGATCGGGGAGCGCGGGCAGTTCCACGTACGGGCGTCCAAGGGCATCCACCTGGTGGTCCCCAAGGACCGGATCCACTCGACGACGGGACTGATCCTGCGGACCGAGAAGTCGGTGCTGTTCGTCATCCCGTGGGGCCGGCACTGGATCGTGGGCACCACGGACACCGACTGGGACCTGGACAAGGCGCACCCGGCGGCGTCCAGCGCGGACATCGACTACCTGCTGGAGCACGTGAACTCGGTGCTCGCGGTGCCGCTCACCAGGGACGACGTCCAAGGGGTCTACGCCGGCCTGCGGCCGCTGCTGGCCGGGGAGTCGGACGCGACGAGCAAGCTCTCGCGCGAGCACACGGTGGCGCACCCGGTGCCGGGGCTGGTGGTGGTCGCCGGCGGCAAGTACACGACGTACCGGGTGATGGCCAAGGACGCGGTGGACGAGGCGGTGCACGGCCTGGACCAGAGGGTCGCGGAATGCGTCACGGAGGACGTGCCGCTGATGGGGGCCGAGGGGTACCGGGCGCTGTGGAACGGGCGGGCGCGGATCGCGGGGCGGACGGGGCTTCACGTGGTGCGGGTGGAACACCTGTTGAACCGGTACGGGTCGATGACGGAGGAGCTGCTGACGCTGATCGCGGCGGACCCGTCGCTGGGGGAGCCGCTGACGGGCGCCGACGACTACCTCCGTGCCGAAGTGGTCTACGCGGCCTCGCACGAGGGGGCGCGCCACCTCGACGACGTGCTGACGCGGCGGACGCGGATCTCGATCGAGACCTTCGACCGGGGGACGAGATCGGCCCGGGAATGCGCGGAGCTGATGGCTCCGGTTCTGGGCTGGGACGAACAGCAGATCGAGAAGGAAGTGGAACACTACGAGAAGCGGGTGCAGGCCGAGCGGGAATCGCAGCGCCAGCCGGATGACCAGACGGCGGACGCCGCGCGGCTGGGCGCGCCGGACATCGTCCCGTTGTAACTCCGCAATGCGGAGGGGGGAACCACGGACCCGGGGCTCCCGTCCGTTGCGGAGTAAGGGACAATGAGGGTTCTGCCGGGGCGGGTTACCGGGCACCCCGGCGGCTGCCGGGGGAACCGGAGCGAGCGGCACGATCGCAGAGGGGACGCATGTCGAAGCCGGAGCACACCGAGTCGCCGGATCCGTCTGTCGGGACGGGAACGCCGGTGTCTCCGGCGGCCGATCACGCGGACGCGAAGTCCGAGAAGCCGAAATCCGAGAAGCCGAAGCTCGAAAAGCCGAAGCCCGCAGAGCCGGAGCCGGCTACCGCGGTTGAGTCTGAGGACCCGAAGCCAGCGGTGGCGGCGGAGCCGGAGGACGCGAAGCCCGCGGCGGCGGCTGAGCCCGAGGACGTGAAGCCGAAGTCGGCCGCGAAGCCCGCGGCCGCGAAGCCCGCGGCCGCGAAGCCCGCGGTGGCGGCGGAGCCGGAGGACGCGAAGCCTGCGGCGGCGGCTGAGCCCGCGGCCGCGAAGCCGAAGTCGGCCGCGAAGCCTGCGGCCGCGAAGCCTGCGGCCGCGAAGTCCGCGGCCGCGAAGTCCGCGGCCGCGAAGTCCGAGCCTGCGAAGCCCGCTGCCGCGAAGGCGGATCTGGGCAAGCCCGCCGCGGTGGAGGTCGCTGGGCCGGGTGAGCCCGAGGGTGCGGAGCCCGCGGACGCGAAGGCTCCTGCGGTGAAGCCCGTCGCGGTGAGCAAGGCCGATGAGGTGGCGGCAGCCGTCAAGGCGGCCGCGGCCAAGGCGGAGGAGGACCCCCACGACGAGGGGCGGTTGCTCGCGGGCCGCTACCGGCTCGGCGACGTCCTCGGCAAGGGCGGTATGGGCACCGTCTGGCGCGCCGTGGACGAGACCCTCGGCCGGACGGTCGCCGTCAAGGAACTCCGCTTCGGCACCGGGGTCGACGACGACGAGAAGCGCCGCCTCATCACGCGCACCCTGCGCGAGGCCAAGGCCATCGCGCGGATCCGCAGCGGCGGGGCGGTGACCGTCTACGACGTCGTCGACGAAGACGGCCGGCCGTGGATCGTCATGGAGCTCATCGAGGGCCCCTCGCTCGCCGAGTTCATACGGGAGAACGGCCCCCTCACTCCGCGCCGCGCCGCCGAAGTGGGCCTCGCCGTGCTCGACGTGCTCCGCGCCGCGCACCGCCAGGGCATCCTGCACCGGGACGTGAAGCCCTCCAACGTGCTCCTCGCCGACCACGGCAACGGCCGTGTGGTCCTGACCGACTTCGGCATCGCCCAGGTCGAGGGTGACCCGTCCGTCACCTCCACCGGCATGCTCGTCGGCGCCCCCTCGTACATCTCCCCCGAGCGCGCCCGCGGCCAGCGCCCCGGTCCGCCGGCGGACATGTGGTCGCTCGGCGGCCTGCTGTACGCGGCGGTCGAGGGCGTCCCCCCGTACGACAAGGGATCGGCGCTCGCCACCCTCACCGCCGTGATGACCGAGCCGGTCGACCCGCCCAAGAACGCCGGTCCGCTGACCGAGGTCATCTACGGGCTCCTCGTCAAGGACCCGGCCCACCGGCTCGACGACGACCGCGCACGGGCCATGCTCACGGCCGTGATCGATGCCCCCGAGCAGCCGGCCGCCGTAGCGGGTCCGAGCCCCGAGGAAACCCGGCAGATATCGCTCGCCGAGGCCCAGGAGGCCGCGGAGAAGGTCACTGCCGAGAAGGCGGCGAAGGCTGCCGAGAAGGCGGAGAAGAAGGAACGCGAGCGCAGGGACCGCGAGCAGCGCGAGCGCACCCGCGCCGCGCTGAAGTCGGCCCGCAAGGCGGCGGCCACGGCCGGCGCCGCCGGCGCGACCACGGCCGTGACGGCCGCCGAACGCCCGGCCCCGCGTCCCGCGCCCGTCGCCGCGCCGCTCACCGACGTCATGCCGCGCCGCACCATCGCCCTCGCGATAGCCGGCGTGGTCCTCGTGCTCGCGGTCATCGGCTCGCTCGTCGCCTATGCCTTCAACGGTGACGACGAGGGCGGTGCGACGCGCGACGGCAAGGGCTCCACCGCCTCGAGCCCCGCCGCCGGTTCCTCGCCGTCCCCCGCCGCCTCGCCCTCGCCCTCGCCCTCGCCTTCGCCGAAGACCGGTGAGTCTGCGGGCAGCGGCGGCGCGAGCTCGCCGAGCCCGACTCCGAGTGCCGGTGGCGGCGCGGGTACCGGCACCAACGCGAGCCAGGGGCAGGGCACGACGCCCGGCGGTTCCGGGAGCGAGATCCCGCCCGGGTTCGCGCAGGTGACCGACCCCGGCTTCCACTTCGCGATGGTGATGCCCGAGGGCTTCAAACAGACCGACACGATAGGCAAGAACGACGGGGTCATATACAGCCGGGACGGCGGTTTCCCGCGGATCCAGATCGACTTCAACAACAAGCCGACGGACGACGCACGCGCGGCGTGGGCGGAGCTGGCCCCCGCCGTCGCGGGCAGCAGCACGAACTACAAGCTGCTCCGGCTCGAGCTGACGGAGTACCGGAACTACCCGACCGTCGCGGACTGGGAGTTCGAGCGGGACCAGAAGGGCGTCCGGGTCCGGGTGCTCGACCGCGGGTTCAAAATCGACGCCAAGCAGGGCTTCGCCATCATGATCAGCTGCGTCGCCGATCAGTGGGACGCCACCGAGTGCGCGCAGCTGCGCAAGACGGCGTTCGAGACGTTCCGGCCCATGGGCTGACGCTTCCTCGGGCCGGGCCCGGGCCGGACCCGCGACGGGACAAGGGTGAGCCTTGTCAGGGCCGGGACGCGGGCGCCCTGGGCGACGTATCGTGTCAGCCGGGCAACGGGAACGGGCCCACAGCTCTCGGGGGAGGCGATGTGGAGGACTACGCGGGCCGGATCCTGGCCGAGCGCTACCGCCTGCCGCTGCCCCCGTCCGACGAGTACGAGCTGATCGAGACCCGGGCCTTCGACACGCGGAGCGGGCAGGAAGTCCTGATACGGCAGGTGCCGTTGCCGGAGGTCGTGGACGCGGAGCTGCTGGACGGCGCGCGAGGCGGTCCCGCCGTCGCCGGCGGTCGGCGCGCCCCGGGCGAACTGCCCGCCGTGCGCAGGGCCATCGAGGCGGCGCAGGCGGCCGCGTCCGTGCCGGACCATCCGCGGCTGGACCAGGTCTTCGACGTGTTCGCGGAGGGCGGGTCGCTGTGGATCGTGAGCGAACTCGTACCGGCCAGACCGCTGGCGGCGCTGATCGCCGAGGAACCGCTGAGCCCGTACCGGGCCGCCGAGGTGGCGGCCGACGTGCTGACCGCGCTGCGGGTGCTGCACGCGCACGGGTGGACCCACCGGAACATCACGGTGCGGACGGTGCTGATCTGCGAGGACGGACGGGTCGTCCTGACCGGACTGGCCGCGGGGGCCGCCGAGGACGCGCTGTGCGGGTACGACCCGGTGCCGTCGCCGGACGGCTTCGGGGGCCCGGCGGTCCGGTCCGGGGGTGCTGAACCGGGCCATGCGGGTCCTGCCGGTCCCGTCCGTTCCATCGATCCCGCCGGTCTCGTCCGTTCCATCGATCCCGCCGGTCCCGTGGACCCCGTGCATAACCCCGGAGCCGGGGCCGGAGCCGGGGGAGGGGGAGGGTCGGAGTACGCGCCGATCGTGGCTCCCGGCTACGACACCGGGCCGAGGTACACCGACCACATCGTCCCCGGAAGCACCGGCGACGCCGGGGAGCGGCCCGATCCGAAGGCCGCGGCACGGGCCGGGGCCATCGCCTCGTACCGGGCCGGGGCGCAGGCCGCCGCCCGGATCACCGAGCAGCGGAAGGCCGGGGCGGATCCCGCCCTCGGTCCCGCGCGGGAGCCGAGGCCGGAGGGGTCGAACCTGCCGCAGGGGTACTCGTACCCGTACGGCGGCCCGGACGGCGGAGCGAGCTGGCACGGGGCCACCCCGCGGCGCCGGGCCGCTCTGCCCGCCCCGCCGCCCCGGGACGGGGCCGAACCGCAGACTCCGCCGGTGCGCCCCGGGCCGCCCGAGGCGCAGACATCGGCGGTGCGTCCGTCGCTCCCCGAGGCGCAGACCCCGCCGGTGTATCCGTCGCTCCCCGAGGGGCAGAGCCCGCCCGTGCGCCCCGGGCTGCCCGCGCAGCTCGCCCTTCCCCAGGGATACCGCCAGGCGGACTCCCCGGAGGGCGCCCCCGACCCGGGCCGGCCCCTGACGCCCCGGCCGTCCCGGCAGTCCCGGCCGGGCGACGAGACGTACGGCTACGGGTACGGGAATGCGGCCCCGACCCCGGCCCCCCCGACCCCGGCTCCGCCCCCGCCCCCGCCCGGAGGCGGAGGCGGCGGGTGGGGGAGCGGGCCCCGGAGCGGGCTCGATGCCGAGCGGGCCCGGCAGACGCGGATGGCCGTCGTCGGGGCCGTCACCGAGCGGTGGTCGCCCGAGCAGGCGCAGGCCGTGCACGGCCCCTGGCAGCTGGCCGCGCCCGTCGGGCCGGCCACGGACCTCTGGGGGCTCGGCGCGCTGCTGTACCGGGCCGTGCAGGGCCATGCCCCGTACCCCGAGGACAGCGTCGGCGAGCTCGTCGAGATGGTCTGCGCCGAGCCCCCGGCCTTCGCCGAGGAGTGCGGCCCGCTGCGCCCGGTCGTGGAGTCGCTGCTGCGCCAGGACCCGACCGAGCGTCCCGACTTCGAGGAGCTCCGCGGCTGGCTGCGCTCCCTCGTACGGTCCGCCCCCGAGCCCGACGCCAACTTCGCCGCGCTGCTCCCGATACCGGAGCCGGATCCCGCGCGGCTGCCCGTCGTACGGCGGCGGGGCGATCTGCACGGCCGGCACCGCAGCGCCGAACACCCCCGCAAGCCGCTCGCCCTGGGGCGGGCCCTGCTCCTCGGGGTGCTCGTCCTGCTCGCGGGCGCGGTGGCGTACGCCCTGTTCTTCATGCCCCGGTCCGCCGATCCCCAGGGCGACGGCGGGCAGAAGGCCGCCGGGATGAAGCCGCCGTCCGCCCAGCCGAAGTCCCCGGGCGCGAGCACCGGTCCGAGCCCGAAGCCGAACCCCTCGGGCGCGAGCCCCAGCGCGCCCGAATCCAAGCCCGCGCCGCAGACCAACGCGCCGGCCCCGGCCGGGTACACCACCCAGCAGGACGCCGAGCACTTCGAGATCACCGTCCCGAACGGCTGGGACCGTCGCGGAATGAACGAGTCCGGTCAGGTGCGCTACACGGAGGGGGAGTTCGCCCTCACCATCGTCCCCGGCCGGGACAAGGTCGAGGGCAACCCGGACCCGGCGACGTACCAGAAGGACAAGGAGCCCGAGCTGGCCCCGTACCGCTCCTCCACCTGGTCCAGCGTCAGCGACATCAAGTCCACCAAGGTCGGCAACCAGCTCCGCGTCACCGGCCGGTACACGTGGATCGACGGCAACGGCCGCTCGGTCGTGGCCCGCAACTACGTCGTCGCGCTCGGCGGCTCGTACCACGTCGTCCTGGTCACGGGCCCGCAGGACCAGGAGGGCAAGGTCACCGAGGCCTTCGAGCAGGCAACGGCCAGTTACCGTACGGGCGGCTGACGGGCGCTCAGTACGGCAATTGCGTCACAGTGCGGCCCAACCGCCGCCGAGAGGTTCCGGCAGCGCCCGCGGGCTCCGTAGTCTGACCGCAAGTGCACAGAGCGGCGGCGGGGATTCGTGGAACAGCAGACAGGCGCGGGCGCGGTGCTCGCGGGCCGGTACCGGCTCGTCGAGCCCATCGGCAGGGGCGGCATGGGCAAGGTGTGGCGCGCACACGATGAGCTGCTGCACAGGACCGTCGCCGTCAAGGAACTGACGGCGGGCCTGTACGTCGCCCAGGCCGACCGGGACGTCCTGCACGCCCGGACGCAGAAGGAGGCGCGGGCCGCGGCCCGGATCCAGCATCCCGCCGTCGTCACCGTCCACGACGTGCTCGAACACGACGACCGGCCGTGGATCGTCATGGAGTACATCGACGGCCCCTCCCTCGCGGACGCGGCGAAGACGGCCGGCCGGATCGAGCCCCGCGAGGCGGCCCGGATCGGGCTGCACGTGCTGCGCGCGCTGCGCGCCGCGCACGCGGTCGGCGTACTGCACCGGGACGTGAAGCCGGGCAACGTCATGCTCGCCAAGGACGGCCGCGTGATGCTCGCGGACTTCGGCATCGCGGCGATCGAGGGCGACTCCTCCATCACGCGCACCGGCGAACTCGTCGGATCCATCGACTATCTGGCTCCCGAGCGGGTCACGGGCGGGGTGCCGGACCCGGCGTCCGACCTGTGGGCGCTCGGCGCCACGCTGTACACGGCCGTCGAGGCCCGCTCGCCGTTCCGCCGTACGTCGCCCATCTCCAGCCTCCAGGCCGTGGTGAACGAGGAGCCGCCCGCCCCGACGCACGCGGGCCCGCTGGCTTCCGTCATCACGGCGCTGCTTCGCAAGGATCCCAAGCACCGGCCGTCGGCCGCCGATGCCGAGCAGATGCTGCTGGAGGCGATGGAGGGCCGGGAGCCGAAGGCGGCGCACGCTTACGTACCGACGCGCGCGCTGGGCTCCGCCGAGCTGTCCTCCGCCCGCGAGCGGGCGGCGGACGGGCCCGCGCCTTCGGAGCTGGCGCCCGTGGCGGCGTTCGGATCCGAGTCGCGGACGGAGTCGAAGACCAGGGCGGAGCCGCGGGCGGCCCCGGGTGGCCGCACCGCCCCCGCCGCCGCGCCCGGCCGCGTCCGGCGCGCGGCGGTCGTCGCCCTGGTGGCGGCGCTGCTCGGCGGCGGCGGGATGTTCGGGGTGCTGAAGTACACCGGCGACGCGAGCGCCGAGGGCGGCGCCCCGGATCCGGGCAAGTCGGTCGGCGCGTCCGGCCAGTCGTCCGGCACGGGCCAGACCAAGGGGCAGAAGGAGGCGGTCGCGCCGGCGGGCTGGCACAAAGTCGTGGATCCCGTGGGCTTCTCCCTCTTCCTCCCGGACGGCTGGACGCGGCGGCTCGACGGGGAGCAGATCGACTACACCCCGGACGGCGGCAAGCACTTCGTCCGGATCGCGGTCGATCCGGAGCCGGACTTCGAGAACCCGTACATGCACCTGCTGGACCTGGAGAAGCAGGTGGCCAAGCGCTCCGACTACGTGCGCGTGACGCTGCACCCGAACACCTTCCGCGGGCAGGTCAAGGCCGTCCTGTGGGAGTTCACCTGGACGGAGAAGACGGGGGCTTTCCCCGGGCCCCGGCGGGCGGTGGAGCAGATGTACTACGACCCCGCGGGGACGGAGTACGCGGTGTACATGTCGAGCCCGGCCGCGGACTGGCAGACGACCCGCTCGCAGTTCGACACGGTGCTCACCGGTTGGCAGCCGCCCGGGAATTGAAGGCCGGGGGCCGAAGGAAGCTCCGGTGGGCGATTTCCGCCATCCTGCCAGCGATCACTGGCAGAAATGGCAAAATACGGTTACCGGCGGGTACCCAAAGGCCCCCGGGCGCAATACGCTCACCCGCATGACGGACACGCAGGCCCCGGCCCCCCTCCGCAGCGCCCCGCAGCCCACCAACCCGGTCGCCCCCGCCCCGGCCGGCGCCCGGAGCGCCGCCGACGTGGTGACCCCCGAACTGGTCGCCCGGCTGACCCGCGGAGTGGCCGGCTCCGGCCGCACCGCCAACCACACCCCCTTCACCGGCGACAAGCTCGCGGACCTCCCCGAAGCCACGCCCGAGGACGTGGCCGAGGCCTTCGCCCGGGCCCGCGCCGCGCAGCCCGCCTGGGCCGCCGTGCCCGTACGCGCGCGGGCCGCCGTACTGCTGCGCTTCCACGACCTGGTGCTGTCGCGCCAGGCCGAGGTCCTCGACCTGATCCAGCTGGAGACCGGCAAGGCCCGCCTGCACGCCCACGAGGAGGTCCAGGCCGTCACGGTCGCCGCGCGCCACTACGGCCGCCGCGCCCCCTCGTACCTGCGCCCGAAGGGCCACGCGGGCGCCATGCCCACCCTCACCAAGGTCACCGAGCTGCGTCAGCCGCGCGGGGTCGTCGGCCAGATCGCCCCCTGGAACTACCCCTTCGAGCTGTCCATCGGCGACGCGTTGCCCGCCTTCGTCGCGGGCAACGCCCTCGTGATGAAGCCCGACACCGAGACCGCGCTCACCGCCCTGTGGGCCCGCGACCTGATGATCGAGGCCGGGCTGCCGGCCGAGGTGTTCCAGATCGTCCTCGGCGAGGGCCCGGTCGTCGGCCCCGAGCTGGTCCGACACGCCGACTACGTTTCGTTCACCGGCTCCACGCGTACGGGCCGCGAGGTCGCCCAGGGTGCGGCCGCCCGCCTGGTCGGGGTCTCCCTCGAACTCGGCGGCAAGAACGCCATGCTCGTCCTGCGCGACGCCGACATAGAGAAGGCCGCCGCCGGCGCCGTCCGCGCCTGCTTCTCCTCCGCCGGACAGCTCTGCATCTCCATCGAGCGGCTCTACGTCCACGCCTCGATCGCGGATGAGTTCGTCGCCCGCTTCGCCGCCCGTACGAAGGCCATGCGCCTCGGCTCCTCCCTCGCCTACGGCGCCGAGATGGGCTCCCTGGCCGGCGAGCGCCAGCTGGCCGCCGTACAGCGGCACGTGGACGAGGCCGTCGCCAAGGGCGCCACCCTCGTCGCGGGCGGCGTCGCCCGCCCCGACATCGGCCCGCTCTTCTACGAGCCGACCATCCTCGACGGCGTCGAGGCCCCCATGGCGGTGTGCGGGGAGGAGACCTTCGGACCGGTCGTCTCCGTCTACCGCTTCACCGACGAGGACGAGGTCGTCGCCCAGGCCAACGCGACCGCCTACGGCCTGAACTCCAGCGTGTGGACGAAGGACTCCCGCCGGGGCCACGCTGTCGCCGCCCGCCTGCGCACCGGCACCGTCAACATCAACGAGGGCTACGCCCCGGCCTACGGCAGCGCCGGCGCTCCCATGGGCGGCATGAAGGACTCCGGCCTCGGCCGCCGCCACGGCTCCGAGGGGATCCTCAAGTACACCGAGGCCCAGACCGTCGCCCACCAGCGGCTGCTGCCGATGGCGCCCTCGCTCGGCATGGACGACGAGAAGTACGCGGCGTTCATGAGCCGCAGCCTCAAGGTCATGAAGGCCCTCCGATTCCGCTGAACCAGACTCCGCTAAGGGGCAGCACCGTGTCTGAGTCCAACGACCACGACCACGACTACGACGTCATCGTCATCGGATCGGGCTTCGGAGGGTCGGTCTCGGCACTGCGGCTCACCGAGAAGGGCTACCGGGTCGGCGTCCTGGAGGCAGGGCGCCGCTTCACCCGCGAGGGCCTGCCGAAGAACAGCTGGGACATCCGCAACTACCTGTGGGCCCCGGCCCTCGGCCTGTACGGGATCCAGCGCATCCACCTCCTCGGCAACGTGATGGTCCTCGCGGGCGCCGGGGTGGGCGGCGGCTCGCTCAACTACGCCAACACCCTGTACGTGGCCCCCACCGCCTTCTTCGAGGACCGGCAGTGGGCGTCCATCACGGACTGGCGCGATGAACTCACCCCGTACTACGACCAGGCCAAGCGGATGCTCGGAGTACGGCTGAACCCGACGACCACCCCCTCCGACGTGCACCTCAAGGCCGCCGCCGAGAAGATGGGCGTCGCCGACTCCTTCCACATGGCCCCGGTCGGCGTCTTCTTCGGGGACGGCGAGGACGCCGAGGGCCGCTCGAAGGCGCGCCCCGGCGACGAGGTCGCCGACCCGTACTTCGGCGGCGCGGGCCCCGCCCGCAAGGCGTGTACCGAGTGCGGGGAGTGCATGACCGGCTGCCGGCACGGGGCGAAGAACACCCTCAACGAGAACTACCTGCACCTCGCGGAGCGGGCCGGCGCCGTCATCCACCCGATGACCACCGTCACGGCCCTCTCCGACCACCCCGAGGGCGGCTACCGCGTCCGCACCGTCCCCACCGACAGCCGTCGCCGCGGCAAGGCCAAGGTGCTGCGCGCCCGCTACGTGGTCGTCGCGGCGGGCACGTACGGGACCCAGACCCTGCTGCACACGATGAAGGACCTCGGCGAACTGCCCCGCCTCTCGGACCGGCTCGGCGAACTGACCCGGACCAACTCCGAAGGCCTCGTAGGCGCCCAGACCGACGACCGGCGCTACCGCGAGCGGCACGGCCGGGAACGGCGGGCCGACTTCACGCGCGGCGTGGCCATCACCTCCTCGGTGCACCCCAATGCCGACACGCACATCGAGCCGGTGCGCTACGGCAAGGGTTCCAACGCCATGGGGTTCATGACGATCCTCCAGGTGCCGTACTCCGAGCGCCGGGTCCGGGCCTGGTTCGGGCGGACCGTCCGGCACCCGGTGCAACTGGTGCGCTCGCTCTCCAACCGGCGCTGGTCGGAGCGGACCATCATCGGCCTGGTCATGCAGTCGCTCGACAACTCCCTGACCACCTACCGCAAGCCCGGCGGCCTCGGCAAGGGCCTGCTCACCGCCCGCCAGGGCCACGGCGCGCCCAACCCGGTGCAGATCGCCGAGGCCACGCGGGCGGCGACGCTCCTCGCGGAGGAGATCAACGGATTCCCGGGCAGCAACGTCGGCGAGCTGATGGGCACCCCGCTGACGGCCCACTTCCTCGGCGGCTGCCCGATCGGCGCCTCGCCCGAGGAGGGCGTGGTGGACCCGTACCACCGGCTGTACGGGCACCCGGGCATCTCGGTGGTCGACGGCTCGGCGGTCTCCGCGAACCTCGGCGTCAACCCGTCGCTGACGATCACGGCCCAGGCGGAGCGGGCGATGTCCTACTGGCCGAACAACGGCGAGCGGGACCCGCGCCCGGAGCAGGGCGGGGCCTACGTCCGCCTGGCCGCGGTGGAACCGGCCCGTCCGGCGGTCCCGAAGGAGGCCTTCGGGGCGCTGCGGCTGCCGTTCCTGGCGGTCCCGGAGCTCCCGCCGCGCAAAGCGGAACCGGCAGGCTGACACCGGGGGGTACCGCGCTCCCCCTCCAAGCGCGGTACCCACCGAGGTGCATGGGTGACAGATGTTCGGCCCAGATGGTTGTACCGGAATCCGGCAGGGAGGGCTGTGGTGTCCATCACAGGGTGAGCGGCGCAACTGCGGCGTGGCATCGCGGGTCAAGGGTGCATGAGAATGCGCACCTCCCTGCTGGCGGCGGTCGGCCTGATGGCCGTAGGCCTGACCGCCGCCCCCGCGCACGCCGCGGATCCCGTCTTCACGCTCAGCGGCCCGGCCGAGATCGGCCTGCGTCCGCACCCCGGGCAGAGCGGCGAGCCGCAGAAGACCACGGTCGATTTCCGCGTCGCGAACGAGACCGGCACGGTCTTCGACCGGCAGAGCACCTACACGATCGACCTGAGCGCGCTCAAGGGGGTCGCCGACGTCGCGTTCACCCGGGAGCAGCACAACGGCTGCACCCTCGCCGCCGCGAAGGTGACCTGCAAGGCCTGGTCGATCTGGACGCACGGCAGCCAGGTCGTGTCCCTGGACCTCGCGGCCGCCAAGGACAGCAAGGTCGGCGCCGTCGTCGACCTGACGATGACCGGCTCGGCGGAGGGCGCCACCTTCAAGCCCATCACCACCAAGGTCAAGGTCGGCGGCCCGGACCTGGTGCTGGAGGAGGCCCCCCTGAAGCCGGAGATGGTGCCGGGCCAGACGCAGGCCCTGCCGATCGTCCTCTCCAACGCGGGCACCGAGTCCGCGCGGGGCGTGGCGCTGGAGCTGGACACCACGCACGGCATCGACCTCGTCGAGAAGTACGACAACTGCTCGTACAGCGTGTCCGACACCCCGGGCCAGCCCTGGAACACGGGTTGGGGCACCACGATCTGCACCTTCGCGGACGAGATCAAGCCGGGGACGGTCTACGAGACGGCGGAGCCGCTGACCCTGAAGGCGGCCCCGCACGCCTTCTTCGACGCGATCACCTACGCGGTCTACGAGAACGGCGACCAGCCGAAGACCACGGAGAAGCTCGCCCCGTCCGCCACCACCAAGAAGCTGACGCTCAAGGAGCGCCCGGCCAGGGCCGCCGCGCTGCGCTCCGCCGACCTCGATCCGTGGAACAACTACCACGAGTTCGCCTTCTCGGTGAAGAACTCCGCCGACCTCGTGGCCGGCGCCGTCTCCCTCAAGGGCAAGGCGGGCGAGACCGTCAAGGCGGAGCTCGGCTTCCAGAACAACGGCCCGGCGTGGGTCGCCTACCTCCGCTCCGGTGAGGCCGTCGCCCGCACGGACATCGTCATCCCGGCGGGTGTGAAGGTCACCAAGGCGCCGGAGCAGTGCCGCGGGTTCGAGGCGAACGGCGAGCCCCGCGAGCAGAACCTGGGCGCCCCGCGCTACCACTGCTCCACCACGCACGTCATCGGCGAGAAGCAGAAGTTCGCCTACCCGTTCGAGCTGAAGATCGAGAAGGTCATCGAGGGGGCCACGGGCTCGATCTCGGTGGGCCAGTGGGCTGACGACACCCCGGTCCAGGACTGGGACCCGAACAAGGCCAACAACCGGGCCGCCTTCGTGATCAACGGCAAGGACGCGGGCACCACCCCGACCACGGGCCCGTCCACCGGGACCGGCACGCCGACCCAGGGCGCCTCGGCCACCGCCGCCGCAACCACCTCCGCGTCCGCCTCGGCCTCGGCCGTGCCGGGAGCCGGGAAGGGCCCCAAGGCCAACGGGGGCCTGGCCTCCACCGGCAGCACCGCCCTGCCCGTCGCGATCGGCGGAGCGGCGCTCGTCGCAGCCGGTGGGGCCTTGTACGTCGCCGTCCGGCGGCGGGCCGCCGCGCGGGCGTAGCACCGTAGGGATCCCGGATCCCGGATCCCGGATCCCGGATCCCGGATCCCGGATCCCGGATCCCGGATCCCGGATCCCGGAAATCCGGAATCCCGTGCAACCTTCCGTGCTGACGGGCTGTCTCATCCATGCGTCCGGCGGGACCGCGCTCGGAGGGGGAGTGCGGTCCCGGTCCGTACCGGAGCACAGAAGAACGGCCGGCCCGGGGCGTCCCCCGGGCCGGCCGTTCCCTTTTGGGGTGACCGGACTGCTGTCCCCTGCCGTCCGGTCACGCGAAGGAGCGAGGTCCCATGACGCGCCCCCGTGAGGGGTGCGTCTCATCGCTCCGCCGGAGCCACGCGCGGTGCTGCGTACCGCACCTGGCTGGCACGGACACCGCATCAACGAAGGGTGCCGGGGGCGGTCACGGTCCGGACGGGTGACGAACGGTCGATCGCCGCCCGCCCGTGCGGCCCGTGCGCCTCAGACCCGGCCGCGGCACAGCTCCAGCAGGGTCATGGCGAGCGCGGTGCCGGGCTTGCCGAGGGCGTCGCTCCAATGGCCCAGGACCTCCATCTCCCGCGACAGGTGCACCCGGCGGCCGCCCGAGCCGATCCGGGCCTCCTGGATGACTGCCGAGACGGCCATCCGCTCCTGGATCAGGCCGATGATCCGGTCGTCGAGGGCGTCGATCCGGTCGCGGGAGCCGGCGATCAGCTGCTCGGGGGTCGTGGTGGCGGTGACGGCGGCGGTGACGGCGGCGGGGGCGGTGGTCGTGGCGGTGACGGACACGGGGATCTCCTGTGGGTGGGGGACCGGCAGGAGCGGAAACGCCAGAGCGCCCCGGTCCTGTCGGACCGGGGCGCTCTGGGAAGTCAGCGGCTCAAGCGAGCATCACGATGACCCATGGCGACCGGACCGGCCGGTGCCATAGGTAAAGAGGAAGCTCAGCTGCTTGCGCATGAGTGGATTATTACCCTCTGTCCCGCCGCCGGCCAAGCGGGTTCGGATGGTGAGACGAAGAGGGTGGTCGGTCCCCCGGTAGAATCAACAAAACAACCCCCTCTTCCGCCGGAAGGCCTGCCCCGTGCCTGAAGCCACCTCCGCCACCCACGACAGCGCTCCGGACACGGTCCTCGTCGTCGACTTCGGCGCCCAGTACGCCCAGCTCATCGCCCGCCGCGTCCGCGAGGCACGGGTCTACTCCGAGATCGTTCCCAGCACGATGCCCGTGGCCGAGATGCTCGCCAAGAGCCCCAAGGCGATCATCCTGTCCGGCGGCCCGTCCTCCGTGTACGAGGAGGGAGCCCCGCAGCTCGACGGCGCGCTCTTCGAGGCCGGCGTCCCCGTCTTCGGCATGTGCTACGGCTTCCAGCTGATGGCGGTCACCCTCGGCGGCACCGTCGACAACACCGGCTCCCGCGAGTACGGCCGCACTCCGCTGGCCGTCTCCAAGACCGGCTCCACCCTCTTCGAGGGCACCCCCGAGAGCCAGTCGGTCTGGATGTCCCACGGCGACGCCTGCTCCGCCGCCCCCGAGGGCTTCACCGTCACCGCGTCGACCGACGTCGTCCCGGTCGCGGCCTTCGAGAACGACGAGAAGAAGCTCTACGGCGTGCAGTACCACCCCGAGGTGATGCACTCCACGCACGGCCAGCAGATCCTGGAGCACTTCCTCTACCGCGGCGCGGGCCTCTCCCCCACCTGGACCACCGGCAACATCGTCGAGGAGCAGGTCGCGGCGATCCGCGAGCAGGTCGGCGACAAGCGCGCCATCTGCGGCCTCTCCGGCGGCGTGGACTCGGCCGTGGCCGCCGCGCTCGTACAGAAGGCCATCGGCTCGCAGCTCACCTGCGTCTACGTCGACCACGGCCTGATGCGCAAGGGCGAGACCGAGCAGGTCGAGAAGGACTTCGTCGCCGCCACCGGCGTGCAGCTGAAGGTAGTCGACGCCCAGGAGCGCTTCCTGAACGCGCTGGCCGGAGTCTCCGACCCGGAGACCAAGCGCAAGATCATCGGCCGCGAGTTCATCCGCGTCTTCGAGCAGGCCCAGGCCGAGATCATCGCCGAGGGCGGCCCGGACGTGGCCTTCCTGGTGCAGGGCACCCTGTACCCGGACGTGGTCGAGTCCGGCGGCGGCACCGGCACCGCGAACATCAAGTCCCACCACAACGTGGGCGGGCTCCCCGACGACATCGAGTTCGAGCTCGTCGAGCCGCTGCGCCAGCTGTTCAAGGACGAGGTCCGGATGGTCGGCCAGGAGCTCGGCCTGCCCGCCGAGATCGTCCAGCGCCAGCCCTTCCCGGGTCCCGGCCTGGGCATCCGCATCGTCGGCGAGGTCACCAAGGAGCGCCTGGACCTGCTCCGCGAGGCCGACGCCATCGCCCGCCACGAGCTCACCGCCGCCGGCCTCGACCGGGAGATCTGGCAGTGCCCGGTCGTCCTGCTCGCGGACGTCCGCAGCGTCGGCGTCCAGGGCGACGGCCGCACCTACGGCCACCCGATCGTGCTGCGCCCCGTCTCCTCCGAGGACGCGATGACCGCGGACTGGACGCGCATGCCGTACGAGGTGCTCGCGCGGATCTCCACCCGCATCACCAACGAGGTGCCCGACGTGAACCGCGTGGTCCTGGACTGCACGAGCAAGCCGCCGGGCACCATCGAGTGGGAGTAGGACCTCCCGCCGCCTGCCGTACGTGACGAGGCCGCCGCTCCCGGACCGGGAGCGGCGGCCTCGCCGCGTGTATGGCCTCTTCGCCCGGTCGCCGGTACCTTGCGCCGCGACCCGAAGGAGGGGCTCCCCATGACCGAGCAGCCGGCCGGCGCCAGCGCCGGCGCCCGCGCACCCGACCCCGTGCCCGCCGAGCGGCTGGGCTTCGAGATGCCGCCGGCGTTCGCCACCGCCGCCGAGGAGCGCGCGCACCGCAAGGAGCGGCTCGCGGCGGTGCTGCGGCTGCTGGGGCGGCTCGGGTACGAGGACGGGGTGGACGGCCATGTCAGCGCCCGGGACCCGGAGTTCGAGGACTGCTACTGGGTGAACCCCTTCGGCCGGGCCTTCGGCGCGCTCGGCCCCGAGGACCTGCTGCTGGTCGACGGGGACGGGCGGGTCCGCCAGGGGGAGCGCCGGGTCAACCAGCTGGCCTTCGCCGTGCACGCGGCCGTCCACCGGGCCCGGCCCGGCGTGGTGGCCGTGGTGCGCACGCAGTCCCCGTACGGCAGGGCGCTCGCCGCTCTCGGCGAGCTGCTGGCCCCGGTCACGCAGGAGGCCTGCGCCTTCTACGAGGACCACGCGCTGCTCGACGAGTACGCGGCGGCCGGGGATGCCGGCCGGATCGCGGACGCGCTCGGCCCGTACAAGGCGCTGGTCCTGCGCAACCACGGGCTGCTGACCGTCGGCGACTCGGTGGACGCGGCCGCCTGGTGGTTCATCGCGGCCGAGCGGGCCGCGCAGGTGCAGCTGATCGCTCGGGCGGCCGGAAAAGCGGTGCTCATCGGCCACCACAGCGCGGTCGCCACGCGCGAGCGGTTCGGCTCCGATCTGGCCGCCTGGGTGAGCCTGCAGCCGCTGCTCGAACAGGTGGCGTCAACATCATGAACGGTTAATCACCTGCTCTGACATCGTGCGCAATCCGGAGCACTGCCGCAGTGGTGCACAATTCGCTGGCATTGCACCGAAGTTCAGAGAGGCGGCACGTTCGTGGCTGTCCAAGAGATCTCCCGACCCACCCACAGCGGAAGTTGCACCTGCGACGACTGCCCGCACGGGGCACGCGCAGGACACCGCCGCGCCGTCGCCGCGTTCCTGGAGAAGCGCGACGAGTTCGCCGCCGGGCAAGGGCTGCCCGCCGCCGTCGCCCGCTCCGCCGGAGCGTCCCGGCAGTGGGTCTCCGACGAACTGACCCTGTCCGCCCGGACGGTCGCCGACCGGGGGCGGGAAGCCGGGCACTCCTGGCTGTACCTGCTGTCACGGCGGGCCGTGCTCGCCGTGTGGATCGCCGCCGGGGTGCTGCTGCTCGTCCAGGTCGCCGCCGCGCTCGGCACCGGCTGGTCCACGGCGCGCACCGCCGGGCTGCTGGCCGCGCTCGTACTGGCCGCCCTGCTGACGGTGGCCGCCCGCGCGCAGACGGTCCGGGGCGGGCTGCTCGCCCCGCTCGTCGGCGAGGACAACCGGCTGTCGACCTCGAAGGTGGTGCCGAGCGCCTGGCTGGTGCTCACCGCCTTCGCCGCGCTGCTGCCCGCGCTGCGGCTCGCGGCCTCCGCGCCCGGACCGGAACGGGAGGCGCTGTACGCGGGCTTCGCGCTCGGCCGGGCGCTGCCGCTGCTGGCGGTGCTCGCGATGACCTCGGCGGTGGCGGTGCTGGTGCGCCGCGTGGTCTCCGTACGGATCATGGGGCAGCGGCTGCAGAAGCTGCCGGCGGACCGCCCGACCGGGGCGGACCTGCTGACGGACGACGCTGGCCGGGGCTCCTTCCCCGACGCCCAGTACGTACTGGTCTCCACGGTGGTCCTGGGCTTCGCGGCCGTGTCGCTGGCCCGCTTCCCGGACCGGCTGCCGCAGCTGCCGTGGGCGCTGGCCCTGCTGGTGGCCCTGTCGGCGGCGGTGTACCTGGCGGCGAAGTACGCCGAGGGCAGCCGCCCGCTGGTGCTGTCGGTGGTGCGCAGACGCGAGCCCGGGGATCTGGACGGAGCGATCCGGCCCGGGGACGACATCGAGATCCGGGGCGTGGGTTTCGTGCCGCCCGGCGCGCAGACGCCGGAGATGCTGGCCCGGCTGGTCGTCCGGGTCGGGGCGGTCCACGTGCACGTGCCGCTGGTCCCGGTGGCCGGCGGTTTCACCAATCCCTCGGACGCGGTGCTGACCGTGCCGGTGCCGGCGGAAGTGGAACCGGGGCGGGTCGAGATCCAAGTGGTGACCGCCGCCGGAGTGGAATCCAACCGGTGCACCATCGACGTCGGCGAGTGATGGGGGTACACATGTCGCGTGAACCGAACTGACGTCCCTTCCGGCGCCTCCGACGCGTCCGGCGCCTCCGCTTCCGATGACCCCGGCGCCCCCGGCGCCCCCGGCGCCCCCGGCGCCCCCGGTGCCGGCACCGGCCCGAGCGGCCTGCGCGCACTGGCCGCACGCCACGCGCTCCTGCCGCTGCGGATCTTCCTCGGCGTGACCTTCGTCTACGCGGGCCTGGACAAGCTGACCGACTCCGCGTTCCTCTCCGTCACCGGCGACGGCTCCATCGGCGAGCTGATGCGCGGGGTGCGCGACACCGCCGCGATCCCGGCCATGGTGGACCTGGCGCTGAAGGCGCCCGTCGGCTTCGCCGTCGCCCTGGCGATCGGGGAACTCCTGGTCGGCCTGGGCGTCCTGGCCGGCCTGCTGACCCGGATGGCGGCCGCCGGCGGGGCGCTGATCTCGCTCAGTCTCTGGCTCACGGTGTCCTGGGCGGTGACCCCCTACTACTACGGCAATGATCTGATCTACTTGATGGCCTGGCTGCCGCTGGTCCTCGGCGGGGCGCCCTACCTTTCGCTGGACTCGGTGATCCGATCCCGCCGGTCGCGGCGCACGGCGTAGGTCACCAGGCCGACCACGGCGGCGAACGCGAGCCCGCCCAGGACCATCAGCAGGACGAAGAACCAGGGCGGGTCGGCCTCGCCGGCCGCACCGAGCAGATAGAGCACGGCGGCGGCCATCAGGACCAGCCCCGCGATCAGCCGTCCCGGCTGGAACTCATGACGCCGCACGGGCCACCTCCACCTGTCCCACACCCGCGCTCAGGTGCAGCTCGATCGTCCCGCCGGCCTCGGTGCCGGCGGCGGGTTCCAGCGTCGTCTCCCGGGTCTCGCCGCCGCTCTGGATCCGTATGTCCTGGCTGGTCTCCCCGGGCATGTGGATGTCGCCCAGCTTGACCGAGACGTCGGCCCGAGCGGTGACCTCCCGGGGCACGACCACCTTGAGCCGCCCCGACTCGATGGAGGCGCGGACCGCCACCGTGGTGCCCTTCGGGACGTCCAGGCGGCTCAGGTCCAAGGTGGCCAGCCCGGTGCCCGCCTCGTACACCGGCCGTACGTCGGCCACCGCGGCCGGACGCCAGTCGACCTTCTTCCAGTCGGTGCCGATCTCCTTGGGCAGCGCCACCGCCCCCGCCAGCAGCCCGGCCGTGATCACTGAGAGCAGCACGGTGCCGAAGCCGGTGCGGCCCTTGACCGAGCTGACCGCGAGCCCGAGGCCGAAGACCGCGAGGGCGCCGGCGAAGCCGACCTGTAGCGCGTGGCTGAGGGTGCTGCCCTCCCAGACCGAGGCGGTGGAGACCGCCCCGGCCAGCAGGGCCAGGACGAACACCCGGCCGCCTATGCCGCCGCGCGGAGCGCGCGGGACGCGCTCGCCGGGCGGAGCCGCCGCCGGACCGCCCGGCACGTCCCCGGCGGTGTCGTCCGGGCCCCACAGGTAGCCGGTCGAACCGACCGGCCCCGTGGTGCCGTCCTTGACCAGCGGATCCCGCCACCAGGACGGGCCGCCGGGCGCGGGCGGCGCCTGCGTCTCGGGCGGCGCCGGGCTGTGCGCCGTCCGGTGCCCGGTGCGCGTCGCCGCCGGCCAGACGAACTCGGCTCCCGCGGCGGACTTCTCCTCCGGGGCCGGGGCGCCCGGGTGCGTGTGGCGGTGGTGGCGCGACCAGTACGCCGCGCCGGCGAGAGCCAGGGCGGCCAGGACGGAGAAGACCGCCAGGGCGCCGTTGTCCAGCATCGACAGGAACAGCGCGCAGCCCACCAGCGCGGCGAACACCGCCGCCAGCGTCGCGCCCTCGACCCGGCCCGTCAGCAGCTTCTTCGCCTCGCTGTCGTCCTCGCCCTCCTGGGGCAGCAGCAGCCACGCGAACCCGTAGAAGATCAGACCGACGCCGCCGGTCACCCCGAGGACGCCGAGCACGATCCGGAAGATCACCGGATCCAGGTCGAAATACCGGCCGAGGCCGCCGCACACGCCCGCAAGCACCTTGTCGCGCTTGCCGCGGCGCAGGGGAGGGCGCTCGCCGGGCGGCGGGGCCGAGCCGGCGGCCTGGCCGGCTCCTGCGTCCGGCGTCGGGGAATCGTGCACTTCGGTCATGCGTACATGGTGACGGTCCGCCGCCGCCGCGGGCATCCGGATCTACCCTGGCGCAACCCTGATATCCCCCCGAGAGAACTGGGGGGCTGCCCTGATGTCCCGGGCACCGCGCGCGTGTGACCATCGGTGACATGCCCGTAGCCGCCGTCCCCCGCCCGCCGTACGCACCCGAATCCGATGAGACGCCGCACCGCAAGCTCTACCGCAGCGCCGACGGCCGGATGCTCGGCGGAGTCGCGCGCGGCCTCGCCGGGCACCTCGGGGTGCCCGTCATCTGGGTCCGGCTCGCCTTCTTCGGCCTGTTCATGTGGGGCGACGGCCTGGGCGTGCTCCTGTACGCCGCGTTCTGGGTCTTCGTACCCCTGGGTGTCGGCGGCCGCAGCGGCCACCGCTCCTTCTTCGACACCCTCCCCGACGGCACCCGGCGGGTGCGCAAGCCCGAGCGGGGCCAGATCGTCGCGCTGATCGCGCTGTGCGTGGGCGCCGGCATCTTCATCTCCAAGGTCCAGGTCGGCGGCGCCTCCGGACGGTACGTGTGGCCGACGCTGCTGGTCGGAGCCGGTGTGGTCCTCGTCTGGCGGCAGGCCGACAACGCCCGCCGCGCCCACTGGAACGCGGCAGCCGGCCGGCACGCCCGGCTGCTCCAGACCGCCCGGGCCCTCGCCGGCGTCGCCCTGGTCGGCGTGGGCCTGACCGTCTTCATCGTCGTCCGCGGCTCCGCCGCCCAGCTGGGCAACGTCCTGACCGCCACCCTCGCCGTCCTCGTCGGCGTCGCCCTCCTCGCCGGCCCCTGGCTGATCCGGATGACCCAGGACCTCTCCGAGGAGCGCCTGATGCGCATCCGCGCCCAGGAGCGCGCCGAGGTCGCCGCCCACGTCCACGACTCCGTGCTGCACACCCTCACCCTGATCCAGCGGGGCGCCGAGGACCCCGGGGAAGTGCGGCGCCTCGCGCGGGCCCAGGAGCGGGAGCTGCGCAACTGGCTGTACAAGCCCGAGGGCACCGGCAAGGACGAGGCCGAGGAGCCCACGACGCTCGCCGACGCCGTGAAGAAGACCGCCGCCGACGTCGAGGACCACCACGGCGTCCCGATCGAGGTGGTCGTCGTGGGCGACTGCCCCCTCGACGAGAAGCTGTCGGCACAGATGCAGGCCGCGCGCGAGGCGATGGTCAACGCCGCCAAGTACGGTGGCGACGGCGGCCCCGTCCAGGTGTACGCGGAGGTGGAGGGCCAGACGGTGTTCGTGTCCGTTCGGGACCGCGGGCCGGGCTTCGACATGGACGCGGTACCGGACGACCGGATGGGCGTACGAGAATCGATCATCGGCCGGATGCAGCGCAACGGCGGGACCGCGCGGCTGCGGTCCGCACCCGACGGCGGCACGGAAGTCGAGCTGGAAATGGAGAGGGCGGCGAAGGCAGCATGACCGAGGACAACGCGAACACCGGCGGCACGAGCCCCGGGGGTGCCCCCGGCGGCGGCCGGGGCAGGGTCCGGGTGGTGCTCGTCGACGACCACCGCATGTTCCGCACGGGAGTGCAGGCCGAGATCGGCGAAACCGACCGGACCGGGGTCGAGGTCGTCGGCGAGGCCGCCGACGTCGACCAGGCCGTCACCGTCATCACCGCCACCCGCCCGGAGGTGGTCCTCCTGGACGTGCACCTGCCCGGCGGCGGCGGCGTCGAGGTGCTGCGCCGCTGCGCCCCGCTGATGACCGCCGCCGAGGACCCGGTACGGTTCCTCGCCCTGTCGGTGTCGGACGCCGCCGAGGACGTCATCGGCGTGATCCGGGGCGGCGCGCGCGGCTATGTCACCAAGACGATCACCGGTACCGACCTGGTGAATTCGGTCTTCCGGGTCCAGGAGGGGGACGCGGTGTTCTCCCCGCGCCTGGCCGGCTTCGTTCTCGACGCGTTCGCCTCGACCGACGCCCCGCCGGTCGACGAGGACCTGGACCGCCTCACCCAGCGCGAGCGCGAAGTGCTGCGGCTGATCGCGCGCGGATACGCGTACAAGGAGATCGCCAAGCAGCTCTTCATCTCGGTGAAGACGGTCGAATCCCACGTCTCGGCGGTCCTGCGCAAGCTCCAGCTGTCCAACCGCCACGAGCTCACCCGCTGGGCGACGGCCCGCAGGCTGATCTGATCCCGGGCGGTGTGGATCGCGGGGCCGGCCGCCCGCAGCCCTGTGATCCACACCGCAGCCGCTCCCGGGAACCCGAACACGGCGCCGACACCTCTTCCGTCCGTGATGAGTTTGACGGGGACCCCCCTCTTCGCGGCGGCGATCGCCTTGACGGCGTGCGCCGTCCTCCTGCCCCTGGCCGTGTGGACCAAGGTGCGCGGGCCCGTCGCCGTGCGCGTCGCCACGCGCGCCGTGATGATGGTGTCCGCCCAGGTCACGGCCGTCGCCCTGGTATTCGTCGCGGTCAACCGGGAAATGAACTTCTACGCGTCCTGGGGCGATCTGCTCGGCACCGGCACGTACGTCACCGCCGCCCCCGACCTCGGCCCCGACGGGCTCGGCGGGAAGAAGGCGGCGGAGGTCAAGGCCGAGCCGAAGGTGCTCCAGGAGTTCCAGCCCGTCGAGGGACTCGGCGGCCGGGTCAAGAGGACCGAGCTCGACGGCAAGATATCCGGCGTCAAGGGCGACGTCCTGGTGTGGCTGCCGCCCCAGTACGACGACCCGGCCTTCAAGGACAAGAAGTTCCCCGTCGTCGAGCTGATCCCCGGCATACCGGGGACCGGCAAGTCCTGGTTCCAGGGGCTGAAGGCGCACGAGGTCCTCGAACCCCTCATGAAGAGCGGCAAGGTGCAGCCGTTCATCCTCGTCTCGCCGCGCGCCATGCTGCTCGGCAACGCCGACACCGGCTGCGCCAACATCCCGGGCAAGGTCAACGCCGACAGCTGGTTCAGCGTCGACGTCCGCAAGATGGTCGCCGACAATTTCCGGGTGTCGCAAGAGGCCCGCACGTGGGGCGTGGCCGGGTATTCCGCCGGGGCGTACTGCGCCGCCAAGCTGGCGATCAACCACCCCGACCGCTACAGCGCGGCCGTCTCCCTCTCCGGCTACAACGACCCGGGGCAGGAGCCCTCTTCGCTGGTCGCGCAGGATCCGGAGTTGCGCCGCACCCACAACCTGAAGTTCCTGCTCAAGGCCGCGGCCGCGCCGCCGGCCGTCTCGCTGTGGATGTCGGGCGCGGAGCAGGACGGCTACCTGTCCGGCACGGACCTCAAGGCGATCGCACAGGATCCGACCGTGGTGCACGCGGAGAAGGTGACCGGCGGCCACAACCACGACAGCTGGTCGAAGCAGCTGCCGCAGACCTTCGACTGGCTGAGCAGGACGGTCAAGGCACCGTAGGGCGCGGTGTGCGGTGTGCGGGGCGCGGTGTGTGCGGCTTGCGGCGCGCGGCGCGCTACGCCGGTCGGGAAGCGCCCGCCCAGGGCATCGAGTCCACCGGCGCCAGGCGCACCGTCGAACCGGGGCGCGGGGCGTGGATCATCTGGCCGTTGCCCACGTACATGCCCACGTGCGTCACCCCGGAGTAGAAGAACACCAGGTCGCCGGGGGCCAGCTGGTCGCGGGAGATCCGCTGCCCCGCGTTGATCTGCGTGTACGTGGTGCGCGGTAGTGACACTCCGGCCGCGCGCCAGGCCGCCTGGGTCAGGCCCGAGCAGTCGAAGGAGCCGGGTCCCGTGGCGCCCCACACGTACGGCTTGCCGATCGCCCCGTACGCGAACGCCACCGCGCCGGCGGCGCGGGATCCGTCGGAGGGGGGCGGGGGCGGGCCGGCCGGGCCGGTGGTGGCGCCGCCGACGGACCGGGCCTCGTAGGCGGCGCGCTGCTCGGCTGTCAGCTTGTCCAGCAGTCGTCGCGCCGCGCTCAGCTTCGCTTCGATCTCGGCCTTGTGGCCGGCGAGCTCGCCCTGCCGGGCGCGCAGGTCGGCGAGGCGTCCGGAGGCCTGCTCCCTGAGCTGCCCGACCTCTTCCGCCTTGCGGCGCACGACGGAGATGTCGGCGGCGTTGCGGTTCCCGGCGCGCGCGATGAGGGCGGCCCGGTCCAGGTACTCCTGCGGGCTGTCGGACATCGCCAGCTGGACGGCGGCGCTCAGGGTCCCGCTGCGGTACTGGGTCGCGGCCAGGGAACCGAGCGCGCTGCGGGCGCTGTTGAGCTGGTCGGTCTTGCGAGCGGTCTCGTCCTGCAGTCCGGCGAGGGCGCGCTCCGCGTCGTCGGCCTTCTCTTTCGCCCCGTTGTACTGCTCGGTCGCGCCCTCGGCCTCCTCGTAGAGCCGGTCCACCTCCGCTTTGACCTGCGAGGGCGTCGGCTCGGGGGCCGCGTGGGAGGTGCCTTCGAACGCGGTGGCGGTGGCAGCGCCCGCGAGGGCGAGGGTGGCGGCGGTGGTCCGTGCGGTGGTCCGTGCGGTGCCGCCGGAAAACGGGCGCTGCCTGGGCTTTCGATGACTGGCCACGAGGGCCTCACGTCCTTCCTCTCTCGGTGCTTGGAGGAGGACGCTAGACCCGGAGATAACGGGCGGATGACGGGATGATCGTAAGTGGCCGTACGCGACCGGATCTTGTCGTTAGGTCGTCGTCTCGAAGTCGCTGGTGACCGCCGATGGCCGTCCAGGGATGCCGGGCATGCCGGCCGTGCCGGGCGTGCCAGGGGCGTCGAGCGTGCCGGGAGGTGCCAGGGGTCAGCGCCAGAGGACGGCGATGAAGATGTTGGCCACGGTCAGTGCGCCGACCGTGCCGAACAGCGCCTTCTCCACCCGCTCCTCGTCGCGCTTGACGTAGACGAGCGCGAGGATCACGAAGAGGATCGCGAGCTTGACCCCGGCCTTGACGTTGTTGACGCTCCCGCCGTCCATCTCGCGGAAACCGACGAGCAGCACACCGGTGACGAGCATGGTCAGCGCGCCGTGCAGCATCGCGGGCACGAAGCGGGCGGTGCCGGCGCTCATCGCCTTCATCTGGGTCAGGAAGCCGCCGAGGAGCGAGGCGATCCCGATGATGTGCAGGCCGAGGAAGACATTGATGAGAACGTTCATGCCGAGGAGCCTAGGCGGTGGCCAGGCGCGGATTTCGGCCGCGGGGCGCGGATCACGCGGCCGCCGCCCACGGAGAATCCCGACGTGACCGATGTCGCAGGAGGCGAAACCAGGCGGTGCCTGGGACGGCCCCGGGCAGGGTTCACAGGGCATATGCCGCCGAATTTTCCCGGGCCGGGACACGCTGTCGGTCCCGCCCCCTAGACTCGGAAGGCGATGAGCAGCCTCTTTGACGACAGCTTCCTGGCCGACCTCTCCCCCTCCGAAGAGGTCCCCCCGCCGCCCGAGGATCACGCCGCCCCCGAGACGGGCGCGGACGATCTCTTCGGGGGCCGGTTCGACGTGGCCGTCGACAGTGGGGGGCGCGGGGACGCGTACTACCGGGACGGCGCCCCCAGGCCCGTCATCGACCCGGCGGCCCTCCTCGACGGGCTGAACGCGGAGCAGCGCGCCGCCGTGGTGCACGCGGGGTCGCCGCTGCTCATCGTGGCCGGCGCCGGCTCCGGCAAGACGCGCGTGCTGACGCACCGCATCGGCTACCTGCTCGGCGCGCGCGGGGTCCACCCGGGCCAGATCCTGGCGATCACCTTCACGAACAAGGCCGCCGGCGAGATGAAGGAGCGCGTCGAGGGCCTGGTCGGCCCGCGCGCGAACGCCATGTGGGTGATGACCTTCCACAGCGCCTGCGTCCGCATCCTGCGCCGCGAGTCCAAGCGGCTCGGTTTCACCTCGTCGTTCTCGATCTACGACGCGGCCGACTCGAAGCGCCTGATGGCGCTCGTCTGCCGGGACCTCGACCTGGATCCGAAGAAGTTCCCGCCGAAGGCCTTCAACGCCAAGATCTCGAACCTGAAGAACGAGCTCATCGACGAGGACGCCTTCGCGGGGCAGGCCGTCGACGGCTTCGAGAAGACCCTCGCCCAGGCGTACGCGATGTACCAGGGGCGCCTGCGCGAGGCGAACGCGCTCGATTTCGACGACATCATCATGACCACGGTCCATCTGCTCCAGGCGTTCCCGGAGGTCGCCGAGCACTACCGGCGCCGCTTCCGGCACGTCCTGGTCGACGAGTACCAGGACACCAACCACGCCCAGTACACGCTCGTGCGCGAGCTGGTCGGCACCGGCTACCCGGATCTGCCGCCCGCCGAGCTGTGCGTCGTGGGTGACGCCGACCAGTCGATCTACGCCTTCCGCGGCGCGACCATCCGCAACATCCTCCAGTTCGAAGAGGACTACGCGGACGCCACGACGATCCTGCTGGAGCAGAACTACCGCTCCACCCAGACGATCCTGTCCGCCGCCAACGCCGTGATCGAGCGCAACGAGAACCGCCGCGCGAAGAACCTGTGGACCGAGGCCGGCACCGGGGCGGTGATCACCGGATACGTCGCGGACACCGAGCACGACGAGGCGCAGTTCATCGCCGACGAGATCGACCGGCTGACGGACGCGGGCGACGCCAAGGCGGGCGACGTCGCGATCTTCTACCGGACGAACGCGCAGTCCCGCGTGTTCGAGGAGATCTTCATCCGGGTCGGACTGCCGTACAAGGTCGTCGGCGGCGTGCGCTTCTACGAGCGCAAGGAGGTTCGCGACGTCCTCGCGTACCTGCGCGTCCTGGCCAACCCCGAGGACAGCGTCCCGCTCCGCCGGATCCTGAACGTGCCCAAGCGCGGCATCGGCGAGCGCGCGGAAGCGATGATCGACGCGCTGGGCATGCGCGAGAAGATCACCTTCCCGCAGGCGCTGCGCCGGGTCGACGAGGCCTTCGGCATGGCCGCCCGCTCGACCAACGCGGTCAAGCGGTTCAACGTGCTGATGGAGGAACTCCGCACGATCGTCGACTCGGGCGCCGGCCCGGCCGTGGTCCTGGAAGCGGTCCTGGAGCGTACGGGCTACCTCGCCGAGCTCCAGGCCTCGACCGACCCGCAGGACGAGACCCGCATCGAGAACCTCCAGGAACTGGCCGCGGTGGCGCTCGAGTTCGAGCAGGCACGGGAGGCCGCCGCCACGGAGGCCGCCGAGAGCGGCGCCCCGCCGGTGGGCCCCGGCACCCTCGCCGAGTTCCTGGAACAGGTCGCGCTCGTCGCCGACTCCGATCAGATCCCGGACGAGGACACCGACGGCAACGGCGTCATCACCCTCATGACCCTGCACACCGCCAAGGGCCTGGAGTTCCCGGTGGTCTTCCTGACCGGCATGGAGGACGGGGTCTTCCCGCACATGCGGGCACTGGGCCAGACCAAGGAGCTCGAGGAGGAGCGCCGCCTCGCGTACGTCGGCATCACGCGCGCCCGGGAGCGGCTGTACCTGACCCGCTCCTCGATGCGCAGCGCGTGGGGCACCCCCTCGTACAACCCGCCGTCGCGGTTCCTCGAGGAGATCCCGGCCGAGTACCTGCAGTGGAAGCGGACGGGCGCGGCGCAGAAGCCGGCGGGTCCGGTGCGGAGCTCGGGCTACGGGTCCTCGGGCTCGGGCGGGGGCGGTTCGAAGACCTCGTTCGGCACCTCGCCGGAGTCGTTCCTGTCCTCGTCGCGCTCGAAGTCGGGCCCGTCCGGTTTCGCGACGCGCAGGGCCTCCGACAAGCCGACGATCGCGCTGGCGGTCGGGGACCGGGTCACGCACGACCAGTTCGGGCTGGGCACGGTCATGGAGGTCAAGGGAGCGGGCGCGGACGCGCAGGCCACCATCGACTTCGGGGACGAGAAGCCGAAGCGGCTGCTGCTGCGGTACGCGCCGGTGCAGAAGCTCTAGGGAGCTCGGGCGGCCCGGAGCCGGTCCGCCTGGTTGGCCTGGACCGGCCGGGCGGCCGAGTGCGTCGGCCGGGTGGGCGGCTGGGTCGGCCGGTGGCTCTTAGTTCGGGTCCAGATCGTGGCTGCGCAGCCACGCCTGGGGGTCGACGGGAGAGCCGCCGCCCGGTCGTACCTCGAAGTGCAGGTGCGGTCCGGTGGAGTTGCCCGAGTTGCCGGAGTACGCGATCACATCGCCGGCCTTGACCTTGCCGGAGCGGATCTTGGCGCTGCTGAGGTGGCAGTACCAGGTCTCCGTACCGTCGGGCGCGGTGAGTATCACCATGTTGCCGTAGGCGCTGTTCCACTGGCTGCGCACGGTGCCGTCGGTGGCGGCCATGACCGAACTCCCGTAAGACACCGGGAAGTCGATGCCGGTGTGCACGGACATCCAGTTGACGCCCGCCTGGCCGAAGCCCGCGCTGAGGCCGTGCCGCGCGACGGGGAGGGCGAACTTGGGGCGGGCCGCTTCCTTGGCCGCCTCCTCCTCCGCCTTCTTCTTCTTTTCCTCGTCCTGACGCAGGCGCAGGTCGATGCGTTCCTGGGTGCGGCTCGCGCGGTCCGCGAAGTCGCCGGCGTCGGCGCTGAGGGCGGTGAGCTGCGTGTCGAGCTTGCTGTTCGCCGCGACCGGCTTGACGGAGGCCGGATCGGGCGCGGCCATCGTGGTCGTTGCCTCGGCGGACTGCTCCGCGCCGGTGAGCCCGCCGACGGAGGCGGCGGCCACACCCGCGACACCCATCACGCAGGCGGAGGGCACGGCCACGGTCAGCAGGGCGGAACGCTTCGCCGGCGTGCGGCGGCGGGTGTTCCCGGCGCGGCGCGAGGCGCGGGGCGCGGACGGGGCGGCCGCCAGGGCCGGGGCCGGCGGCGTGACGGGCATGGCCTGGGTGGGGAGGTCGTGCACCCGGAAGTCGGCGTCTGCGGTGGCTTCGGCGTCTGCGGCGGCTGTGGCGTCGCCTTCGTGGCCGAGGAAGCTGTCGGACGAGTCGCCGAGCGCGTCCCCGTGGAAGCCGGTGTGGGCGTCGTCCTCGGCGATGACCTCGAAGACCGCGGTCTCGGTGTAAACCGGGGGCGCTTCGTACGTGTACTCGTACGTGTACTGCTGCTCCTGGTGTTGCGCCTGCTGCGTCGCTTGCGCCTGTTCCTGCACCTGCTCGTAGCCGTACGCGTAGGCCTGCTGGGGCTCCTGCGTCTGCTGGGACTGCGGCTCGGAGGCGGTGTTCCAGGCGGTGGCGTCGTAGGCGCCGGTCTCGGTGCCGTAACCCGGGGTCGACCACGTGTCGTAGCCGAAGGCGGTGGACTGGTAGTCCGTGGAGATGCCCTGGGTGGGGACGGTCGAGAGGTATCCGTCGTAGCCGCCGGTCTCGGGCTGCTGGGAGTAGCCGCTCTGCGGGGTGGTCCACGCGGTGGCGTCGTACGCGCCGGTGCCGGTGTCGTAGGAGGTGCCGTAGGACCCGGCGGCGGCGTAGTTGTAGCCCTGACCTTGCGTTTCATAGGACGCGTAGGCGGAATCGCCGGCGAGAGTGGTGGTGGCAAGGCCGTCGTACCCGAGATCGGGGTACTGGCCCGACGAGGGGCGGTCGTTCACCAACTTCTCTTTCGCCTCGGCAGCGGGGGGCCTGGGTGGCCGAGGAGTTTGGAGTTCCTCGGAGGAGAGCAGTGGCGTGACTGTACCCGTCGGTTACTCGCATCGACAATCTTCGGCGGGGGCCGGCCGCGGGGGAACCGGGCATTCAGCCGCCTTTCGGTCGCCGCAAGGGCGACCCTTGGCCTTGAGTTCGAAATACGTTCGAATGTAGGCGGATTGGCGAGCCTTTTCTTCCCTCAGGCGACGGAAGCGGTGCCGGAGTGGCGGACGGCGACCGGGCCGGGCCCGTCGAGCGTGCGCCGGACGGCTGCGATGACGGTGGGATGCGCGGGCAGGGCGAGGTGCCCGATGCCGGTGACGTGCACGTTCTCCGCGATCAGGTCCGGATGTTCGATGCGGGCCGTCTCGATCGGGTCCATCAGCGCGTCGAACTCGCTCCAGAACGCCACGCACCGGGTCCGGCAGCCGGGCGCGGGCGCGCGCAGCTCGGCCATCACCTCGGAGTCCCGGCGCATCTGCCGGACCAGCGGGTGCGCGTCCATGAAGGGCGCGACGCCGGTGCCGCAATGGGGGGTGCCGAGCGTGACGAGGGTGCGGACGCGGGCATCGCCACCGAGGCGCTGGACGTAGTACCGCCCGATCAGGCCGCCGAGGCTGTGCCCCACCAGGTCCACCCGGTCCTGCCCGGTGCGCTCGCACAGTTCCTCGACGCGGTCGGCGAGACGGCGGGCGGTGACGCGCAGATCGAGGGTGAAGGGGGAGTAGTTGTACGTCTCCACCTGCCGCCGGCCGCCCGCCCCGAGGGCGCGGCGCAGCAGGACGAAGACGGAGCGGTTGTCGGTGAACCCGTGCAGGAGCAGCGCGGGCGGTGCGGTGGCGGCGGCGCCGGACGCGTCGGCACCGGGCCCGGCGGTCGTGGTCGCGGTCGTGGGCGCGGTGCCGCTCCCGCTCCCGCTCCCGCTCCCGCTCCCCGTCCCGCTCCCGGAGTCGGCGGCGGTGCGGGCGGCGGTAGGGCGCTCCTGGCGCATCCCCGTCGGATACATCAGGATGTGCCCGCCGAGCACTATCAATTCCAGTACGCCGGCCCGCAGCGCGGCCCCGGACATGGACAGCCCCATGGGCGGCCTCCCCTAAGCGTCTTGGGGCGACGCGGACCACAGGGGCCGGCCACGCCGTGCCGTGCGGCTGTCGGCACGGAGTGGCGGCACGGGAGCGGCGGCACGCCATCCCACGTGTGATTTCCCCCTCGTGGTTGACCGCGAAACGGGGGTGTGCGCGATGCTGTACTTAACGTTCGTTCACTCGGGAGGCAGTGTGATGGGTGTGACCGGTCCGATCCGTGTGGTGGTGGCCAAGCCGGGCCTCGACGGCCACGACCGGGGCGCCAAGGTGATCGCGCGGGCGCTGCGGGACGCGGGCATGGAGGTCATCTACACCGGCCTCCACCAGACCCCCGAGCAGATCGTGGACACCGCGATCCAGGAGGACGCCGACGCGATCGGCCTCTCGATCCTCTCGGGCGCGCACAACACGCTGTTCGCGCGCGTGCTGGAGCTCCTCGCGGAGCGCGACGCGGAGGACATCAAGGTGTTCGGCGGCGGCATCATCCCGGAGGCGGACATCGCTCCGCTCAAGGAGAAGGGCGTGGCTGAGATCTTCACCCCGGGCGCGACGACGACGGCCATCGTCGACTGGGTCCGGGCGCACGTCCGTCAGGCGTAGCCGAGCCGTACCGGCTCCGGAGCCGAGCCGTAGCCGCGGCGTGCTCCGGCCCCGGGCTGCGCTCCGGCCCAGGCCCAGGCCCCGGCCCCGGAGCGCGGCCCGTCCCGGTTACCGGCCGGGAAGGGCCAGTTCGGCGTGCATCGTGGCGCGGAGGCGGAGGGTGGCCACCAGGCGTTGGAAGGCCTCCGACCAGTACGCCGCCGCGCCTCCCGGCTCGGCCGGCTCCGCCGTCATCGCGTCCAGGCGTCCCGCCTCCGCGGGGTCGAGGCAGCGCTCCGCCAGACCCATCACCCCGCTGAAGCTCCACGGGTAGCCGCCCGTCTCCCGTGCGGAGTCCAGCGCCTCCACCACGGCCCGGCCCAGAGCCGGCGCCCACGGCACCACGCACACCCCGAGCAGCTGGAACGCTTCGGACAGGCCGTGGGCCCGTATGAACTCCGCGACCCACGCCGCCCGTTGCTCCTCATCGAGGATCGACAGCAGCTTCGCCCGCTCCGCCAGCGAGGCCGTGGCCGGGCCCGCCGCCGCAGGTGCGCGGGCCGAGCCCAGCAGGGCCCGCGACCATGCGGGATCGCGCTGCCGGACCGCGGCCCGGCACCACGCCGCGTGCAGTTCCTCCGTCCAGCCCTCGGCCACCGGCCGTGCCACGATCTCCGCCGGGCCGAGGCCGCCGAACCGCTCCTGCCAGCAGGACAGCGGCGCCGCCTCCACCAGCTGCCCCAACCACCACGCGCGCTCCCCGCGTCCCGCGGGCGGCCGCTTGACCACCCCGTCGCGCAGCATCCCCGCGTCGCAGTCGACCGGCGGTGTCACCCCCTCCGGGCCGACGCAGGCCAGCGCGCGCTCCGCCATCCGCCCGGCCAGCGCCGAATCCGGCAGTGCGGAGAGCAACTCGGCCGCGGTCGCCCGTACGTTGCGGCTCCGGTCGCCCAGCGCCGCTTCCAGGAAGGGCTCGTCATCGTCCGACAGGCCCACCCGCAGCGAGTCGAGGAACATCAGGCGGTCCTCGGCCCGCTCGGTGGCCCAAGTGGTCGTCAGCAGCCGGATCGCGGCCGCCGCCTCATGAGCCCGGACGAGGCCGAGCAGTGCCACCCGCTCCGCGAACAGGCCTTCCTGCCACAGCCGTTCGACCCCGGCCGTGTCCGTGGGCCCGGGCAGTTCCCCCGCGCCGCCGGAACCGCCGCGCAGGGCGAACCGCCAGTCCGGATTCAGCCGGGCCAGCCACAGCCCGCGCGTCCCGGCCAGGGCCAGCGCCTGCGGCCGCAGGTCGGTGCGGGCCCGCGCCACGTCCAGCAGCGCGGGCACCAGCGAGGCCGGGGCGCGGTAGCCGTGCTGCCCCGCGGCGGCCAGCCACTGCGGCAGTAGCTCCGTGACGTCCGGGGCGGCCCCCCGCCGCCC
>NZ_JAGGOW010000033.1 GCF_018614135.1 Streptomyces sp. ISL-66
ATCGGAATCCGGGATACCCCGGGGGAATTCGGAGCGGTGCGGTGATTCCGGCGAAAGAAGAAATCCTGGGAAGAGGTATTCCGTCCCTGCCGTGGTGCCTCGTTTCCTGTCCGGTGAGGCCCGCATCACCAGTAAGCCCCGGCGGGGACACCCCGGTCACGTTCCGGAAACTCGGGACTTGACACACCCGTAAACCCCACGTAAAAGCCCCCGGGTGGCCACGCCGCGGAGCTCGTCCCGGCGGATCCGTGGGCGCTGGAGGTGCGGCTCGACAGCTCGCCCTCGCCCTCTGCGGTGCCGTACGCAGGGGGCCGGCCGGAAAAGCGTCCGGCCGGCCCCCCCCCGCGCGCCCACACCCGGCGCAGCTCCCGTGCCCCTCCCGGGGCCGGCGTTACCTGAGGGCCTCGAAGGAGGCGACGAGGTCGGTGGGGGAGGGGAGGTCGGTGATGTCGGCCTGGACGGTGGCGGCGGCCTTGCGCAGGCCGTCGTCGGTGAGGAGGCGGTTGAGCAGCGCGGCGTCCACGCTGCCACCGCTCGCGCGGAGGGCGAAGCCCAGGCCCGTCGCGGCATCGACGTTGATGAAGTGGTCGGCGCCCTGCGGGAGGATCAGCTGGGGTACGCCCCGGGCGGCGGCGGTGAGCATGGTGCCGGAGCCGCCGTGGTGCACGATCGCGTCGGCGCTGTCCAGCAGCTGGGCCAGCGGCACCCAGGGCAGTGGGCGGACATTGGCGGGAAGTGTGCCGAGCGGACTCAGGTCGGTGTCGCCGACGGCGAGCAGGAACTCGGCATCGACGGAGGCAGCCTCGGCGATCACCCGGGTGACCGGGTCGACACCCGCGTACGCGGTCACCACCGTTCCCAGGGTCACGGCGATCCGGGGCCGGGAACCACGGGCCACGAGGTCGCGGGGCACCGTGCCGCCGCCGTTGTACGGCACGTAGCGGACCCGCCAGCCGGTGCCGTCCCCGCCGAGGGAGGCGGGCACGACGTCGAGGACGGTGTGGGTGGTCGGCCCTTCGACCTCGCGGGCCCGGTACTCGTCCGACAGGAGGCCGGCGAGCCTGCCGACCATGCCGAAGCCGGACATCACGCCGAAGTTGTGCACGACGGCGGGTATGGCGAGCGCCGCCGAGACCAGTGGTGCGGCGGCCTGGAAGGCGGCGTGGACGATGAGGTCCGGCCGCCAGTCGACGGCGACCGCGAGCAGGTCGTCGATGGTGACCCGGCTGTGTTCGGCGAAACCGCCTGCGGCCAGCCTTTCGGCGTCTTCCGGACTGTTGCCGTCCGTGACGAACTGCGGGTCGGTGCCGTTCGAGGCGCGCCGGAAGGCCTCCATCAGCGTCGAGCCGTCACCGATCTCCACGGTGGGCACGCCGGCCTGCCGCATGGGGTCGAGCGGGGCCGAGCCGGCGAACAGCACCTGGTGCCCGGCGGACTGGAGCGCCTGGGCGGTCGGCACCATCGGGAACAGATGGCCTGCCGCAGCGGGTCCGGTGAACAGGATGCGCACGGTGTTACTCCTCGGCTGGAGCTTCTTGATTCTTCTGACAAACCGTCGAACGTATCGGCTGGCGCGTCAATTTCCGCCGAGGTGAACGAGTTTCAGCCGATTTTTACGGTGCTCCTCACGCCGATTCCGAGCGATTCTGAGTGATTCCGAGCGATCCCGAAGAGGAACCGGGCGACCGGGCGCGGGCCCCTGTCTCCGCCGCTCGTGCGCCCCTGCGGCATTCGTGTCCGAGCCTCAGTACGTCGTGACCCGCTCGGCTTCCTGGGCAGGTGCGGCCGGACGGTGCCGCGGGTGGTCGCCCGCGGCGGGCCGCGGGCGGACCGGCCACCAAAGGGCCCGGCCCAGGAGTGCGGCCAGGGCGGGGACCAGTAGCAGCGAGAGGACGAACGCGGAGAGCAGGATGCCGAGCGTCAGCGCGAAGGAGACCTGTTCGTTCCCCGGGGTCGTCGCGAGCGTGGCGAAGGAGCCGGCCAGCACCAGTCCGGCGGTGGCGATGGCCGGTGTCGTGTGGCGGACCGCGCGCGCCACGGCGGCGCGGGCCGGCCCCGGTCGCCGCATCTCCTCCCGGATCCGGTCGGTGATCAGGATGTTGTAGTCGGTGCCCAGTGCCACGACGAACAGGAACAGCACCAGGGGGAGGGTGAAATCGACGCCCGGCTTGCCGAGGGCGTGCTGGAACAGCAGCGTGGTGGCGCCGAGGGTGGCGGCGAAGCCGAGTCCGACGGAGACCATCAGGACCATCGGTGCGAGCAGGCTCCGCAGGAGGACGAGGAGGATCAGCGCGATCAGCGCGGCCGCGACCGGGAAAACGATCTTCAGGTCGTGGTCGACGGCGGTCGCGATGTCGGCGAAGATCGCCGAGGTCCCGCCCACGTGCGCCGCCGTCCCCGCGGGCACGTGCTGGGCGACGGTGGCCCGCACCGGTCCCGAAGCCAGATCGCGGGCCTGTCGGCTCTGCGGGTCGGCGGTCAGGTACAGGTCGATCCGGGCGGCACGACGGTCCTCGGTCAGGACGGTCCGCGCCACCTGACCCACGCCCTTGACCTGGGTGAGTGCCTGGGTGAGGCCACCGAGCCGGCCGGTGGTGAGCTCGCCGCCGTCCGTCGTGGTGACGAAGACGCTCGTCGGATCGGACACCCCGGCCGGCAGCGTACGGGAGATCTCGGCCGCGGTGGCGGCGGCGGGGGTCGGGCCACCCGATCCGCCCCGGCCGTAGTCCATGCGTATGCCGGCCGTCCCGGCAGCGAGCGCGGCGAGCAGGACCACGGAGGCCGTCAGCGCCGTCCAGGGCCGTCGGGTGACCAGCTCGCCCAGCCGGGCGGCACGGCCTTCGCGCGGCTCGTGGCGCAGGGCCCGGGAGGGCCAGAACATCTTGCGCCCGGCGGCCGCGAGCAGCGCCGGCATGAGGGTGAGGCTGCCGAGCAGCATCACCAGGACCGCGACGGCGATCGCGGGCCCCAGCGAGCGGAACTGCCCGAACGTCGCCAGGCCCAGCGAGGCGAACGCGGCGACGATGGTCAGCGCCGCCGAGGTGATCGCGGCGCCCACCCGGCCGGAGACCTGCCCGGCCGCCTCCCGGGCCGACTGTTCGGGCCGGGCACGCAGTTGTTCGCGGAAGCGGAACAGCAGGAACAGCAGGTAGTCGATGCCGATGCCGAGCAGGACCACCTGGATCAATGCCGGAGTGCCCGCGTCGAGCTTGCGCCCCGTGAGCAGCGCGGCGCCCGCCACGGCTCCCGCCGCCACGCCGCCGATGAGGGCGACCGCGAGCAGTGGCAGCAGGGCCGCCACCACGCTGCGGAACACCAGCACGTTGAGCAGGACGATGAACCCCATGACGAGGGCGCCCCCGACCGTCGCGGCGGTCTTGTGGGCATCGGTGGTGTCGACGGTGTCGGCGAGCGCCCCGGTGAAACCGGTCCGCATCCCCGCCTCGGAGAACTGCGTCCGGGCGTCGTCCCGGAAGGTCCGGTAGACGCCCTGGACCCCCCTGTCCGAGGGATTGCCCGTCAGCTGGACGGAAAGCAGTTCGAAGCTCCGGTCGGGCGCCGTCATCGCCGGGGCGATCCGGGGCGTCTGGGAGCGGTCCGGGACCAGGAACCGCGGCATGTCGTCTTCCCTGGGCATGACCACCCGGCGTCGGCCCAGTTTCGCGGCCTCGGCCTCGACCCGCTCCTGGTCGGCCGTACTCAGGGCCTTGCCGTCGGCCCGGGCGACCAGCACCGTCACCGTCACGGCGTCGGGGTCGGCCCCGAACCGCTCCTGGGCGATCCGCAGGGCGGCGGCCGAGTCGTAGCCGCGGGGCAGGAAGTCCCCGGTCTGGTGCTGGGTGACGCGGGCGATCAGTACGGGGGCCAGGGCGCTCAGCGCGACACCCAGCACCACCCAGAGGGTGATGACCTTCCACGGGTGTCGGGTGGAGTATCCGGTCAGGGCGCGGATCACGATGTCCTCCGGCGGACGGACTTGGGTGCGGATGCCTGCCGGGGGCTCCCGGCAGGCATCCAGACCATCAGTCGGGGGCACTGGCCGGCGTCAGGGCAGCGGATGATCCACAGGGGGGCCCTGAGTCCCTCCCTGCCTCGGCACCAGGACCCTGGTCCTGCTCCGGCTGGCGGGTCCTGGTCCCGGCCGTGCTGCCACCGCGGCAGCCGAGCCGACGGCTGTGCAACCCTTTCCCGGGGGCCGGGAAGGCCGGACAAAGGGGAGAGCACACACATGCCCAGGAGCCGACACATCGGGCCCGGCGACGGCCGGGAGGCGCCGCACGCGGACAGCGCCGAGCCGCCGTGGACCCGCAACGACGCGCTCGTGACCGGGGGCGCCTGCGCGATGAACCTGCTCAGCTACGCGCTCTTCAACGACCCGGACGGCCAACACGAGGTGAGCGTGGTCGGGTTGCTCCTCGTCGCGCTGGCGGCCGTGCCGCTGCTCGCCCGGCGCCGCTATCCCGTGGCCGCGCTCGCCGCCGTACTGGTGCTCGACGTGACGGCCGCCGTGACCGTACAGCTGCCGAGCCACTTCGGTGCCGTCCTGGTGGTCGCCCTGTACTCGGTGGTCCGGGCCCGCCCCGGCCGGGTGACGGCGTTCGCCGCCGTCGCGACGGTGTCCATGATGGTGCTGAGCCAGAGCATCGGCCGGATGCCGCCCTGGCAGGAGGCCGTGAGCCCACCCCTGTCCACCCTGATCGTCGTCGCCACCGCCATGGCGGTCAACCGCTGGCAGCGCGAGGTGGCGGCCAACCGCCGGCTCCTGGCCGACCGTGCGGTGGCCGACGAACGCCGCCGCATCGCACGGGAGTTGCACGACATCGTGGCCCACCACATCACCACCATGCAGCTGATGGCCGGCGGAGCCCGGGCCAACATCTCCGAACCGGAAGTGGTCCGGGACGCCCTGTTCACCCTGGAGGCTTCCGGACGGCTCGCTCTGCGCGAGATGCGTCAGCTCCTCGACGTGCTGAGGGCCGGCGACGAACCGGAGACCGCGCCGCCGCTGCCCCAGCCCGGCGTCGAAGACCTCGACCGCCTGGTGGCCGAATCCCGCCTTGCCGGACTGCCGACCGAGCTCAGCGTCCACGGGCAGCCGCGCCCGCTGCCGCCGACCGTTGGCCTCACGGTGTTCCGGATCGCCCAGGAGGCCCTCACCAACGCCCGCAAGTACGCGGGGCCCGCCCACGCCCGCGTACGACTCGTGTACCACCGGGAGGGGATCACCATCGAGGTGCGCGACGACGGCGGAGGCACGCCGCCACACGAGGGGGCGTCGGCCGCGCTCCCGGGCGGCTACGGCCTCGTCGGCATGCGAGAGCGCGTCGCCCTGCACGGCGGCACCCTCACCGTCGGCCCGCAGGCCGACGGTGGCTTCGCCGTCGTCGCCGACCTGCCCCTGACCACGGAAGAAGCCACGGAAGAAGCCACGGAAGAAGCGGCCGAGGCGGCCGTCCGGCACGAGGGAGCACATCGATGACCGGGCCCGAGCCGGCGCAGGCGGCGCAGACCGCGCAGCCGAGGATCAGGGTGCTGATCGTGGACGACCAGCCGCTGGTCCGGCGCGGACTGTCGCTGATCCTCTCCCCGGACCCGTCCTTCGAGGTGGTGGGAGAGGCCGAGGACGGCGCGCGGGCCGTCACCCTGGCCCGCGAGCTGCGCCCGGACGTCGCGGTGATGGACATCCGCATGCCCGTACTGGACGGGGTCGGCGCGACCGCGGAACTCGCCACCGCCGTGCCCGACTGCCGGGTCCTGGCCCTCAGCACCTTCGACCTCGACGAGTACGTCGTGGGCGCCCTGCGCGCGGGAGCCTACGGATTCCTGCCCAAGGACAGCTCGCCGGAGGAGCTGAGCGCGGCGATCCGCACCGTCCACGCGGGCGAGGCCGCCGTCGCACCGCGCCTGCTCACCCGGCTGATCTCCACCTACGTACGGGCACCGGCCGGTCCTCGGCCGACCGCCGCCGGCCTGGGCGAGCTCACCCCCCGAGAGGTCGAGGTGTGGCGCCTCATGGCCACCGGCCTCGACAACAACGGGATCTCCCGCGCCCTGGACATCAGCCTCTCCACGGTCAAGAACTACATCACCAGCATCTTCGACAAGCTCGCCGTCCGCGATCGCGCCCAGGCGGTCATCGCGGCCTACGAATCGGGCCTGGTCACCGCCCGCGCGGCGGCCGGAAACCCGCCGGGGGACGACGGGTACGGGTGCGGCGCAACAAGGCCCCCGCGCCCCGCGCCCAGGTAGCCCCCCGGGCCGTGACGAGACCCCTCCCCGGCCGGAGGGGGCGCGGCGGACCTCCCTCGGCTTGATGGGCAAGCGATAACTTGCCTCGTGCGGCACATCGCCGAGCGATGAGCCGCGCCCGCCCCGTCCGACCCGTCCGCCCCGTCCGCCCCGTCCGACCCGGAGGAGTGCACCCCATGAAGATCCATCTGACCAGCGTGTTCGTCGACGACCAGGCCAAGGCCCTGCGCTTCTACACCGAGATCCTCGGCTTCGTGAAGAAGTACGACGTCCCGGTGGGGGAGACGGATCGCTGGCTGACCGTCGTCTCGCCCGCCGAGCCCGGCGGCACCGAACTCCTCCTGGAGCCCTCCGGCCACCCGGCCGTCAAGCCCTACCGCGACGCGCTCGTCCGGGACGGCATCCCGCTCGCCCAGTTCGCCGTCGAGGACGTGCGGGCGGAGTACGAGCGCTTGAGCGCCCTCGGCGTCCGCTTCATCCAGGAGCCCCTGGAGATGGGCCTCGTCACCACGGCCGTCTTCGACGACACCTGCGGCAACCTGATCCAGATCGCGACACAGCCGAAGGTGTGAAGCAGCCGCAGTCATGACGCGGGTGGCCCGTGGTCACCTGCGACGGGTCCGACGGAGTTTCGGCCTGGAGGCGCCCCCCTCGATGCGTACGCCGGGCATGATCACGGCGCCGTAGCCGGACCAGAGGTCGTTCCCGTTATCCAGCTCGCGCATGCGGCGATCACGGTTCCGTCGTGGGGTCGGGGTGGGGATCGGGCGGCACAGTCGCCCGACGGTACTTGATGTTGACGGCCGAAGCCTTGGCCAGCGCCACGGGATTCAAGAAGCGCAGCGGACCGATCAGGCGGGATCCGAACAGATGCATGTGCCGCGCCGCCGATTCATCGCGCGCCGCCGCCGAGAACATGAGCCGCTCCAGGGGGTTGAACGGACGGGCCTTGGCGAAATCGGCGGCCAGGGACTGGTGACCGAGCAGCCGGCGCCGGTGCGTGCGCGCGTACGTACCGAGCGATCTGTCGAGGTCACCCCGACCGGTCGCGGCCGAGCCGACCGCCTCGGCCAGCCAGTGCGCGGACTGCAGAGCCCATCCGCATCCGACTCTCCACAGGGGATCGCTGGTCAGGGCGGCGTCACCGATGAGCGCGACGCCGGGCGCGGTCGGTTTGCGGCTGTGGAGCGGGTAGTTGACCGTGCCGATGATCTTCGTGATGCGCTCGGCGGAGTCGATGGGCGGTGCCTCGGGCAGGGCGCGGACCAATGCGAGGAAGCTGCCCTCCAGGTCTTCCCGGAAGGCCGGGAGCCGTTTCTTGTCCGGGAGCACCGCGAGGACCGTCACCCCGTCGTCGTTGGGAAACGCGTACGCCATGTCGGGCTCGAGGAACCAGGCCTGGCCGATCCCGCCGTGCAGCGGAAGGTCGCGGAAGTGCGCGAGATAGCCGAACCGCGCGTTCTCGTACAGCCGAGTGGGTATCCCGGCGAACTTCGCTACGGCCGAATCCTTGCCGTCGGCGCCGATCACCAGACGTGCCCGGATCTCGCGCTCGCCCTGGGGCGTCGACGCGCGCACCCCCGAGGTCCGCCCGGCCTCCCGGACCAACCCGGTCACGCGGTGACCGAGGAGCAGGTCGACACCGGGCGTCCCTGCCGCACGGGACCTGATCAACGGGTCGAGGGTGCTGCGCCGGACGTTGTACGCGTACGGCAGCTCGGGGCCCTGCGGCGCGGCCCTCGGTTCGATCCAACCCCAACGGGTGTACCAACGGGCCTCGTTGCGGACGGCTCCCGCCTCCTCCAGGGCGGGGACGAGGCCGAGCTCGTCCAGTACCGGATAGGCGTTGGCCGTGATGGAGTGGGTGCAGAGCACTTTGTACGCTGCGGGGTCCGAGCGGCGCTCCAACAGTGCCACGCGGACACCGCGGCGAGCGAGCAAGATCGCCGCGGCGCTGCCGGCGAGGCCGGCTCCGCTGATGACGACGTCGTAGTCGTATCCCGCGCTTTCAGGTGTGGTCATGCGCTGATGGGTCCCTTCGGGGTGTGGTGCCGTTCGTGGGACTGGTGCAGTGCAACTGCTGTCAGTCACAGGGGTAGTTGTCAAGAGCCGTGGTGCAATGCGGGCTCCCGAGCCGCCCGGAGCCGGTCACCGGCAGCCCCATCGGGGAGAGCCGCCGCCACGATTCGTGCGGCGGCCGGTTTGGTCGGTAGGGTGCCAGGTCACGACCGCTTCCCGTTCGATCAACGGGCCGGTCAGGGCTCCGCCGCAGCTGGTGGCACCTCCACGGCTGCTGTGCCGGTCTCTGCCTGCGCGGGCCCCGGGATGGGGGGCGGTCCTCAGGGCGGGGCAGTCGGGCCCCGGCCGACTGCTCAGGAGGAACGAGTGGCACGGATCATCGCCGAGGTCTCGCGGACGTTCAACGAGTTTCTGCTCTTGCCGAACAGGACGCGAACCGACTGCTCGGCTGCGACAGTTGACTTGAGCACGTCCCTGGTGCGGCACATCGTGGGCGAGGCGTCGGCGATCGAGCTGCGGTCCCCGTTCACCTCCGCGATCATGCAGGCCGTCAGCACACCCGAACTCGCGATCGCGCTCGCGCGAAACGGCGGTTTCAGCTTCCTGCACCACAATCAGCCGATCCAGGAACAGGCCGCGGCGGTCCGCCAGGTGAAGAACTTCAAGGCCGGGTTCGTCACCAGCGATACCAACGTCCGCCCCGACGACAGCCTGAGCCTCCTCGTCGACGTCATGCGCCGCACCGGTCACAGCACCGCAGCGGTCACCCACGACGGCACCCCCACCGGCCGCCTGCTCGGCCTGGTGACGTCCCGGGACTTCCATCCCCAGCGCCACGACCTCGACGGACCGGTCAGCGGCCGGATGGCGGCCCTCGCCGATCTGGCGCACGCCGGGCCGGACATCACCCTTTCCGAAGCCAACGCACGGCTGTGGGACGAACGGCTCGACTGTCTCCCGGTGTTGGACATCGATGGCCACCTACAGCACCTGGTGTTCCGTTCCGACTACGCGGACAACAAGCGCTTCCCGAACCAGATCGTGGACGCCGCCAAGCGTCTGCGGGTGGGCGCGGGCATCAACACCCACGACTACCAGGAGCGCGTGCCGGCCCTGCTGGAGGCGGGCGTGGACGCGGTGTGCTTCGACTCCTCCGACGGCTACAGCGACTGGCAGGCGCAGGCCCTGTCCTGGGTGAAGAAGCACTACCCAGAGATCCCGGTCGGCGGCGGCAACGTGGTCGACGGCGAGGCGTTCACCTTTCTCGCCGAGGCGGGAGCGGACTTCGTCAAGGTGGGGGTCGGCGGCGGCTCCATCTGCATCACCCGGGACCAGAAGGGCATCGGCCGCGGCCAGGCCAGCGCCGTGCTCGACGTCGCGGCCGCCCGGGACGCCTTCCGCGAACGCACCGGAGAATACGTGCCGATCTGCTCCGACGGCGGGCTGGTGCACGACTACCACGTGGCCCTGGCGCTGGCGATGGGCGCCGACTTCGTCATGATGGGGCGCTACTTCGCACGCTTCGACCAGGCGGCCGGCGCGAAGCTGCCCACCCGTGACGGCTTCGTGAAGGAGTACTGGGGCGAGGGATCGAACCGGGCCCGCAACTGGCAGCGCTACGGCCAGGGAGGCCAGGGACTGATCTTCGAGGAAGGCGTGGACGGCTACGTCCCCTACGCCGGCGACCTCAACGAAGGCCTCGCCCTGACCATCGCCAAACTCAAGACCACGATGGTCTCCTGCGGCTCCACCACCCTGCCGGAGTTCCAGTCCACGGCCCGCCTGACCCTCGTCTCGGACCAGAGCTTCCAGGAGAGCCACGCCAACGTCACCCTGCGGGACACCCCGGCGACGGTCTCCTGAGGAGCGAGCGCCGCGCGCTACGAGGGGTCGGTCGCCCCGGTCCCGAGGCCGTCGCACAGACCTAGGCCTATGGTTGGCTGATGCGCGCACACCGTACTGACCGGCCGGCCGATCTCGACGTGGTTCGGGAGTCCTACGACGGGGTGGCCGACAACTACGCCCACATGGTGCTGACCACGGGAGTCGGCGACATCCGTACCCATCCGTGGCTCAAGGCGTCGATCGACGCCTTCGCCGACACCGTGAGCGGGCTCGGGCCCGTCCTCGACGTCGGCTGCGGACCCGGCACGGTGACCGCCTACCTTGCCGAACGCGGACTGGACGTGTCGGGGGTCGACCTCTCTCCTCGCATGATCGAGAACGCGCGTCGCCTTCATCCGCGATGCCGCTTCGCCGTCTCCTCCGCCACCGACCTCGACCTCGCCGAAGCGTCCCTTGGCGGCGTGCTCGGGTGGTGGTCACTGTTCAACCTTCCCCGTGACGTCCTTCCTCAGGTTCTCGCCCTGTTCGCGCGCGCCCTGAAGCCGGGCGGACACTTCATCACGGCAACACACGTCGGCGACGAGGACGCGGTGCGCACCGAGGCCTACGGAGGCGTACCCGTTCGGTGGACGACATACAAATGGAGGCCGGAGCCATTCGTGGAGCTGATCGAGCGGGCTGGACTGCGCCCGGTCGCCGAACTCCGCCTCCCGGCCGACGAGCACAGCGGGCCGGGTCTGGTCGTCATGGCCGAAAAACCCCGCTGAGGACCTGTCCGGTCGGCGTTCGACGCAACGACGCTCAGCGCCATGGTGGGCGGCCCTGGCGAGGCCGGGGGTCGTCAGTACGGCCCCTGCGCGTGCATCCATTCGAGCGAAAACTCGCTGAGAGGCTGCCGTCCGTCCCCGAAGGCGCGCCATGGTCTCTCCGGAGGGTACGGGCTCGTACTGAAGGGACGGAACATTGTATTTGAGGCGTACCGGAACGGTCCTGGGCGCAGCCGCGCTGACCATGCTGACTCTTCCGGCCGACGCGAACGCCGCGGCCATCGCATGTGGCGGGGGAGTGTCGACCGGCCGGGTGGCCGTCAACGGCTGCATCAGTGCCGAGCGGGGATCCGTCGGCAGGTTCCCCACGCGGGACATCACGGCGTACATCAAGGCGCGTAACACGGGAACGAAGGGACTGAACGTCTCCTACGAGGCGTTCTTCCGCGTCGTCGACGGCGGTCACTGGGAGAAGGTGGGCAGCGGCCGTACCTACGTCGCGGCCGGCGCGGCCATCGACCCCGTCGCCGTGGGAAGCACGACGCGGGTGTGCGGACCGGTGAAGGTCGAGATCCGCGTACATGCCCGGGCCGACGGCGCCGCCTGGAGCGGCTGGTCTCCGGCGGCCACGAAGCAGTGCCAGACCTGACTGTGACTGCGACCGTAACCATGACCACGACCATGAGCATGACCACGACTGCTCACGCGATCTCCTGATCGTCCCGGGCCGGCGGGCCGGGGCGCGCCGATGCGCGCGTCCCGGCCCGCCGATGATCAGCCCGCTAGTGTCCTGAGTCTCGGAAAGTCCATAGAAGTATGCTGATCTCATGGCACGCATGGGACGGCCGACGGCCGAGGTGGTTCTGACCGACGACGAGCGTGAGACGCTGCTGCGT
>NZ_JAGGOW010000034.1 GCF_018614135.1 Streptomyces sp. ISL-66
TCCGAGACTCAGGACACTAGTACTCCAGCCGTATTTCTCCATTACTGCTGGTCAACGGCTTGGGTGTGGGGAGTGTAGCGGGGTGGCGAGGGGTGCGGGGCGGTCTTCGCGGACCATCCCGCGAACGTGTGACCACGGCGCATGTAGTGATAGCGAACGGAGCAGTTCACGGGTGTGATCAATGACGTGCCCGTGAGTGCCTGGGGCCATGAACTCGAGAACTTGTTTCTGAAGGCGGGGGCTCGCTTCGGCCGGGTGGAGCCCCGGCGCAGGATGCGGGATTACGTGCGCGGACTGCTGGGACCGGTGGGCCGCAAGAACGGCTGGCAGCTCGCCGAATACGCCGGTCACGCCACTCCGGATGGATTGCAGTATCTCCTGGCGAGGTCCCGCTGGGACGCCGACCGCCTTCGCGATGACCTGCAGACCTATGCCGCTGAGCAACTCGGCGCCCCGGAGGGGGTGTTGATCATTGATGACACGGGCTTCGTCAAGAAGGGCATCACCTCGGCGGGGGTGCAGCGGCAATATTCCGGGACCGCGGGCCGGACCGAGAACTGCCAGATCGGCGTCTTCGCCGCGTATGCCACCAGCCGCGGCCATGCCCTCGTCGACCGCGAGCTTTACCTGCCCACGTCCTGGACGAACGACCGGGAACGATGCCGAGCTGCCCGGATCCCCGACGAGCGCGACTTCACCACCAAGAACGACCTCGCCCGAACCATGGTCCTGCGCGCTCAGGCCTCCACGCTCGACTTCTCCTGGGTCACCGCGGACTCCGCCTACGGCCAGGACTCCCGCTTCCGGCGCTTCCTCGAAGACACCCAGCTCTCCTACGTCGTCGCGGTGCCCAAGTCCCAGCAGGTCCACGGCCCGCGCATCGACCACCTCATCGCCCAGGCCCCGCCCGAAGCCTGGCAGCGGCTGTCCGCCGGCCCCGGCGCGAAGGGCGAACGCCTCTACGACTGGGCAGCCGCCCGTCTGCCCTCGGTCTGGGAGTTCGACGGCGGCGAACCCACCCGTCAGCGGTGGATGCTGGCCCGACGCCGCATCAACAAGCCCGACGAGATCGCCTACTACCTTGCCTGTGCTCCGCTGGAAGCCACCGTCGGCGACTTGGTCCGGGTCGCCGGCTGCCGCTGGAAAGTCGAGGAGTGCTTCCAGAGCGCGAAGAACGAGTGCGGCCTGGACCGCTACGAGGTCCGGCGTTACATCGGCTGGTACCGGCACATCACGCTCGCCATGCTCGCCCACATCTTCCTCGCGGCAATGGCCGTCCAGGAGCGCGAAAAGGGGGTGGTGAGGCCGACACACCCGACCTCGTGGACCTCACCCCGGCAGAAATCCGTCGTCTGCTGGCAGTTGAACCCCACCGCCGTCCTTCACCACGCGTACATGCGGTGAACTGGTCGATATGGCGCCGCCGCCACCAAGCGCGCGCCCGGAACTGCCACTACATGCGCCGTGGTCACACGTTCGCGGGACGGTCCGCGAAGACCGCCCCGCACCCCTCGCCACCCCGCTACACTCCCCACACCCAAGCCGTTGACCAGCAGTAATAGAGAAATACGGCTGGAGTACTAGGGGGCGGGCTCGGAGTTCCTGGGTCAGTTGGTTTTGCCGGTAGTGCTGCGGGCCGCGAGTCGGAAATCCTTGACTGCTTGGTAGAGGGTTCGCTCTCGTTCGGCGGCAAGGGCGGTGTCTTCTGCCTTGTGGGTGGTGTTTCCCGCGTGGGCGTTCTCGGCCATCCGTCGCATGACGTCGCCTGGTATCGCGGCGAGATGGGCCCCGACCTCGCCGCCTGCTCGCTCCCAGTCAGTCGGGTCGCGTCGGACCCGCTTCCCGCTCGGCTGCCTCCGCGACACGTTTGATGGTGGCCAGTCGGCGGTCCCATTCGGTCGCGAGCGTGGCCATCCACCGTGCCGTCGCGTCCAGCGCCGCCGGCCGCACCGTGTACCGGACCTCGCGGCCGACCCGGCTGCCCGAGACCAGTCCGGCGGCGTCCAGGACGGCGAGGTGCTTGACCACGGCCTGGCGGGTGACGGGGAGCCCGTCGGCGAGCATCGTCGCGGTGGCCCCGCGCTGCGCGGCGAGCAGATCGAGCAGCCGGCGGCGCGTCGGGTCGGCCAGCGCGACGAGGACGTTGGTGACGGCCTCGTCGGCGCCGGGACGTTCTTCCATCACGCGGACGTCTGTTCGGCGCGCGTCCTGAGCGCGTCGAGCTCCAGCGGCCAGCCCTCGCTGTGGTCCTGGAGGTTCCGCGTGCGCAGTTCCTCGGACCCGGCCAGAGCCGAGAAACCGCTCTCGACGACGCACAGCCGCGTCAGGTCGCCTTCTCGGGTCAGTGTGAACTCCACGAGGGTGCTGTTGTTCTCGCGCAGCTCCTCTCCGGGGAACGCGCTGGTCCAGCGGTACGCCAAGTACGTCGGCGGCTCGACCTTCTCCACGCGCACCGGGAACTCCCCGTGCTCGGGGTGCTTCGCGATCATCGACTCGCCTTCCCGGGCCACGGTGCCGGGCAGACTCGCCTTGTCGGCTGCCCAGAACCCGGGCTGGGCCACCAGTGACCAGACGCGCTCCAGAGGTGCCGCGATCAGGGTCTCGCGTTCGATCCGGTCCTCGCTCATGAGCTGACTCCGTTCATCGCCGCTATGTGACGTGCAACTCCAGGATTGCACCTCACGGCCTGAGGCGCAACCTGGAGGTTGCGTCGTGACGGGTCTGCGGCGTCCCTCGGCGTCTTGCGTCCAGGTGAGGCCGTGGCCGAGGCGGTGGCCCGTCGGGCCAGGGCGTCGGACGTCCGGACCGTGACGTAGAGGGATGCGACAAGGGTGAGGACGAGGACGGCGCCCGCCGCGAGGACGCTGCCGCTCGAAACGGCGGGAGGGCTGCCGGCCTCCGTGCGGGCGGAGCCGCCGAGGAAGGGGACGACGGCCAGGACGGCGATCCCGAGGACCACCTCGCCCCAGACCACCTTGGGGAAGTGGCGCCAGGGTCAGGTGCAGGAGCGAGGACGTGTCGTCCTTCCGGCGGGCCTTGGTGATGCGGGGCATCAGCCAGAACTGGTTGACGGCGCCCGCAGCCACCATGCCGAGGACCAGCAGGACCTTGACGAGGAGGAAGAGCCCGTAGGTCGTGGTCCACAGCTGGCTGACGGAGCCGACGTGCTTCCAGCTCATCCACAGGCCGGAGGTCACTACGGCGCCGACGCAGACGAGTGCGACGAGGGCGAAGCGGCGCCAGATGTCCGCCCACAGCACGCCCGCACTCCCGCTCAGCCGGGCGCGGGAGGCGGCGAGGGCGGCGAGGAGGGCCAGGCCGCCGACCCAGACCACGCCGCTGATGATGTGCACCTGACCGAACATCAGGTCCAGTACCTTCTCTGCGTCCTTCGGCTTGGTCGCCGGGACCGCCGCGACGAGCGTCACCGCGAGACTCAGGGGCAGTGCGGTCAGCGCCAGGGCGTTGAGATGCCGACGCGCGGCGGGAAGGAAGAGCGCGATCAGGGTGGTGGCGGTGACGACCAGGAAGACGTTCTGCACGAGGTGGATCGTGCCCTGGGCGATCCAGGCACCCTTGGCCGCCGGTGCGACGTTTACCTGTGCATGTCCTGGGGTGATATAGGTGAGTTCCAGCCATTCCCGGCCTGTGTTCGTCGGGCTCGGCCCGTGCCGGAGCCCGGATCATCCGACCTGCGGTCTCCGCGCCCCGGCTGGCGCTACCGTGGTCGCACCACGCGAGAAGCCGCCAGGAGGACCCGATGAGCGAACAGCCGGCCCCCGAACGCCAGCCGCTCGATGCCGCCGCCGCCGATGCGGTCCGCGCGTACGCGGCCAACGAGCGGGCCAAGACCGACCTCCTCGCGAGCGTCCTGGAGGACATCGCGGCCAACGGCTACCCCTCGCCCGACGGCGGCGTCCCGTGGGAGACCGCCCGCGACGGCCACCTCGCCGAGCTCGCCGACCTCGCCGGTGAGCAGGCCCGTGTCGCCTGACCCCGGACCCCGCCGCTCACGGGTGATCACGGTCGAGCCCGCGCTGACGCAGCTCACCAAGCTGACCGCGAGCGAGACGCACCGCCTGGACCGGGCGATCGTCGCGATCTCCGTCAACCCGGATCTCGGCAAGCGGATCCCCGGCACGCTGCTGCGGGACTACGTCGACGACGTCGACGGCGTACGGGTCGTCTTCTACGTCACGGCGTTGAAGACGATCACCGTGGTCGCCTACATAGAGGCGTAAGGGCACTCGGAGCCCTAGAGATCCCCCTGCGACCTCGAGAACTCCTGGGGGGCGGCGACGCTCAATCCGTTTGCTCCGCCCGGCCCGCCCGGCCCGCCGGACCCGCCGGACCCGCCCGACCCGCCCGATCCGTTCGGTGCGTTCTCGGTCCACGGACGGAGCTTCTCCGGGTTGCGGACCGCCCAGATGCGGCTGATGCGGCCGTCGGCGCGGCCGAACGCCGCCACGGTCACGGTGACGCCGGCGTGTTGGGCGACCAGGCCGGGCTGGCCGTTGACCGTCCGCTCCAGGAGCGTCAGCCCGGGGGCCACATCGGCGATGTGGATGAGGTACTGGGCGATGCGCGCGCCGCCCTCGACCGGGCGCAGGACGGTACCGACCAGGCCGCCGCCGTCGGCGGTCATCGTGGCCTCGGGATCGAGCAGGCCGACGAGCGCCCTGATGTCCTTGGCCTCCCACGCCTCCTTGAAGTGCCGCACCAGAGCGGCCTGTCCGGCCGCCGGGGCGGCCGGAGCCTGCTCGGCGCGAACGCGTCGGCGGGCCGAGGACGCCAGCTGCCGGCAGGCCGCGGGCGTCCGGCCGGCGATCTCGGCGATCTCGGTGAAGGGGTACCGGAAGACGTCGTGCAGGATGAACGCCACGCGTTCGGCCGGCGTCATCGCCTCCAGTACGACGAGGAAGGCCATGTCCACCGACTCGTCCAGGGTGACCTGGTCGGCGGGGTCGGCCGGTTCGCTCCTGCCGCCGCCCGCCGACCCGCTGAACCACTCCGTACGGTCGGGCAGCGGCTCGGGTATCCACGGACCGACGTAGCGCTCGCGCCGGACCCGCGCCGAGCCGAGCACGTCCAGGCAGATGCGGCCGGCCACCGTCGTCAGCCACGCGCCGGGCGACTCGATGGCTTCCCGCCCCTGCCGTGACATCGCGTACCAGCGGGCGTACGTCTCCTGGACCGCGTCCTCGGCCTCGGCCAGCGAACCGAGCAGCCGGTAGGAGAGGTTGATCAGCCGGCGCCGCTCGCCGACGACGACGCTCATGTCCGGCCCGGGGAACCGGTCGTGCTCCGGTTCGGACGGGGTGTTCATGGTCGCGAGCTCCACTTGGTCCGTTTTCGTCTGCCGATGCCGCTCTGGTTGCCTCGACGAAACACACCGCACCGGATGCCGGGTTGGTTCGGTGCTTGGCCTCACATTTCGCGGGGCCGCGTCGTCGGACTACCGAGACACTACCGATCCACCGCCGCGAGGCAGAAGAGGGGGCCACCTCATGGCCACGCAGACGACGGCAGAGCAGCGCGGAAGCACCTTCGTGCAGGTCGCGATAGCCCTGCAGACCTTGGCCATCTTCTTCCAGGCGGCCACCGCCGGCCTGCTGCTGTCCTCGTCCTACGGCGAGACACTGCACGGCGTCGGAGCGCGCGTGATGTACGGCGCGTCGATGCTGTACGTGCTCGCCGCGATCCTGGCATGGCGGCCGGGCGGCGCCTCGCCCCGCCCCGTCCTGTACGCCTCGGGCTTCCTCGTACTCGCTTCGGCGCAGGTGGTGCTGGGCATCGCGCACGTGCCCTCGCTCCATGTCCCCCTGGGCGTCCTGATGTTCGGCCTGAGCGTGCTGGCGCTGGGCCAGGTGTTGTCGACCCGCTCCCCGCACCGCGCCGGCATCCGGCGGTAGCGCGCGAAGCGCTGTCGGAGTCGCCCACCAGCCATTTCTCTGGAATTGGCCATGCCCTCACGGCCGGTCACCCGGCAAACTCACCTCACTGGCCCGGAACAAGGCCGGCAGACCCATGCGGAGGCGAGCGGAATGCAGCAGGAGACCACCGACGGCTACGGGCGCGGGACAGAGCGCCGAGCAGTGGCGCGAGGCGGGGCTCCGGCGCGGCCCGCTCCGCGCCCGTCCATGCCCCGGCTCTCCTATGTCCGCTTCGGCGAGCGGCCCGTGCGACGTCTGCCCCAACTCTTCGTCGGACTCGCCCTGTACGGATTCAGCCTCGCGCTCATGGTCCGGGCCTCGCTCGGCCTGAACCCCTGGAGCGTCCTGAACGAGGGCCTGGTGAAGCACACGTCCCTCAGCTTCGGCACGATCACCGCGCTGGTCGGCGCGCTCGTGCTGGTCCTCTGGGTTCCGCTCAAGCAGCGTCCGAAGTTCGGCACCTTCGCGAACATCGTCGTCCTGGGGTTCTCGTCCGACCTCGGACTCTGGCTCATCCCCGAGGAGCTCGGTCTGCCCACCCGGTTCGCTCTGCTCTTCGGCGGGATCCTCCTCAACGCGTTGTCCATCGCCGTCTACGTCGGCGCACGCTTCGGGCCCGGGCCCCGGGACGGCCTGATGACCGGTGCGTCCGCCCTCACCGGCCGGTCCATCCGGCTCATCCGCACGTCGATCGAGATCACCGTGCTCGCCGTGGGCTGGCTGCTCGGCGGGACCGTGGGCGCCGGTACCGTGCTGTACGCACTCGCCGTCGGACCGGTCACCCAGTTCCTCATGCCCCGCTTCGCCTACGCCAGCCCCGCGGACCACCGCGACGCGGCGACGCCGTCCGGGCCGCGCGCGGGAACGACCGCGGGCTGACCACGCTCCCAAGGCCGGTGCGGGCCAATGAGCTTGACCGGTCGCGGAGGCGGAATAGGGCCGGTACCCACGTGGTTGACGGCCGTTGTCGATCAACTAGGAGGATTCGTGCCCATGTACCTTCGTCCCCGTGCGCTGCGCTCCGGCGATCTCGTGGTCGTCACCGCGCCTTCCGGTCCGCTCGACCCGGGTGACGAGCCGCTGCTCGCCCGCGGCGTGACGGTATTGGAGCGCATGGGTTTCCGGGTGCGGGTCAGCCCGATGGTGGACCCGGCCCGGCGCCGCTGGTGGGCGTCGGGCACGCCTGGGGAGCAGGCCGCCGAGCTCAACGGGCTGCTCCGCGACCCGGAGGTGCGGGCCATCGTGGCGCACACCGGCGGTCAAACGACCATGGGTTACCTCGATCTGGTCGATCTGGACGCGATCCGGGCCGACCCGAAGCCGATCCTCGGCTACAGCGACGTCTCGCTGCTGCACATGGCGTTGCACGCCAAGACCGGCCTCATCGGCTTCCACACCGACCTCGCAACCCATGGTTTCGGCAGAGACTGGTACACCTTGGGCGACGAGGCCCGACGGGCCGAGCTCGTCGACCTCTATGCCCGCGTGCTCACCAAGGCCGAGGCGCCGGGAATGCTGCCCGCGCAGGGCACTTGGGAAGCCTGGCGGCCGGGGCGCGCACAGGGACCACTGGTCGGCGGCTTGCTGAACCGCCTGGTCCAACTACAGGCGACGCCCTTCGCCCTGGCCCCGGAACACTTCGACGGCGCCGTCCTGTTCTGGGAGGAGGTGGACCGGCCGGTCACGCGGATCTGGAACGACCTGCACAACTTGCGGCTGTCCGGCGTGCTGGACCGGATCGCGGGCATGGTGATCGGCCTCCCCAGTGACGTCACGCCGTACGAGCGCGGCGGCGACCCGGTCGGGTTGCGCGAGGCGGTTCTCGACGTCCTGGCGCAGCGTGACATTCCCGTCCTGGCCCAGGTCGATTTCGGTCACGCCTCGCCGAACCTGCCACTGCCGATCGGCGTCCGCGCAGAGGTCGACGCGGACAACCGGACGCTGTCCCTGCTCGAACCGGCGGTCTCGGACAGCTGAGCCCCTGTCGGAGCCGGGCCGCTGTCGGAGCCGGGCCCCTTTCGGAGCCGGGCCGCTGTCGGATCCGAGCACGCCCGCTGTGCCTGTTGCCGGAAGTCGTCACGTTCCGGCGCGGGCGGGCTTTCGGCCCTGGATCGCCCAGGCCCGGGCGGTGAGAGCGATGGAACCGTCCGGTCGCGTCGGTACGGTCTCGCGGAGCGTGTCGCGCAGGCGGTCCCGGGCGGGCTGGGGGAGAGCGGACACGTAGCCGGGGGCGGGGCCCTGCCCGGCGAGGAACGGCTCCCAGAGATCCGCGAAGCCGGAGAAGACGGTGGCCACCTCGATCGGCGAGAGCGACACGTCGACGAGGCCGGCGCCCGTCCAGAGCGCCCGGAGCGGATCCGGGCGGCACAGCGGGAAACGGCGGCCCTCGTGCGAGGCGGCGGCCGACGGGTCCACCGCGACCGCGGCGTCCCAGAAGTGGCGCAGGAAGGCCATGCCCTCCGCGTAGTCCCATACGTACGAGGCGACGAGCCCGCCCGGCCGCACGGCGCGGGAGGCTTGGGCCACGGCCGTACCCGGTGCGGGGAAGAAATTGAGTGCCAGCCCGCTGACGGCCACGTCGTACGCCGCCTCGCGCACCGGTAGCGACACACCGTCGGCCACGACGAAGCACGCGGGCGCGGGGACGGCGGCACGCGCGGTCCTCACGAACGCGGCGGACCGGTCGCACCCCACGACCATCCGGGGGCGGCACCGGGCGGCCACGGCCGCGGTCAACGCCGCCGTACCGCAGCCCACGTCCAGCCACCGCAGGCCCTCCCCGCAGCCGAGCCACGCCACGAACTCCTCCGCGACCGGACGGCTCCACCGGCCCATGTACCGCTCGTACGCGTCCCCCGCCGCCCACGTGTCGAACCGCTGCTCCTTCATGCCACCACGATCCCCGATCGGGACCCGCGGGGCTGAAGGGCGCGCGGGCCCCCCGGCCCCGCGGTCCGGCATCGGCCGGAACCGGAACGGGCGGCCGGGCGGCCACGGGCGGGCCGTGGGGCAGGTGGAGCAGTCCGGCTGCACACGGTGGGCGGGCATGGTGGGATCGGCGAGGTGAAAGATCCCTTTGGCTGTGACGAACCGGCTCTTCTGGCGTCCTGCGGGACCACGGACCGGGCGGCGGCGCGCCGCGCCGTCGCTTCCCACGCCGCCGACCCCGGAGATCTGGCGCTGCTGCTGGACATGCTCGGCCTGCGGCCCGAGGACGACCCGCACACGTACGGTGCGAGCCGGGGGCGGCGGCGAACCGATGTGGACGCGTCGGCGTCGGCTCCCCGCCGACCGGGGGCGGTGCCCCGTGACGTCCCGTGAGTACGTGCCGGTCCACTCAGGCCAGGACGGCGGGCTTGAGCACGTCTTTGCACCACTGGCGGAAGCCGGTGGGGGCGGCGTGCCGCCCAGCTGGTGCACGCCGCCGCCGGCGGCGGCACCACTCTCGCGCTCGTCGCCACCTCCGCGGACCGGCGGGACCTCAGCGTCTCCCCGCTGGCGAGGGAAGCGGTCATCGCCGCGATCACCACGGACGCCCCCAGCTAGGCGTCCCCCGGTCCCGCCGACGCCGCGATCGCCCTGCGGGCCCGCCGTCCCCAGGCCGCGGCGCTGACCCCGGGGGAGAACCTGCTGCTCACCGAGCTGCTCGACCGCATCGTCCGAACGGCCTGACGCGGGCAGAGGTCAGGTCACGCGGGGAGGCTCAGCAGGATCAGGGGGCTGCTGGTCGGACGGGGTGAGCCGCCCTCGGGTTCCAGGGTCAGTCCGACGGCGAGTGCCCGGCCGGGATCTCCTTGCATAAGGCGGGTGCCGTCCTGGTGAACGAGGCCTGCGGGGCGCATGGTGCCGTGGTCGTCGAACCACAGCTGGTACGTCTTCCCGACGGGCGCGGGCGGCAGCCCCGAGGCGACGAAGACGGACTTGTTCAGCCGCGCGGACGTCACCACGGAGGCGGTCGCCCCGCCGCTCGTGCGGCCGTGCACGGTCCGTGCGTCGGCCGCGGCCAACACGGCGGACGCCTCCCTGACCTGTGCCTCGGCGTGCTGGACCTGGGTGCGGGCTTCCTGGTGCTGCCAGACGGCGAGGGCGCCGAAGGCGGCGGCCGCGGCGATGCTGGCCGCGACGACGAAGGGGCCCACCCGGCGCGGCAGGAGCGGGAACGGCCCCGCCCGTCGGCGCGTCAGATCCCGCACGTCTCGCAGGTCCGGCCAGCCCAGTCGGTCCGCCCGGTCCGCACCGGTGTGTGGGGCCAACTGGCGGACGCTGTCGATGTCCCGCATGACGGAAAGCTTCAGGTCCGGGGGTGCGGGCACGCTCACCGCGGCCGCGAGCCGGGCGGTCGTCGCGGCGAAGCCGGCGAGCTCACGCGCACAGTCGGCACACCCTTCGAGGTGGGCGGCGAAGGCACGGCGTTCCCCGTCAGTGAGCGCGTCCAGGGCGTACGCGCCGATGAGGGCGTGCGCGTCTTCTTGCTGCCGGTGCTTCTTCACGTGGTCACCCCCATGCAGTCGCGCAGCCGGATCAGTCCGTCGCGCATTCGAGTCTTGATGGTCGCAAGCGGGGCCTGCAGCGATTCAGCGACCTCGCGGTACGTCATGCCCTGGTAGTAGGCCAAGGTCACTGCCTGGCGCTGCAGTTCGGTCAGCGCGCGCATGCACCGGCGTACCTGCTCGCTCTCCAGCCGGGTCTCGACCTGCTCGGCGACCTCGTCGAACGGCCGCTGCTGATCGCGCACGGCCGCGGCCTTGTCACGGTTGGCCGAGGCCTGGGCGGAGCGGACCCGGTCGACGGCCCGCCGGTGCGCGATCGTCGCCACCCACGTCATCACCGAGCCTTGCGAGGGGCGGTAGCGGCCGGCCTGGCGCCACAGCTCGATCATCACCTCCTGCGCCACCTCCTCGGACTGCGCCCTGTCGCGCACGACTTTGACGACGATCCCGAAGACGGTGTTCGCCACCGCGTCATAGAGGATGGAGAAGGCGTTCTTGTCGCCGCGGCCCACCTGTTCCATGACGTCTTCCAGCCGCGGGCCGCCGGATTCGGCGCCGCCGAAGTACGGCTGCTGCCTCATCGGCGCTCCCTCGCGCATCGTCGAGCCGGCAGCGGTGGCCCGGTGCCGAGGTGGCCGTCCTTGTACATCCATGACATGAACAGTCCTTCACTGACGGACGGTAGACCGGCTCCTGCCCGTGTGGGGGCCGGTCGCGGACATCGCTCCGGTGGTCCTGAACATCCTTCGTAGCGGACACGGTCGCGGCTTGGTCCACGTCCCGGGCAACGGCAGGACGCACCAATCCGCCGGACGGAGCACACCGAATGGCCGGTGTGAGCACCTTCCGCACCTCCCTGATCCGTGGCGCACTGGGCGCCGTATCCGGCCTCGTGTCCGCATACACGGCCCTGGCGGTGGCCGAGCTCGTCGCCTCGCTGGTGCGACCGCGGGCCGGACCGGTGACCGTGGTCGGTGGTGCGGCGATCGACCGGACGCCGGCCGCGCTGAAGGACTACGCGATCCGGACCTTCGGCGAGAACGACAAACTCGTGCTCCAGTTCGGCATCCTGTCCGTCCTCGGTCTGTTCGCCGCGGCCCTCGGCATCGCCTCGCTGCGTTACCGCCGTTGCGGAGCCGCGGGAGTCCTCCTCTTCGGCGTCGTCGGGGCGGCCGCAGCGCTCACGCGCCCCGACGCGCAGGGCCCGGTGGACGCCCTGCCCTCCCTGGCCGGTGCCGCCGTGTCCGCCGCGGTCCTCCACTACCTCTCCGGAGAACCGGTGTCCCGCGCCGCGCCGGTTCTCAGTACCCGTGGGCCCGGTTCGGGCCCCTCACGAAGGGGCTTCCTGCTGGCGGCATCCGTCGCGGCCGTGGCCGCCACGGGGGCGGGGGCCGTCGGCCGGGCGCTGACCGGCCGGCGCGGCGAGGGCGCCGCCGCCTCCCGGGCCGCGGTCAGGCTGCCCGCTCCCGCGTCGCCGGCGCCCGTACTGCCCGCCTCGGTGCAGCTCAAGGTGGCGGACATCAGCGCCTTCACCACGGCGAACGAGGACTTCTACCGCGTCGACACCGCTCAGGTGGTACCCAAAGTCGATGCCGGCACGTGGCGGCTGAAGATCCACGGGAAGGGAGTGGCCCGGCCCCGGACCTACACGTACCAGGAGCTCCTCGGCCGCCCCCTCATCGAGCGGGACATCACCTTGACCTGCGTGTCCAACGAGGTCGGCGGCCCCTACGTCGGCCACGCCCGCTGGCTGGGCGTACGCCTGGCCGACCTGCTGGACGAGTGCGGTGTGAAACCGCCTTCGAACGGCGGACCGGCCGACCAACTGGTGGCCCGGTCCGTCGACGGCATGACCCTCGGCTCCCCGGTCGAGGACCTCATGGACGGCCGTGACGCGATGCTGGCCGTCGGGATGAACGGTCAGCCGCTGCCCTTCGACCACGGCTTCCCGGTGCGGATGGTCGTACCGGGGCTGTACGGATACGTCTCCGCCTGCAAGTGGATCGAGGACGTCGAGCTCACCACCTTCGACTCGTACGACGCGTACTGGGTCAAGCGCGCATGGTCCCGCAGGGGACCGATCAAGACGCAGGCCCGCATCGACACCCCGAAACCCTTCGCCCGCCCGGCGGCCGGAACGGTCGCGGTCGCCGGGGTCGCGTGGGCCCAGCACCGCGGCATCGCCCGGGTCGAGGTACGTATCGACGACGGCGCGTGGCAGGACGCCGACCTCGCCACCCAGGCCGGCGCGGACACCTGGCGCCAGTGGTCCTACCCCTGGAAGTCCGCCCCCGGTGGCCACACCCTCACGGTCCGCGCCACCGACGGCACCGGCCAAGTCCAGACCGAAGAGCGCACGCGGACCATCCCCGACGGAGCGAGCGGCTGGCACAGCGTGTTCGTGACCACCGGATAACCCGGGACCTACAGGCCTGGCCACTCCGGGGGCCGGACGAAAGCCCACCCCCACCTCCAACCCACCCCCACCACCGTTCCGAAATCCAGCAACCACCCAGGAGACATCGATCATGACCAGCACTTCGCGCATGCGTCGTACCGCCCTCGCCGTCGCGGCGGCGGCCGTCCTGCCGCTCGCGCTCACCGCCTGCTCAGACTCCGAGAACGACTCCGCGTCGGGTTCCACCGCCGACAAGAGCGCCGCCGCCTCCGCCCCCTCGCGGGCCGGGACCGCGGACGCGTCGACGGCGATGGACGAGCCGTTCGGGCCGGCCTGCTCGGGCGTCCCGAAGGACGGTGCCGGCAGCTTCGACCAAATGGCCAAGGACCCGGTCGCCACGGCCGCCTCCAACAACCCGGCGCTGTCCACCCTGGTCGCCGCCGTCAAGAAGGCGGGCCTCGTCGACACCCTCAACAACGCCGAGGACATCACGGTGTTCGCGCCGACCAACGACGCCTTCGCCAAGATCCCGAAGGCCGACCTGGACAAGGTCCTCGCCGACAAGGCCACTCTCACCAAGATCCTCACCTACCACGTCGTGGGGGAGCGGATCACCCCGAAGCGGCTGGCCAACGGCTCCTTCGACACCCTTGAGAAGGGCAAGGTCACCACCAGGGGATCGGGCGAGACCTACCAGGTCAACGACACGTCCAACGTGGTCTGCGGCAACGTGAGGACCGCCAACGCCAACGTCTACATCGTCGACACCGTCCTGAAGCCGAAGTAACCGTCCCGCCGTGCGCCCGCGGTCGGCGCCGTCCCGGCAGCAGGAGCGGGGTGGTCAGGAGCAGGACGCCGCCGATGCCGATCGCGGTGCGCGCGTCGGTGACGGCGGCCAGGGCGCCCCAGAGGGCGGTCAGCGCGGCGATCGCGCCGGTGCTGGTCACTCTCCAGGCCACGAGGACCCGTCCGGCCCGCTCGGCGGGGACGCGCTGGAGCCGCTCGGTCGCGAACAGCGGGTTGAACACGCCGATGCAGGTGATCAGGATCAGCTCGACGGCGATGACCAGGACCACGCCGGCGGTCCCGGGCATGACGAAGAACAGCCCGACCGGCCACAGGGCCCGCAGCACCCCGGAGGTGATCAGCGTGCGGCGGTGCCCGAAGCGGGCCGCCAGGCGAGGGGCGATCCGGGCGCCGACGGATCCGCCGACGCAGGACAGGCCGAAAGCGAACCCGTACTGCCACGCCGCCCAGCCCAGGTCGCCCAGCAGTAGGACGGCCAACAGCGGTTCGGTGGCCATGATGAGCGCGTTGACGGCCACGGTGTTCCAGAACAGCGGGCGCAGGAGCCGGTCGTCGTGGATGAACTTCCAGCCCTCGACCAGGTCAGAAGGCCGGAGCTGCGCGGCCCGGACCCGCTCGGAACGGGCCTCCTCGTGCCGGATCGCGCCGATCCCGAGCGCGGACAGCAGGAACCCGGCGGCGTTGGCGATCACGGTGACCGCGGGCCCCAGCAGGCTGATCGCCGCCCCGCCCAAGGGCGGGCCGACCGCCGTGGCGGTCCAGGTGGTCGACTCGAAGCGGCCGTTGGCCACCAGCAGGTGGTCCGGGCGCACGAGCTGCTTGAGGTAGGCGCCGCCGGCCGCGGTGAACGCGATGTTCGCCGTCGAACTGATCACGGAGACGACCAGCAGCTGCGCATAGGTCAGGCAGCCGGCGAAGTAGGCGGCGGGGATCGTCAGCAGGGCGCCGGACCGCACCAGGTCCGAGGCGATCATGACCGGCTTCTTTCGCCGGGCGTCGACCCACGGACCGAGCGGGAGCGCGAGGACCGCGCCGACCCCCATGCCGGCAGCAGCCAGGGCCGCGACGGCGGTCGGGCCGACGTGGAGCACCTGGATCGCGATCAGGGGGAAGGCGCCGAACCCCAGGCAGGTGCCGGCGCTGGACGCGGCGAATGCCGACCACAGCCATCGGAACGAGCGTCCGAGATCGTGCCGCGCCATGAAGAACCTTCCGTCACCCGTCACCCGTCACCCGTCACGGTGACCCGTCACCCGTCGTCCACGGCGGATTCGACCAGGTCGACGGGCCGCCGGTCCAACAACCGCACCACCCATGAGCCACAACCACAGGTTGTGCGCACGTAGGGTTCCGGTGTGGACATCAATGCCGTGCGCACCTTCGTCGCCGTCGTGGAGACCGGTCGGTTCCGGGAAGCCGCCGTGGATCTGCGCATCACCCAGCAGGCCGTCTCCAAGCGCGTGGTGGGCCTGGAGCGCGCCCTCGGGGTGGCCCTGTTCGTCCGCACCGCCCGCGGTGCGCGGCTCACGCTGGACGGGCAGGCGTTCCTCCCGCACGCCCGCGAGGTCCTGCGGGCCGTGGAGCGGGCGGCCGCTTCCGTGCGCCCCGGCGAGCGGGTGCTGCGCGTGGACGTCCTCAACCGGCGCATCGCCCCGGCCTCGGCCCTGCAAGGCTTCTACCAGTCCCACCCGGGCACCGACCTCGACGTGGTCACGCTCTCGGACGCGAACGCGACCAGAGCGATCGAAGCCGTACTGGCGGGCGAGGTCGACGCGACCTTCCGTGCCGTACCCGCGGGCGACCTGCCCGAAGGGATCAGCGCCGAGCGCGTCCTGGACGACCCGCTCCAGCTGCTCGTCGGACCGGGCCACCCGCTCGCCTCCGCCAAGTCACTGACCCCGGCGCACCTGACCGGGCACCGGATCTGGATCCCGGGGATCAAGCAGGGCACCGAGTGGGCCGCGTACTACGACGAGCTCACGGCCACCTTCGACCTGCGCATCGACGCGGTCGGCCCCGATTTCGGGAGCGAGGCGCTGATGGACTCGATCGCGGACTCCGCGGCACTGGCCACGCTCGTGGGAACCGGGGACCGGTACGTGTGGCCGGCCGCCCACGGCCTGCGACGCATCCCGATCGAAGGGCCGGCGCTGGTCTACCCGCACTCCTTCCTGTACCGGACGGCCAACCCGCACCCGACCCTCGCGGCGCTGCGCAGGCACCTCGTCCAAGCGCGGCCGACGCCGCGGGCCGAAGCCTGGACGCCGAGTTGGGCCCGCGCACGCTCCTGACGCGGCACCCCCCTTCGCGTCACCCGATCCGGCCGGTCTCGCCTTGGCCGGACGTCTCGGCCCTCGCGGCGACCGCCGACCCGGATGCTCAGCCGGTCATGCCGAGTGCATTGTCCGGACTGCAGAACGGGCAGGGCCCGACACCGTCGGCGAGCAGGCGCCGGGCCTCCTCGCGGGTGATCGCCCTGCCGTCCCCCATGGAGCAGTCGCCCATGTGCACCGACAGCGCCTCCGGGCCGTGCCCCGTCCGGATCGACTCCAGCTTCCAGTCCGGCGGCGCGGGCGCGGGGGCCGCCCGGCGCGGTGCGGTGGCTGCCAGCTCCGCCTCCAAGGTGCGGATCGTGCGCTCGGCCTGTCGCTGCTGCCACGCGAGCCAGTCCCGCACGGCTCGCCAGCTCTCCAACCGGGCTTCCAGACGGACGTCGGGCTCCTTCACGAGGATCGCGCCCCCGGGGCCGGTTCGCGGGCCGAGATCAGCCCGGTCGAGGCCGCCCGGTGCAGCTCGACCTGGCCCGCGGTGCTCCAGCCGCCCCGCTCCCAGTACGGATGCGAGCTGATCAGGCAGGACAGCCGGATCAACTCGCGCCGCAGCTCCGCCGTCCCGAGGGCGGGCTGAAGGGCGAGCCGGCCGTAGATCCGGATCTGCTGTCGCTTGAGGGAGACCAGGTCATCAGGGAAGGGGAAGTGCGCCATCCCCTTATTGAACCAGCTGTTCGAATATTTGTGCGAGTCGCAATGCGGTCGCCGACCAGCTACGGAGCGTGGCCGTGCCCCGGAGCGAGTACGGCGGCGCGCAGGCCGGCGAAGTCGGAGCGGACCGGGTCCAGGGCGAGCAGCGACGAGAGCGTGAGGGTGCGCTGGTCGCGCCTGTACTCGTTCAGGACGGCGGTGGGCAGGACGTAGAAGGTCCACTGGGTGAGGTCGAGGGGATCCAGCGTCTCCTTGTCCTGATGCTTGAGGAGGCAGAACACGTACACGTCCGCGCGGCGCAGACGGTTCGGCTCCACTTCTCCGGTGACCGCGTTCCAGCCTTCGGCCGGGGCGATGGAGAAGGAGATGCCGGACAGTCTGGACTGACCCCATTCCTGAAGGTATGCCGCCGACTTGACCTCGACCTGGCGTCCGCCGGGCAGTCGGATGTCCACCGAGTCCCAGTCCACGCGCGTGCCGTGCGCGACACCGAGCGCGAGGGCGACGATGTACTCGGCCAGCGCTCCGCGCAGGGTGTTGCCGACCAGACCCGAGTACGCCCACGCCCAGAAGCCGAGCAGATTGCCGTGGGCGGCGCCGTCCAAGTGAACGGGCTCGTCCCCTGTGCGACGGCGAGGCGGTACGGCGCCGAGTGCTTGAGTCATGGCCGTATCTTCTCCCGACCTTCTCCCCCTCTTCTCCCGCCTCCATGCGTCGATGCGGTGGGGGTCGATGAGGTGGGGGTGCGCCGGAATCCCGTTGTTGCGGCCTCCGTTGGCCCCTGTGCGGTATATCTCTCGTGGGGTCACCCGATCCCCGCGAAGGGAAGTGGTTGCCGTGGAGCACACGACATGCTGCGTCGTGGGAGGAGGGCCGGCCGGGATGGTGCTGGCACTGCTCCTGGCCCGGGCCGGGGTGGAGGTGACGGTGCTGGAGAAGCACGGCGACTTCCTGCGCGACTTCCGCGGTGACACCGTCCACCCCTCCACCCTGTCGCTGCTGGACGACATCGGTCTCGCCGAACGGTTCGCCCGTCTGCCGCAGCGCCGGGTGACCTCCGTCCAGCTGCCCATCGGGCCGGACCGGTCCCTGGTCACCATCGGGAACCTCGGGGCGCTGCACGGGAAGTACAACTACATCGCGATGGTGCCCCAGTGGGACCTGCTCGACCTCCTCGCGGACGAAGCGGGCAAGGAACCCTCCTTCCACCTGCGCACGAACACCGAGGCGACCTCCTTCCTCACGGAGGGCGGACGGGTCACCGGCGTGCGCTACCGCGCCGCGGACGGCACCACCGGCGAGCTCAGGGCCACCCTGACCGTGGCCTGCGACGGCCGTGGCTCACTGGCCAGAGCCCTGCCCGAACTCGGCCTGGAAAGCTTCCCGTGCCCCATGGACGCCTGGTGGTTCCGCCTGCCGCGCCGCGAGGACGACCCCAGCGGACTGGTGGGCGGGCTCGGCGACCGGTTCTTCACCGCGCTGATCGACCGCGGCGACTACTGGCAGTGCGCCGCGCTCATCCCCAAGGGAACCGACACCGAGCGCCGCGCCGAGGGCTTGGACCGCTTCATGACCCGGTTCACCGCCGCGGCCCCGTGGCTGGCCGACCGGAGCGACACCGTCACCTCCTGGGACGAGGTGAAACTGCTCGACGTACGGCTCGAGCGCCTGCGTCGCTGGCACCGCCCCGGGCTGCTGTGCATCGGCGACGCCGCCCACGCGATGTCACCCGTCTTCGGCATCGGCATCAACCTCGCCGTACAGGACGCGGTCGCCGCGGCCCGCCACCTCGTGGGTCCACTGCGCGAAGGCACCGTCGGACTGCGCGACGTACGCCGTATCCAGCGGCGCCGCCGGCTCACCACCGTGGCCACCCAAGGCCTCCAGCGCCTCGCGCACACGCAAGTCATCGAACCGCTGCTGGCCGGACGCACCGCGTTCGGCGATCCCCGACGGGCCGAGCGGATGACACAGCTCGTCACCAACTCGCCGTGGCTGAACCGGATTCCGGCCTACTTCCTCGCCTACGGGGCCCTGCGCGAGCGTCCCCCGAGGCAATCGCTGCGCTGAACCACTGCCGGTCAGACCGGGCCCGGAGCTCGGGAACCGGGCTGGCACGCTGGACCGATGGGTCGCCTTCCCCGGCCGGAGCCGCCATCGGCGACGTGGTGGCCATGTGCATCCCGTGTCGTCCCCCGCGGCCTGGGCCGCATCGTCCGCCTCTCCGGCAAGCTCGCGGCTCGGGAGGGACCTGCAGACTGGCGCCCCGCGCAGGCCGTTCGTCCCGTAGGTGTCTCAGGCGTCAGGCGTCGGGCGTCAGTTCTCGGGGCTTGGCGCTCGGGGCCTCAGTGGTCAGTCGGTCGGGAGGATTTCCACGCCGAGCGCCGCGAGTTCCTCGAGGACGGGGTCGCGGGGGTCGGCGTCGGTGATCAGTCCGCTGATTCCCTCCCACGGCAGGACGCGGAACCGCGAAGCCGTGCCGATCTTCTCGGAGGAGGCGAGGATGTAGGTGTCCGCCGCGCGAGCGGCCAGGGCGCGTTTCATCGCCGCCTCCTCCGCGTCGCCCGTGGTCAGGCCCGCCTCGGGGTGGACGCCGGCGACGCCGAGCAGGCAGAGGTCGGCGGAGACGTTCTGCGCGGCCTCGACCGCGGCCGCACCGCAGGCGACCGCCGAGTGCTTGAAGACGCGGCCGCCGAGCAGGAAGAGTTCCGCCCGCGGATGGTCCAGCAGGGCCGAGGCGATGGTCGGACTGTGGGTGATCACGGTGCAGTCCAGATCCTGCGGGAGCGCGCGGGCGACGGCGAGGGCGGTGGTGCCGCCGTCCAGGATCAGCGCGCTGCCCGGCCGCACCAGGCCGGCGGCCACCGAGGCGACCTTCCGCTTGCCCTCGGCCGCCACGGAGTGCCGGGCGGTGTAGTCCGCCGCGGCCGGTGAGACGGGGAGCGCCCCGCCGTAGACCCGCTGGCACAATCCCTCGGTGGCCAGATCGCGCAAATCGCGCCGCACGCTGTCCTCGGAGATCCCCAACTCGGCGGCGACGTCCTTGGCGACGACCTTGCCCTCGCGGGTGAGCAGACCCAGCAGGTGGTCGCGCCGTTCAGCAGCCAGCATCCGCGTTCTCTCCTGTTCCTGCATGATTCTGCGTAGTTTCGTGTGTATCGTAGCGCCTCATGACCGACAAGTCCCCGATCACCCGGCCGGGCATCGACGCCCCCGACCACCGTGGCCGGACCGGCCTCGACCGTGCGGGCCGCGACCTGGACCGCAACCCCGACGTCGTGGTGCGCGACGTCGAGCTCACCTCCCAGGGCTGGCACGTGCTGCGCCGCACCACCTTCGACTACCGCCGCCGCGACGGACGCTGGATCACCCAGCGGCACGAGACCTACGACCGGGGCAACGGCGCGGTCGTCCTCCCCTACGACACCGAACGCCGCTGTGTCCTCCTCACCCGCCAATTCCGCTTCCCGGCCTACGTCAACGACCACCCCGACGGCATGCTCGTCGAGGCCGCCGCGGGGCTGCTCGACGCGGACGACCCGCAGGCCGCCGTCCGGCGCGAGAGCGCCGAGGAACTCGGCATCACGCTCGGCCCGCTCACCCACGTCCTCGACGCCTACATGAGCCCCGGCTCCGTGACCGAGCGGCTGCACTTCTTCGCCGCCCCCTACACCCCGGCCGACCGGACCGGGGCCGGCGGCGGACTCGAGGAAGACGGCGAGGACATCGAGGTCCTCGAACTGCCCTTCGCCGAAGCCTTGGCCATGACCCGCGACGGACGCATCACCGACGGCAAGACCATCCTGCTCCTGCAATGGGCGGCCCTGGACGGACCTTTCGCTCCCCTCGCGGCCGTCCACGGCGCCCACTGACTGCGTCGGCGTCGCCGTGCAGCACACGCGCCGATCCCACCGACCGGGCGGACCGCACCGAACGGGTCGAACGTGCCGAACGGGTCGACCGCGAGCCGGGCGCCTCCGCGGACGTGGTGCTCGTCCTGCGGGGGCGGGGGCCGCGGCCGTGCGCGAGCGGAGGCCGGACCGCTCCAGCCCGGGACCTCAGACCATGATGAGCAGGCGCGTCTCGGGCTTGAGCTTTCGGTTCACCGAACGACTCTGCACGTACACCTCCAGCTTGGGATTGCGCCCGGCCTTCACGGAGACGGTCCCCTGGACACCCGTGCCGAACAGGAGGCTGCGAGCCGCCTCGCCCGTGTACGCGCGGTCGGTGTCCTTCTCGACCACGATGATTTCCTTGTCGGGCTGGACCTGGACCCGGGTGCCCAGCTGGTAGTAACAGGCCCCGCGTTCGTACGTCACGCCCGGATGCGAATCGACGAAGGACCGGATCTCGACCTCCGCGTCGACCTTCAGGAGCCGGTACTTGTCGGCCGGGACCGGTTCGAGGTTCGCCCGCACGTCGTCGACCGAGATGTCCTGGCCGACCGCGAAGAGGTTCTTCGTCCCGCGCACGCCCTTCTCGCGGCCACGGAGGAAGCTGGTGGCGGCGGCGCGTACGGTGCCGATCGCCTCCTCGACGCCTTCCTGGGAATCCGCGTCCCAAATGGCGATGTTTCCGGCGGGGAAACCGTAGTTCTGGGCGGTCCGCTTCGCCAGGGAGTTCGGAACGAGGATCGCGGAAGTCCAGTGGCCCGGAAGCGCACCCATCTTCGCCGCGATCTTGTCGAGCCAGGGGCCGAGGATGGCCATGTCGCCGTCGTGCCGCCGGTCGCCGCCGGAGGCGTTCTCCTCGCCGTCCGTCACCACGATCTGGAGGAAGCTGTGCTCGCCGTACTCCTCCCAGATGTGGCCAAGGTCGTCCAGTGACTTCAGCGAGGCTTCGATGAGGGCCGTGGCGCCGTTGTTGACCTTGTACAGACCCCGCATGGACGGCAGGTGCTTCACGTCCATGTCCCACACCAGGTTCTCCACCTTGTGGTCGAAGGAGTAGAGGCTGATCCGGGTCTCATGGCCGAGGCTGTCCGACTCGGACTTCAAGCCCGCCACGAACTCGTCCACGACACGGATGAGTTGGCCCTGGTGCTGACGCATGGAACCCGAACTGTCCACGACCAGTGCGACGTGGTTCACCTTGTGCTGGATCTTGTTGGTGGACACGTTTCTGCTCCTTCTCCGAGCTCCCCGAGTGATGTCTCCACGCTATGGGGAGGCACTGACAACGGAGTTTGACGGAGGATCACGCGCAGGTCCGCCGGTCCGCCGGTCCGCAGGTCCCGGCTGCTGACGCGGGTCACCGTGGTGGGCGTCGGGGCGTCGGCCCTCACGTCTGGTGCCTGTCGGCCAGGAACCGGTGAAATCGAGCCGTTGACGTCGCTTCCGGTACCCGGTGGGGGAGGCCCGGCGGATCAGGGGCAGGCGAGCCCGAGGCCTCGCGGGGCGCGGCCGCGGCCGAAGGGCCGGCCCGCAGTCCCCTTCGAGGGAAGATCCGACTTCCGAAGGAGAACGACCATGCTGATCACCGTCAGTCGCTCGGGGGGCTTCACCGGCGTCGACAAGGTGCGGAAGGTCGACACTTCCGCCCGGCGGGACGCCGAGGAATGGGAAGGCCTCGCCCGTCGCGTCCTGCCGCCCGTGGCGGACGGCTTCCACTACCGGATCACGGTCGACGATCAGGTGATCGACCTCCCTGAGACGGCCCTGACCGGTGACCAACGGCAACTGATCCGTGCGGTCCTCGGGGAAGAAGCCTGATCGGGACCGCTACGGGCACGAAGCCCGGCCCGGACGAAAAATAATGTACTCAGAGTGTTTGGGCCGCCGGAGACGGGTCATACGAGTGGACACGGGAGTCCGCGACGGTGAGCGGCGCGGGGTCCCAGTGGGCCCGAGCCGCGTGGTGGCACCCCCCCGCCATCACGCGGCCGGGGCCCCGGCCAGACGATGTGACCCACCCTCCCCGGGCCATCGGAACACGGGCCCTCGACAGCCGTCTCGGCTGTCGAGGGCCCGTGGCCTTTCGCGGAGACGCGTTTTTCGAGGATGCCGGCGGGCTCACCGCATGCGGCGGCGTTCCTCGGCGCTCCAGGCGCGGGTGTCGCGGGGCTCGACGTAGGGCTCCTCGTTCTCGGGCAGCCCGCCGGCGATCGCGCGCTGGCGGGCCAGCTCCGCATCGAACTCCAGCCCGAGGAGGACGGCGAGGTTGGTGATCCACAGCCACACCAGGAAGACGATGACGCCCGCGACGGTCCCGTACGTCTTGTCGTAGGAGGCGAAGTGCGCCACGTAGAACGCGAAGCCCGCCGAGGCGACGATCCAGATCGCCAGGGCGAGGAGACTGCCCGGCGTCACCCACCGGAATCCGCGGCCCTTGGCGTTCGGCGCGGCCCAGTACAGGAGCGCGATCATGACCGTGACGAGGAGGACCAGGGCCGGCCACTTCGCGATCGACCACACCGTAAGTGCACTGTCACCGATTCCCAGGGCGCTGCCCGCCCGCCGTGCCAGGCCGCCGGTGAAGACCACGATCAGCGCACTCGCACAGCAGAGGACCATCAGTGTCACGGTGAGCCCGAGACGCAGCGGCAAGACCTTCCACACCGGCCGCCCCTCGGGAATGTCGTAGACGACGTTCGCCGCGCGGATGAACGCGGCGATGTAGCCGGAGGCGGACCACAGGGCGATGACCAGGCCGACGACCGCCAGCAGCGACCCGATGCCGCTGTGGCCCTGCAACTGCTCGACCGCATCGCTGATGATGTCCCGGGCCGAGCCCGGAGGCAGGGACCGCAGGTTGTCCAGTACCTTCTCGGTCGTCGACTCCCCGGCCATCCCCAGCAGGGACACGAGGACGAGGAGCGCGGGGAAGAGGGCCAGAACGCCGTAGTAGGTCAGCGCCGCGGCGCGGTCGCTCAGCTCGTCGTTCGTGAATTCCTTGACGGTGCCGCGCAGCACGACCCACCACGACCGTCCCGGCAGCGCGGACGGCCGATCGGGAGCCCGCTCCTCCGCCTCCTCGGCCCCCTGGACCTCCTTTGCTCCCTCGGCCCCCGCGCGGCCCTCGGGCGGCCCCGCGCCCCCGCCACCGGGGCTGCCCGTACGTTCGTGTCCGCCAGTGCGGTTTCTCTTCGAGAGGCGTGTCATACCTTCCGGATTGCCGTTTTGGCGGCACTCATGTCTGTGGAGGACATCAGGGTGACGCCGGTTGCGGCGCCGACGCGGCGCTCGGCCGCACGCGTCGATCACTCCGCGGCCCGTCCAGGTCGAAATCCGGCGGTCTGACCTCCGCGCTCCCTCAGCCGGCGTGAAGGATCCGGAAGCGATGGGGTTCCGCCGGATCCCGGTCGACGACTTGGACCGGCGCCCAGACCCATTGCCACACGCTGATGTCCGGCGTGCGCGAGAACCGGATCTGCCCCCGGGTGCCTTCGACCGCGACGCACGGCCAGGATTCGGCGATGCGCGCCCGGTCCGTCCCGTGCGTGCGCAGCAGATCTGCGAGGACGGTGACCGTGTCGTAGCCCTCGAAGGCGACGAAGGAGGGCGCTTCGGCCAGTCGCCCGCGCAGGGCCGTCTCGACCCGTGCGCCGAGCGGGCCGAGATGCTCGGGCAGGTAGCGCAGGAACGGGATCGCGGGGCTGTCCTCGCCCAGCAGCGTCGCCCATTCGGCGAACTCCGGCTGCCCGGCCGGAGCACCGATCAGGATCTCGGCGAGGCGCTCGTCACGGCGGACTGACGTGACGATCGGCACGGCCGGATCCGGGTGGCCGGTCAGGAGGAGGAGCGCGGTCGCGCCGTGATCGACGAGTTCATCGCACAGCGCGGCGGGGGTGAGCGAGCGCGCGTCGAGTTCGACGACGGTGCCGCCGCGTGGAGCGAGGTGGTCCCGCAGGATGCGGGTCCCGGACGCCCAGTAGACACTCGGCTCGGCCGCTACGGCGATGCGCGCGTGGCCCGCGCCGAAGAGGAAGTCCGCGTAGATCTGCCAGCCGCGGGACTGCGCGGGGGCGAGCCGCGCGACCCATTCGGTCGGCTGCTCGGTGAGCGCGTCGAGAACCGCCGACGAGCAGAGGAACGGCAGGCCGAGGGCGTCGGCCCTGGCGGCGACGGCGCGGGCGACGGCGCTGTGATACTCCCCGGCCAAGGCGGCCACACCCAGGCGGGCCAGTTCGTCCACGGCCGCCGCGGCCTTACGCGGATCGGCCGCGGTGTCCCGGACCACCAGCTCAAGTGGTCTTCCGCCGATCCCGCCGGCGTCATTGACATCGCGAACGGCGAGCTCGAGTCCGGCGAGCAAGTGCCGGCCCGCCTCGACCCAGCCGGGCCGCGTCAGCGGCACGAGGGCGCCGATCCGGATGGCTGTTCCGGCGGTCGGCTCCGTGTCAAATAGCACGGGCGGCACTGGAGGCACTGGTGGCAAGGGCGGCGTGATCACGCCGTCATTGCATCCGCCACCATCACCGAGAAGCAACCGGATATTCGTGCGCTGAGCTGCCACGACGTCCTGGAGCCGGCCGGCGTCAAGGTCCTGGAAGGCGTGGGTACCGTTCATCCGCAGGAGCCGGGCCGGTGTACGGGGGCGGGGCCCGTCGGCGGCGGAATCCGGCCAGGGCGGACGCGCTGCCCTGGCGCCCCCCACCCGGCCCGGTTTCACTGCGGGCTCATGAGACGACACCGGATCATGGGCGCGCTCGGCGCGCTGACCCTCGCGGCGGCCACCCTCGCCGCCGCGGGCCCGGCAGCCGCGGCCGAACCCGGCGGCGCAGCTGCAACGGCCCTCCACACAGCGGCCGTTCCCGCACCGGGCGTGCCCGCGTCAGCCGTCCCCGCACCGGCGGCACCCGGCACGCAGCCGCCGCCCGCCGAGTTCGGAACGGACTGGCACGACCCCCTCACCCCCGCCCCGCCCGTGGCCCGTCCCGGGACCCGGTCCTGCCAAGTGACCCTCGCCGAGGTGCAGTTCCGCGACTTCACCCCGTACCAGGGCCAATACGTACCCCCCACCGCCTGCGGAACGGCCAACTGGGCGAAGGTGGTGCTCCGCCTCGACGGCAAGGTCAAGGGGCGTCAGTTCGACCGCCTCGGGCACCTCTCCGTCGGCGGCGTGGAGATCTTCCACACCTCCACGCCCGAGCCCTCGCCGGACGGCATCGCCTGGTCCGTCGAGAAGGACGTCACCCACTACCGCGACACCTTCAGCCGCCCGCAGGCCGTCGAAATGCTCATCGGCAACGTCGTCAACGACACCTACACCGGCGTCATCGACGTCAAGGTCACCCTGACCTTCTACGCCGCCCAGGGCCGCCCCGACCCGGGCCCCGGCCGCACACCGGACCGCGTCCTCCCGCTCACCACGCCGGCCGTCACCCTCCCGCGCAATACCGAACGGCTCCTCGCCGAGGTCTACGCCACGGGGTCCGGCGGCGGCTGCGAAGAGTTCTGGTACATGACCACTCCGGACCCGGCCCCGTACTCCTGCAAGGCGGCCGACGGCCCGTACCGGGAGGTCCGGATCTCCGTCGACGGCCGGCTCGCCGGCATCGCCGCACCCTTCCCCAACGTCTGGACCGGCGGCTGGTCCAACCCCTTCCTCTGGTACGTCACCCCCGGCCCCCGCGCCTTCGACGTGCAGCCGGTCCGCTACGACCTCACGCCGTACGCCGCCCTCCTCAACGACGGCCGCGCGCACCGCATCGAGGTTTCCGTCGCCGGAGTACCGGCAGGCCAGACGGGCTGGGCGACCCCGGCCAATCTGCTGCTCTGGCAGGACACCGCCCGTGAGGTCGTCACCGGCGGCCTCACCCGCGAGGAGCAGAGCGATCCGGCCAACTCCTCACGCTGGACGCCCGCCTCACCCGGCACCGAACACCGCCTGGACACGGAGGGCGGCCACCGGCTGACCGTCGCCGGATACCTGGACACCTCGCACGGCCGGGTCACCACCACGGTCACCCGCGCCGTCCACAACACCTCCGTCCACCGCTGGACCGAGGGCGAGGACCGTGACGGGCTGACCGCCACCTGGACCGACGAGGAGAGCGTGACGCGCGGGGCGACCACCACCCGGACCCACCGCACCTACGCCATGGACGGCGAGACCACCCTCGGTACCGGCGACCGGCTCCGTACCGTCATCACCCTCGGAGACCGTGCGGACACCGTCGTCCTGCGCGGCGGCCGGGAGGTCGAACGGTCCCGGCTCGACGACGAGTACACGGGCGACGCGAGCTACACGGCGAACGTCCCGCGCGAGCAGCGGCACGCCGTCGCCACCACCTCGGCCCGGTACCGGCTCTACGGGACCGGGGCGCCGGGCGGGTGCTACGACCGTACGGTGGCCACCGTGCAGGGCACCGTCACTCAGGACCGCCGCCGCTGCTGACACGCGCGGTGCGCGGCGGCGCGCGGACGTGCGTGGCGGTGCGCGAGCGGCTGTGCGCGCGCTGTGCGCGGGACAACGCACCGCCCGCCCAGCCCGCGCCCCCACGCACGCATCGCACGGGCGAGGGCGCACTTCCGCTCCGAGCCGACTGGTCAGCGATTCCCGAGGGCGTTGAGCCGGGCGGCCTGGCGGGTCAGGTGGTCGCGCTCGGCGAGGTTGGGCGCCTTCCGGGCCGCCTCGGCGTACAGCAGTGCCGCCGTCGCCAGGTCGCCGTCGCGCTCGTGGAGGTACGCCGCCACCGCCGTGTGGCGGGGCAGTGCCTCGTCCAGCGCCGCGAGGGCGGCCAGGCCGGCGCGCGGTCCGTCGGCCTGGCCGACGGCCACCGCGCGGTTGAGCCGGACGACCGGGCTGTCGGTCAGGCGCGCGAGTTCGTCGTACCACTCGACGATCTGCACCCAGTCGGTCTCCTCCGCGGTCCGCGCGTCGGCGTGGAGTGCCGCGATGGCGGCCTGGGCCTGGAACTCGCCCAAGCGGTCGCGGGCGAGGGCCACCTGCAAGATGGCGACGCCCTCGGCGATCGACCGGGTGTCCCACAGGCCGCGGTCCTGCTCCGCGAGCGGCACGAGGCTGCCGTCGGGGGCGGTCCGGGCGGCGCGCCGGGCGTGGTGGACCAGCATGAGGGCGAGCAACCCCGCCACCTCGGGGTGGTCGACCTGGGTCGCGAGCTGCCGGGTGAGCCGGATGGCCTCGGCGGCCAGGTCGACGTTGCCCGAGTAGCCCTCGTTGAAGACCAGGTAGAGGACGCGCAGCACGGTGGCGACATCGCCGGGCCGGTCGAACCGCACGCCCGAGACGGTGCGCTTGGCCCGGCTGATGCGCTGCGCCATGGTCGCCTCGGGGACCAGGTAGGCCTGGGCGATCTGGCGGGTGGTCAGGCCGCCGACCGCGCGCAGCGTGAGGGCGACCGCGGACGACGGGCTCAGCGACGGGTGGGCGCACAGGAAGTAGAGCTGGAGCGTGTCGTCCACCGTGGACGCGGGCCCGGGGGCCGGCTCCTCGTCGACGAGGTCCTCGCGCCGACGGCGAGCGGTGTCCGCTCGGGTCGCGTCGAGGAAGCGCCGCCAGGCCACGGTGATCAGCCAGCCCTTCGGGTCCCGCGGGGGATCGGTGGGCCAGACGCGGACCGCCTCGACCAGCGCGTCCTGTACGGCGTCCTCGGCCGCCGCGAAGTCGGCTCCGCGGCGGACGAGGATCGCGAGCACGTTCGGTGTGAGGCTCCGGAGAAGGATCTCGTTCACCTCGGCGCTCACTCCGTGATGGTGGGCGGCGCGGTCAGGAAGGGGCGCAGCTCGAGCCACTCGTGGATCGGCTTCCCGCCCGCCCCGGGGGCGGCCGACAGTTCCCCGGCCAGTTCGAGGGCGCGCTCGTAGCTGTCGACGTCGATCACCATCCAGCCGGCGATGAGGTCCTTGGTCTCGGCGAACGGGCCGTCGGTGACCGGCGGGCGCCCCTCGCCGTCGTAGCGGACGAAGGTTCCCTCGGGGGCCAGCGCCTGACCGTCGACGAACTCGCCGGTCTTCTCGAGCCGGTCCGCGAAGCCCTGCATGTACTGCATGTGGGCCGAGATCTCCTCCGGGGTCCACTGGGCCATGGGCACGTCGTTGACCGCGGCCGGGGCGCCGCGGTAGTGCTTGAGCAGCAGGTACTTGGCCATCGTATTTCTCCTCGGTACCGGTGCGACCCGTTCTGGTCGCCTTCGCAGCGGGGACGGAGCCGGCCACGGGTTCTCGACATCATCGCCGGAACTATTTTTTTCGGGTCTCGCGGACGGGGCTGGACGGCTCTGGACGGCTCTGGATGGGTCGGGCGGGCGCCTCGCGGCCCTCGCCGGCACGGCCCGTCCGGCCCCCCGCGCGCGCCCGACCCCTCCTGGTCTCCTTATCCCAACGCGTTCAGGAGTTCGCGCTCCCGCTCACTGCTCAAGCCGGCCCGGCGCGGCCGGTCCAGGCCCTGCTCCCGCTCCCAGCGCAGGGTGTCGGCCAGCATCTCCGCCCGTGGCCGGTGCCGCAGCCCGGCCGCTCCGGCCGCAGCACCGCTTCGGGCACTGAAGCCCGCCCAGTCCGGATCGGCCGCCCACATCGCGAGCGACTCCGGTCCCATGAACTCCGCCACGCCCTGCGCCAGCAGCCAGTCGGCGTCGGCCTCCACCACCGCCCCGGTATGCCCGCCGATCTCCCGGGAGAGAGCGACCCACTCTCCGAAGGGCACGACCGGGCCGACCGCGTCGTACGTCCCGGTCGTCCGCTTCTCCGCGCAGTCGAGCAGCCACGCCGCGAGGTCCCGCGCGTCGACCGCCTGCGTGGCAAGGCCGGGAGACGCCGGCACCAGCAGGGGCGCCAGCGGCGCACGGGCCGCTCGGCCGACCCAGTAGCCGGTGCGGCCGCTGTGGTCGCCGGGGCCGCCGATGAGTCCTGCCCGCGCGATGAGGAGCCGGTCGCCCACCGCGGCCGCCGAGGCCTCCTCACAGGCCACCTTGGCCTCCCCGTACTCCTCGCGGTCGACCTCGTCGCGCTCGGCCGCCGGGAGCAGTGCCGTCGACTCGTCCGCGTCCAGCTGCGCGTGTGAGGCGTAGGCGCTGACCGACGACACGTACGACCAGTGGCCCGCTCTGTCACCGAGCGCCGCCAGCGCGCCGCGTACGAAGCCGGGTTGCCACGACACCTCGACCACCGCGTCCCAGTCCCGGCCCGCCAGGCTTTCGTACGCCGACGGATCGCGCCGGTCCGCGGCGACCAGCGCCGCGCCCTCGGTCACTTCGCCGCTCTCGCCGCGAGCCAGGCACGTCACGCCGTGGCCGCGTTCCAGCGCCTGCCGCGAAATCTCGCGTCCCAACCATGCCGTTCCACCCAAAACCAAGATGTCCATCAGCCCACTAGAACACGGGCTTTGCGGCTGCCGGCCCCCGCTTCGCCGAGAGCGGAGCGGTCGGCCGGGGGAAGTCGTGGTTTCGGTGTTCCTCTTTGAGGAGGCGGACTCCGACCCCCTCTGCGCACAGCGGGCGCCGGGATCCGCTTCGGCGCGGGACCGGAAGTTGACATGCTCGCCCGTGGGGAATTAGCGTCGAATTACTTCATGACCTCAATCATCTAACCTCTTAAGCAGTCTCGCCGCCTGGGACAGCGCCATCAGTGGAAGGGCACAGCCAATGAACCCCGCCCAGCACGCAGCGGCCGTCGCGGCCGAGGCCGCCGGATTCGTCGCCGTCGTCAGGGGAGCCGATCCCTCCACCACGGTGCCGACCTGCCCCGGCTGGACCCTCGGGGACCTCACGCAGCACGTCGGCAGCGTGCACCGCTGGTTCACGGAGCTGCTTCGCCGGCGCATCCAGCAGCCGCCGACCAGCCGTGAGGTGGACCTGCGGCTGCCGGAGCGCCCCGACGCCTTGCCGGACTGGCTCGCCGCGAGCGCGGCGGAGGCCGCCGAGGTGTTCGCCGCCATCGACCTGAACGCGCCGATGTGGGCGTGGAGAGTGGACCAGCACGCCCGGTTCTGGGTCCGGCGCATGCTCTTCGAGACCCTCGTCCACCGGGTCGACGCCCAACTCGCACTCGGGCTCTCACCGCACGTCGACCGCGTACTGGCGGTCGACGGCATCGACGAGTTCCTCACCAACCTCCCCTTCGCCGCCCCCTTCGCGCCGCTCACCGCCCAGCTGCGCGCCCCTGACCGGACCATTCGCTTCAGTTGCACAGACGGCGACGGCGATGGCGGCGAGGGCGGCTGGCTGATCGGCCTGCGCCCCGACGGCTTCGCGCTGATGGCCGACCGCGCCGAGCCCCGCACGGCGGACGCCACGGCCCGGGGGACGGCCGCCGACCTCCTCCTGCTCCTCTACGGCCGCCTGGACCATCGGAGCGGTGCCTTCCACCTCCTCGGCGACCCCGACCTGCTCGCCCACTGGTTCGCCCACTCGGCCTTCTAGCCCCGATCTGCGCGGTCGCCGCCGTGGGCCGGTCCCGGGAGCAGATCGCGTCCCCGCACTTCGCACGGCGGAAGCCAACCCGAGGTGAAACACTCGAGGTGAACACTTCGAGGTGAACCACATGGACTGGACCATAGAACGCCCACCCGAAGGCCCCGGCTCCACTCCGGAGCGGCCGGATCCCATGCCCCGCGATCCGGTACCCCGCGATCCGGTGCCCGCGGATCCCGGCCCGGAGCCCCGTGAGCCCCGTCCGGCTCCCGATCAGCCCTCGCCCGGCGAGCCGCCCCCGGTGCAGGAACCCCCCGACTGAAACCCCGGCTGAAGGCATGCCGACCTCGGGGGCCGTGGCGAGGGCTCGGTGGTACGGACGGGCGCGCCTGGGACCTCGCCGTCACCGAGGCGACGCCCCGAGAACACCCGGACGCGCCCTGCCCTGCCGCGCATCCTCGTCGGCCCGGCCCCGGGCCACGGAAGGCGAGCCGACGGGGCGCGGCCGCTGACGGGTCCCGCAGGCCGCGGCCGGCGCGAGGCACCGTACGGTGACGGCTCCCGGGGGTGAGGCTCCGGCCGCGGCGCTAGTGGTGCCGGTTGAGCGAGCGCACGAGCACGAACAGTGCGAACGCCATGACGAGCAGGTGCACCCAGGCGGGGCCGGGCGCGGAGTCGAAGGCCAGCGAGGTGAGGTGTTGAGAGGTCATGCTGCGCTCCTGCCCGCATCGGCCGGTTCGACGCACCGCAAGTGCCGGTCGCCCTTGGCCGCTCCCCGCCACCGGCTTCGCGGGAAGACGTGGAAGGTGCGGGCAGGTCGGGTGCCCGAGGGCCTAAAGGTGCCAGGGCGACGAAATGTGACGTATCGTCAATCGAACAGTGCGAGCGAAGGGTTCTGGCTAGGCTCGGACCGTGTCTGACGAGCTGCCCCTCGCCGCCTTGACGGCGACCGCCCTGACCGAAGGCGTCAGGTTCCTCTACGAGCAGGCGGGCGCGCTGCTCGCGCGCCGCCGCGAGCGGGCGGCCGAGGCGGACTCGCCCACTCCGCCGGTCGTCGCAGAGCCGCACGAGTTGCCGGCCGCCGATCCGGTCCTGGTGGAGCGGTTCGAGGTGGCGTTGCGGGGCCTGCGGGCAGATCTCCACGAATACGCCTGCGGCGTCGACCCCGTGACCCCCGCCGACCGGGACCTCCTGGTCCGCGTCGATGCCCTGCGCCGGGTCCTGGAGGCGATCCACGGCACGTCGCTGCTCTTCGCCGGAGAGCCTGACGAGTCGGGGGGCCAGGGGGAGCGGGGGGAGCAGGGCGGACCGGGCGAGTCGGCCGTGGTGCGTGGCCGGGTCGAGATCGAGGAGGTGGCCGGCTACGTGGCCGCCGTACGCGCCGAGCAGGCGACCGGCACGATCGAGGGCCACGTGCGGGCGAAGCGGGTGGGACAGGGCGGAGAGGTCATCGGGGTGGACCTCGGAACCGAGCGGCCCAGGCGGTAGATCCACCGTGGACCGAACCGACCGAACCGACCGAACCGACCGGAACTTCGACGACCTCGTCCGCGCCCGCACCGGATCCGACTTCATCGAGCGCCGCTGGCTCCAGGAACGGATCGAACGGGCGAGGGAGAGCCATCTCCTGGTCACCGGCGAGCCCGGAGCCGGCAAGACGAGTCTGCTCGCCGGTCTGGCCCGCGCCCACCCCGACTGGCTGCGCTACTTCGCCCGGAGGGACAGTCGCAGCGCGCTCGCCGGTGGAGACGTGCAGTCCTTCCTCCTCGCGATCGGCCACCAGCTCGCCCGCCACCGCCCCGGCCTCTTCCAGCCGCAGCGCCTGGAAGTGGTGGTCCGTCAGCACGTCGATACGCTCCTGCCCGACGGCAGCGTGGTCGGGATCAGGATCGACGACCTGAAGGTCTCACCGTTCTACCGGACCGCGAGCCTGCACGTGGAACAGCGGGTCACCGAGGCGGCCGGAGCCGTCAGCGGCATCGAGATCGGCACCGCCGGCGTCGAACCACGACTCCTGGAACCCGCCAACCTGGCCTACCTGGCACTGATCGGCCCGGCGGAGGCCCTGCTCGCCGAGGATCCGACGGCCAGGATCGTGATCCTGCTCGACGCCCTGGACGAGTTCGGCGCGGGTCCCGCACCCACCAGCCTGCTGCGGTGGCTGGCACAGGGACCCGAACTGCCCCCCAACGTGACGCTCGTCATGACCTCCCGGCCCCACGCCGCCCTGGCGCCCCTGCGGCACCGGGCCACCGAACTGCCGATCGACCCCACCTCCCCGCAGGTCGTCGAGGACCTGCTCGCCTTCGCAGCCCAGGTCCTGTCGACGGAGCCCCTCAGCGCCGCGGCCGAGGCCGCCGGCCTCTACCCGGACGCCTTCCACCGCGACGTCGTACGCCGCGCCGGCGGAAACTTCCTCTACCTCTCGACCTACGCCCGCGCCCTGGCCGGGGCCGTCACCGCCGCGGACCGCGGGCTCACCGCCCGCCTGCTCGACCTGGCCGAACTCCCGCACGGCCTGACCGGCCTGTACGCCTACTTCGTCGAGACCGCCCGCGCCGACCTCGGCAGCCTCGGCATGCTGGAGGTCCGCGAGCCCCGCGGCCCCGCCGATACGCTGACACCCGCCTGGGAAGGCGTCGGCCAGCCCCTCCTGGGCGTCCTCGCCGTCGCACGGGAGCCGCTGACCGTCGAGCAGCTGACCGCGCTCGCCGGTCTGCGGGTGTGGCCCCGGGCCGTACGCAACGTCCTGGCCCGGGTGCGCTGGCTCCTTGACGAACGGGACGGCCGGACGAGCCTCTACCACGCGTCGATCGGGGAGTTCCTCACCGCCGAGCGGACCCGCCACGACCACCCCGACAGCTGGATCGACGCCGTCGAATGGCACCAGCGGATCGTCCGCCACTACCGCGGCGCCGCCCGCGGCTGGGCCGAGGTGCCCTGGGACGCCGTCGACGGCTACGGGCTGCTCCACCTCGCGGACCACGCGCTGCTCAGCGGGCCCGCGATCGCAGGCGAGGCCGTCGGTGAACTCGCCTGCCCCGGCCTGCTGGAGGCGATCCGGCGGACCTTCGGCAACCACCGCCACTTCCAACGCCTCGCCGCCCTTCTCGCCGACCACGCCATCGAGCACCTCACTCTCGAGACCGGCCTGCCGGCCGTCCTGTACCTCGGCATCGTCCGCCGCCAACTCCTGAGCACCAGCCGCACCGTGGCCCCGCCGACCCTCGGACTGCTCGCCCGCCTTGGACGCACCGAGGAGGCACTGGAGCACATGGCGGCCATGGAGCCCTCCCACCAGCAGTTCCAGGCGGTGTTCGCGATCCTGGAGCACGCACGGCCCGGCGACGGCGAACCCGTCCGCCGCGATCTGCTGGAACTGCTGATCCAGACCGCCTACGCCATCCCGCCGAGCACGGACCGCTACGGGCGGGTCTGGCGGTCCACCGAGCCCTTCCGCACCGCCGCGAAACGCCTGGCCCCGTACGACCTGGACCGGGCACTGCGCCTGTGGCGGCACGCCTGGGACATCGACTTCGCCGACCGCGGCACGGGCGCGCCCGGATTCCAGGAGCCGCCGGACCCCGTCTACTTCGCCGCCGCCGCAGCCGAGAAGGACACCGCCAGGGCGAGCGCCCTGATCGCCTCGATCAGCGCCACCGCGGCCGGAATGAACCTACTGGGCCTCGACCGAGGCCAGGACCAGCCGAACGCGTACCTCGACCTCGCGGCGCGGGCCGGGACCGGGGCCGCCGAGGTTCCCGGCCTGCTGCGGCTGGCCGAGCCGGGTCTGGCGAGGGCGAGCAAGACCACCCGGCTGCGCGGCCTGGCGAGGCTGGCGGCCGCCTGGGCCCCGTACGACCGGACCGAGACGCAGCGGGTCCTCGCCGCGCTGCGGGCCGAGGCGGACCAAGAGCCCCGGGACCCCCTGGGGTTCGCCCACGCGCTGGTCGACGCCGCGGCCGAGACCGCCGGGGCCCACTTCGACACGGCGCGCCACCTGCTGCGACGCGTGGCGGAGCAACCGCTGAACGGGATCACGAACCTGGCCCATCTGCACATGGCCCGGCTGCTCGCCTCCTGGGGCGAGACGGAGCGGGCGCGCGTCCTCATCGACCGGGTGGTGGCCGCCGAGAGGCACGAAGTCATCCATGCGGGTGCGGCCCTGGGCACCTTCGACCGGGGCGCCGCGCTCCGGATGCTGGAACGCGCCTACGACGGTCTCCCATCGGCCGACGACCCCGACGAACGGAGCATGCGCGCGCACCAGCTCCAGCAGCTGGCCATCGAGATGATCCGGTACGACACCGCGCGAGCGGCCCAACTGGCCCGTGAACTGGCCGGTACCGCGGGTGGTGGCTACGCATCGGACGGATACTCCACGCTGGTCCGCATCGCCCACGAGTGCCTCGACCGCGGAGACACCGCACAGGCGCAGGCACTCCTGGCCGAGTGCCTGCGCGCCGACGAAGGCGTCCCGACCCTGGTGGGCGGCAGGCCGTCCGGCTTCTACCGGCCTGCCACCGACGGACCCGCCATGCCGATCGGACCCACCTACCTCCAGGCCGTCGCCCACCACTACAACAGCACCCACGAGTGGGCGGCGCGCGCCAACAACTACTTCCATCGGGACCCGGCCGACGTGGTCCGCACCGTCTCGCTAGGCCCTTACAGCTGGGGCCGCACCGCCCGGACCCTCGCCGAGGCCCTCGCACGACGGGACCCGCGGCACCTGCCCCGCGCCACCGCCGTCGTGGACGCCCTCACCGACTGGGACGAGCACACGATCGGCCTGGCCGGACTCCTCCGCTGCGCCACCCCGCGGAACCGGCGCGCGAAGGCGCTCCTGTCGGACAGGCTGGACGAGGCGCTCGCCGCCGTACCCGCCTACGAATGGCTCGCGGGCGATTCCGACGCCGAGGCCTGGGCCTACGAGCGCCCCGACCACCGCGTGCGCTTCGAGGTCGCCCTGCGGACCGCCCCGTTCCGCCACCGAGCCCGCGAGCTGGTGGCGGGCGCCGCTTTCCTGTCGTTCGTCCTCGAACTGCACCGCACCGCCCGGGCGTCGCGGACCTTCGCGGACAGCATGCTGGGCAAGGCCCGCTACGACTCCGAGGCCCGGGAGACGCACGAGCGCACGCTCGGATCCGAATGGCGCCCGGACAGCGACCATCTGCTCGTCGACCTGACCCGGGCGGCCGCGGCCTTCTACGAACACACGGCGGCCGCCGCGGGCCAGCCCGTTCACGTTCCCCCCTCGCCGCGGCCGCACGAAATCCAGGAGCCGATCTACGCGGCCGCCGCGGAAGTGGTGTCACCGGCCGGCGGGCAGGGCCCCACGCCGGCTGCCCTCTCCTGGATCCGCGACCTGATCGCCAAGGGCCGGGTCGTAGCCGCCGCCCAACTGACCGCGTTCGCCGCGGAAGTCCACCCCGCCGACACCGAGCACGTGCGCGCACTGGCCACCGAGGTGATCGCCGCGACGGAGCGGACGGCACCGGTCACCCGGCTCGCCGCACTCGCGCGTCTCGCGCTGTCCCCGGCCCTGACCGACCTGGTCGACCCCACGGACGTGCTGCGGGAGACCACCCGCCCCGGTGTGCCGACCACGGGCCAGCCGTGGGTACCCCAGCAGGCCCGCCACCTGCTGTTCCCCGTGCAACTGACCCGTCACCCGTCCGCCGCGCTCCGCCAGTTCCACGACGCCGTCACCGACAGCTGGGAGGAGGCGACGGCCCTGCTGGAACACGGCTGCGAGCAGCTCCTCGACGCCCTCGGCCCCGACACCGTCACGATCCTGCACACGGCGATCCAGCGCGCCCTGCGGTGCACCTCGCCCGACGGCACGGAGCCCGACACGGTGGACGGACTCCGCCGGCCGGCGTCCTGAGCGGCGGATCGCGAGGTCATCTGCACACGTCCGTGACGGCCGCTGCACGGCGGCCGATCCGGACTGGAGGCCGGACCGGAACCTCGGTGCCTGACTGGCGTACTCGATAGCCTTCATCGGATCTGGACGGACTTCCCGAGGCTCCGGATCGAGGTGTCCTACGAGGCTTCGGAGAGCCGCTTCGTGCTGCCTCGGCCCCACTCGTTGCCGGGGGGATATCGTGACCTGGGGCCGGACCAGCAGCGATGAGGAGGACGCGATGAACACGGCCGACGAGGGACGGCAGTGGCCGGACGAGGTCAGTGTCGACAACGCGAGGACGACGCTGCTCCAGCTCCTCGCGCGGGCGGGGGTCCCTGCTGACGACGCGCGGGAACTGATCGGGCTCCTGGAAGCGGGGGCGCTGGCTCTCGCGCACGAGCAGCTGAGCGGCGGCAGCGGCAGCGGCAGCGGCCGGAGCGTGCCCGGGGACAAGGGCGAGGCGTACGAGTCGGGCTGGCTCGACGGCGCCGGGGAGGTGCTGGCGGAGCTCGGGGCAGTCGCCGAGCGGGCCCTGCTGCGGGTCGTGAGCCCGGACGGGCAGGAGGGCCGGACGGGGGAACGTACGCGCGCCGGGCGCATGGAGGTCGAGCGGGCGAAAGTGGCGCTCACGCCCCTGTACTTGTCGTTCACGGCGGTCTCGGAACTGGATCCGGAGGTCACCGAGGAGGTGCTCACCGCCGTCCTCGGCACGATGAGCCCCCGGCAGCGGGCCGCGTACGCCGGACGGCTGACGGCGTTCGCCAGGGCTCACCGGGACCGGCTGGAGCGACTGTTCGCGGAGTTCGGACCGGGCAGCGCCATCACGGTCCACGGTCGCTTCTCGCTCGTCCATTCCGTCACGAGCATCGCCGTACTGGAGCGCCTCGCCACCGCGCCGCAGGCGCTGCGCGAGGAGTGGGACGCCGCCGAGCTGCCGCCCGCGTGGCTGGACGGGCTGACCACCGCCTGGAACGCCCTGGCCTGAACGGCCGGGTGCCCCCGGCTGCTCGACCGATGGGGATCCACGAATCGGGTGGAGCGGTGACGCTACTCGCCCCACGGCGTGCTCACGGCGGTGTGGGCCGTCTCGGGCGCGGGCGAGGGCTTGATGTCCCGGTGCATGATTCCGGCATGGTGGGCCTCTGCCAGGGCATCGCATATCTGCGCGCCCCATCGGGCGGCGTCCGGCAAGCCGACGGCGCCTCGGCGCGGCTTTGCGTCCAGGCCCTCCACTCCCGAACCGGCTGCTGCCGAACCGGCGCGATGGCGATCATGACTCGACTGCGACGGCGACACGCCCGATACCCAGAATCCCACCAAACGGCCGGGCGCCCACCGAGATGGTTACCCGAATCCGGATCAGCTTTCCACCCGGACGTTGGCGGCCTTGCTGGACTCAGGTAGGCGGGTTGTCCTGGCCGGGCGCCCACCGATCCGCGGTAGGGGGCGGGCTGCCCGGCCGGGTGGATTTTCGGTCCGCGTCGCGATGAGAACGGGCTCCGCCGCCGGTCTACCCTTCAGACCCATCGTCCCGGAGGAGTGGCAGATGACCGAAACGACGATTCTCGACCTCGGGCCACAAGCCCGGATCGTGGCCGGTCTCGCGGCGGGCGTTCCCGACGGCGGGCTCGCCGACCCGACGCCCTGTCCCGAGTACGCGGTCGGCGACCTGCTGGGCCACCTCGCGGGCCTCGCCGTCGCTTTCCGCGATGCCGCCCGCAAGGACCTGGGCCCCACGACCGACACGGCCCCCGGCTCGGCCGCGCCCTCGCTGCCCGCCTCCTGGCGCGGGGAACTGCCCCGGGTCCTGGGCGAACTGGCCGAAGCCTGGGAGGATCCGGCCGCCTGGAGCGGCATGACCCGCGCGGGCGGCGTGGACCTGCCCGGCGACATCGCGGGTGCGGTGGTCATCGACGAACTGGTGGTGCACGGCTGGGACTTGGCGCGGGCCACCGGCCAGCAGTACGCACCCGATCAGTCCGCGCTCCAGGCCGCGCACGCCTTCCTGCTGGCGGCCGCCGAGGACGAGAGCCGTGGCGGGGGCATCTTCGGACCCGTCGTGCCCGTACGGGACGGCGCCCCACTGCTGGACCGGGCCGTCGGGCTGAGCGGACGTGACCCGGGCTGGACGCCGCCGACGACCCGGTGACGGAGGCGCGAGAGCCGGATCGGCCAGACCCGCGCCGCCGTTCCGGGGGTCGGGCGTGAGGGGTTTCCCGTTCGGCTCGGTCTCGTCGGGGAAGGCCCCCACCACAGCTCATCGGAATCACCGGTCGCGGCCGCCGCTCGCGACTGCCGATCGCGGCCGCCGATCAGAACCCGTCAGGAGCCGTCGGCGAAGACGGCGTACACGGACCGCCGGCCCGCGTACTCGCTCACGTTCCAGATCACGGACTCGCGGTAGGCCCAGTCGGTGGTGGTGCCGCTGTGGAAGCTGAGGTCCTCGCAGCCGACACCGAGCCGGACTACGGTGGAGGGCGTGTCGGTGCCGGAGGCGACCGTCCGCAGGTAGCCGTTGGAGGAAGGGCCGTCACTGCGCGACAGGTAGTGCTTGTTCTGGCGGGAGACCACGCCCTGGATCTTGCCCTGTTGCACCGTGACGGCTTCGGTCGCGGTGGTGGAGGCGAGCCCGCGCGTCGTGTAGTCGAGCGGCCACCGCACGATCTTGGGCATCTTGACCTGGGTTCCGTTGCCGTTCCACCCGGGCCCGGAGTAGTCCACGACGGGGGCGTCCAGGCTGGCGGCGTACTCGGTGATCGTGAGGCTGTCCGGGCTCGACGCCCGGTCGAGCCCGATCGCCGAGAAGCGCAGCAGGGTGCCGGTGTTGTCGTAGGCGGCGATCTGCGGAGCGACGAACCGGTAGTCGTACGCGTAGTAGCGGCCGTCCGTGTGCATCCCGCAGACGTCCGGGAGGCCGGTGCTGACCTCGAACATCCGGTCCAGATCGAAGACCCGCAGGCCCTTGTACGTGTCGACGACGTACAGCCGGTTGCCATACCACATGATCCCGCCCGCGTGCTTGCGGACGGGCTGGTAGGTGTAGGTGCCGTCGCTCGCACGGACCGGCTCGACGAGCAGGACGTGCCGGTACACGGGCGCGGAGGCCGAACTGTAGTCCACGAAGCTGAGGCGGATGCCCTTGTCGATCGCGAACTCGTCCACCTGGTCCTCGTCCGGGTCGGTCTCGAAGTACCACGACACCAGGACCACCCGCTTGCCGCCCGCGGGCCACAGCCCGGCGCCGAGCGCGTCGGCGCTCGTGGTGATCCCCTGCGGGATCCACTCGACCGCGTCCTGGTCGCCCGAGTTCCAGGTGAAGCCGTGCGAGAGCCCGCCTACGCCGGCCGGCGCCGAGGAGAGCTTGGTCGCGGGGCGGTTGGCGGTGGCCAGCACCTCGGAGACCCCCGCCGTGGGCAGGGACCGGGCCAGGCCCGCGATGTGGTCCGCGAACTGCCCCGAGGCGTTCGAGGTCCGCTCGGCCAGAGTGAACTGGCCGGGCGTGACGGTTCCCGCCTGCGCCGTGGCGGGGGCGAAGGCGGCGCCGGCCGCGGTGACGAACGGCGCGGCAGCCATTCCCTTGATGATCGTCCTGCGTGACATGGTCATGCGGCGAAAATCTAGATCGTCGCAACTCGTCGGCGCAAACCTTGGATGAGGATCAGTCAAGAGTGTTCGTGGGGGCCCGCTGTGCGACGGACCGAGGCGTACGAGTCGGCTGCGGGCCTTGGAAAACGGCAGCGAGACGTGACCCACCAGCGGGTAGCGGATGTTACGAACCCGCACCACGGCCCGCTCGTCGTAGATGCGGTAGTCGTTGGGGGCCCTCACCGATGGGGGTGTCGATCGCGCCGGGGGCAACCGCCGCCACTCGGATCCCGCGGGGTGCCAACTCGACCGTCCAGCTGCGGGGCAGCGGCTCCAGGGCGGTCTTGGTCGCCGGGTAGACCGGCCGAGATCATCTGTGGCGTCAGCGTGCCGAGGGCGCCGCTGCGCACTATGCCGGCGTTGTTGACCAGGACGTCCAGCCGGCCGTGTGTCTTGAGCACGGGAGCGTCCGGGCCTTGGCGTGTGAGGCGCCCATGGTTGTACCGATGTTTCCCAGGGCCGGGCAAGGCCGGGGCGCCCCCACGGGCAGCGGCTAGCAGACGATGAAAATGCTCCGCCAGCCGATCGGAGTGCGCTGCCCCGCGTTGCGATCGGACGGGAGCGTGAAGTGGGCGACGCCTTGAGCGTTGGGCTGGTTGTACATGCGCCCGGACTGGCCGTCGCCGTACCACTTGTACGACCCGTGGTACGGGATATTGGAGGCTCCGCAGGCGGTGATGACGTGGCTGCGCCCCGAGTAGCCCTCGCCTTCGTAGACGACGAGTTGTGACGCCGCGGCACTGCCGGCGGCAGCGACGACCGACATGGCCGCGGCGGCCAGGGCGACGGGAAACCTCTTCACGACATGACTCCTGAGCGTTGATCGACAACACAACGATGCAGAGAGTAGTGAATCAGCTACCCACAGTGCACGGCTGACGACGCGCTTCCCACCGTCTGAGCAGTCGCACGGGCGCTTCGGTGCTGTCCGTATCTGTGGGATACGTAGCCGGATAGTCATGGTGTGGCGATCTTTCGGCTCGGAGACTGGAGGTGCCGCCGGAGGGGCCGGTAGGGCAGCCGAAAGGACCAGGTGATCAGAGTGACTGGAAACGGATTCTCCGTACCCGCCACAGTGCGCGTGCCGGACTCCAAGCTCGCGCGAGAGGCGACCGAGCTCGTACGGGACAGTGTGAGCGACCTGATCTACGACCACTCCCGCCGCGTGTACTTCTTCGGCAGCCTCCGAGGCCGCGACCAGGAGCGCAGCTTCGATCCCGAACTGCTCTACGTCGCCGCCATGTTCCACGACCTCGGCCTCGGCGAGCCGTTCCGCGGCAGCGGGCGACGCTTCGAAGTCGACGGCGCCGACGCGGCCAGCCGCTTCCTGCGGACGCACCAGCTGCCCGAGGACGACATCCGGCGCGTGTGGACCGCCATCGCCCTGCACACGACCCCGGGCATCCCCGAGTTCATGGAGCCTGAGGTGGCACTGCTGACGGCGGGCGTCGAGTACGACGTCCTCGGCATCGGCTACCACGACGTCGACGAGGCGGACCGCGCCGCGGTCGTCGCCCTGCACCCGCGCCCGGGCTTCAAGGAGCGGATCCTGCAGGCCTTCGCCGACGGGATCCGGCCCAAACCGGAGACCACGTTCGGCAACGTCAAGGCCGACGTACTCGCGCACTACGTGCCGGGCTTCGAGCGCGGGAACTTCGTACGCACGGTCCTGGACTCCCCGTGGGCCGAATAGCCCCCGAGGGCCTGCGCCTCGGCCGTGGCGGGCGGGGCCGGGTGTGGCCGACGGCGAATGGAGTCATGGGTCGGGGCCGGAGCTCCGGCTGACCAACCGCATCACCGACGCTCCGACCCCGGGCCGCACCCTGCGCATCCTGTGCGAGAGGCCCCGTACCTCTGCTCAGGTGGGGATGGGGGAGTTGATCCCCATCAGGGCGAACCAGTCGCCGTCGACGTAGTTCTTCTTCCAGGTGTCGAGCTGCTTCTCGGAGATCTTGTACTTCTTGATGATCTTGTCCCTTGTCTTGTCGGAGTCGTCGGCGATCAGGGTCACGACGATGCGTACGCGGTCCACGACCGTCAGTTCCGACGCGGTCTTGTCGGGGAGGTCTTCGAAGCGGAAGCAGCCGGCTCGGCCGGGCTTGCCGGGTTCACCGGGCTCGCCGGGCCGGCCGCCCCTGCCGCCCTTGCCACCTTCTCCGCCCTTGCCGCCTTCGCCGCCCGCCGCGCAGTGCGTGGAGTCGCCGGCCGGAGCCGAGGAGACAGCGCCCGTGGGGGTGTGGGACTGCGAGGCCTGGGCGGCGCACGCCGTACCGGTGAAGAAGGCCAGGGAAGCGGCGGCCAGGATGATCGGACGCTGCCAGGAGCTTGTGAACATGAGACTTCTCCAATTTCGTGATCACGGGGTGCTGCCTGTGGGAACGGGGCTGAGAAAGGGTGGGGGGAGGGGGGAGGCCCGGGGGCCTCCACCCCGTCGATCCGGTTCCGGGGTTCAGGGGTTAGAAGATGCTGCCGCCTCCGGCGCCGCCACCGCCGCCCAGGCCGCCGAAGA
>NZ_JAGGOW010000035.1 GCF_018614135.1 Streptomyces sp. ISL-66
CTGGCCAAGATCAGAGGTAGAACCTGGAAAAGGGCCTGATCAGTGTGACTTAGCGCTGCACTTGGCCCGAGGGGACAACTAGTACTCCAGTGCGACTTCGTGATTTAGGTCTCCGGGTAGCTGCTGAGTCGCCGTTGGTAGTGGCAGCGTCTGGCCTGTTCTTGGTGGAGTCTGCGCCAGATTGACCAGTTCAGAAGGCTGTGCAGAGGTGCTGTCGGCCGTCGGAACAGCATGCCGACGAGGCGGCGTATCTCCGGGATGGTCAGGTCAATCGGGCCGCTGCTGTGGGCAGGACGGCTCGGATCGGGGCTTCGGCCGGGCTTGGCGCTGACCGCTACGGCCGCGAGGAAGGCCAGCGCGAGCATGGCCAGGGTGATGTGGCGGTGCCAGGAGGTCCAGTGGCGGACTTGGTAGTGGTCCAAGCCGACCTGGCCTTTGGCGGCTTGGAAGCACTCCTCGATGCACCACCTGGTCCCGGCGACGCGGACCAACGAGGACAGGGCTACCGCGCCCGGCGACCAGCACAGGTAGAAGGCGAGTTCGCCGGTGGTGGGCTTGCGGCGTATCAGCAGGCACCGGTTCTTGTCGGCTCCGGTCTGTATCCAGGCCCAGTCGTAATAGCGCGGGCCTTTCGCTCCGGCGCCGGCGCTTTGCCGGTGCCAGGCGTCCCTGGGCAGATAGGCGGCCACGGCATCAGCTTGGACCCCAGTGCGGTCCTGATTGATCCGCACCCTGGTGGTGCAGGCGACTGCCAGAACGTAGCCGACCCCGCGCGCTTCCAGACCTGAGCGAAGGTGCGGGTCCTGGCCGTAGACCTCGTCCCCCGTCACCCAGGAGGAGGTGCACCCGGCGTCCAGAGCTGCCTCGATCATCCGCAGGGCCAGGCGGGGCTTCGTCGCGAACTCGACGTGCCCGGGAACTCCGGAGCCCGCGCGACGCTCGCCGTCCTGGCACCAGGTGCGCTCGGGAAGGTAGAGGCGACGGTCGATCAGTGCCCGTCCCCGTGCGGTCGCGTAGGCAAGAAACACCCCGACCTGGGCATTCTCGATCCGCCCGGCGGTCCCGGTGTACTGCCGCTGCACGCCCGCAGAATGTAGGCCCTTCTTCAAGAACCCCGTCTCGTCCACGATCAACACCCCGTCACCGCCGAGACTCTCCAGTACGTAGGCGCGGACATCGTCGCGTATCTCCTCGGCATCCCAGCGCGCGTTTCGCAGCAGCCGCTGCATCGCGCCGGGGCGGGAATGGCCAGCCTCCTCAGCCAGCTGCCAGCAGTTCTTGCGCTCTGCGCCGGACAGCAGTCCGAGCACGAAAGCCCGCGCTGTGGCTCTCGGCTCGACCCGCCGGAACCGGCAGGCGATACGGGCCATGGCCTGGTCGAACATCGCCCGCCAACGAGCAGGGTCTACGCCATGGCCCGCGGCCAAAGCCCCATCTTCAGAAGTCCACACAACCGTTGATGATCACGCGGTGGCCGCTCCCGGATCGGTTCCACCCGCCAATTGGTGCCAGTCATGACCACACCCGTCAGCGCAGAACCGCTCACGACGACGCTCGTCCGACACCCCCAGCAGCGCGACCAACAGCCGGAATGACTTCACCCGCTCGTCCTGCGGCAGATTAATGATCTTTCCCAGCTGCACGTTCAGCTGCCCACGCGTGATCAAAACTGCGGGGGTATACGTCGGCCGAAGGCCGGCGCGCCGAACGCTCTCGGGCCCGTCCTCCTCCGTCGCGCGGGCCTGCATGCAGTGTCCGCACAGCTCCCGCAGGACCTCGAACTGGTTCTCAGCCGACAGAGCTTCGAACCACTCGACACCCTGCTCGATCGGACGCAAGTCCTGCGCGAGCATGTTCAGCATGACCGTGCGCTCGTTCATCCGTCCCCCCTGCGATCCAGCCGAGGCGAGTCGCCCCCATGGGCCATCGAACCAGATCGCGAAGTATGACTGGAGTACTAGAACGCTAAATGCCTTCGGACGCCGCTGACCTGCTGCGAGGCCCTAGAGGGCGACGGCGAGCGTGTGGAACCCGCCGGCTCGTCCCCGGCCGCTGGGCAACGGTCGCCCTCCTGACCTATGAGGGGTCGACGTCGCTACGGCCGTGTCGGCCGCCATCTGCCGCACCAGGCGAGTACAAGGGATGGAAAACCGCCAACCCTCAGCGTTCCGAGACGAGGAGCACCATGTCGCACGCCCGGCCCGCTCTGCGCCGCCCGGAAGCCGGGCTCGCTCTCGCACTGGCGCTCGCGGCTGCCGCCGCCGTCTTCGTCGCCGTGTTCCTGTTCGGCCGGGCGAACACGCCGGACTACACCGCGACACTGTTCGGCCAGGCGGGCGCCGATGCCGTGCGTCTCAAGGCACAGCTCGCCACCGGCCTCCTGGGGATGGCCGCTATCCAGCTGCTGCTGGCGCTGTGGATGTACCGGCGGCTGCCCGGGGTGCGCCAGGTCCCGGGCCCGGTGCCGATGACCCACCGGATCGGCGGTGTGGTGCTGTTCGCCCTCACAGTCCCGATCGCGGTGCACTGCGTCCAGGCGTATGGCGTGCAGCTGTCCGGCTCGCGTGTGGCAGTGCACTCGATCGCGGGCTGCTTCTTCTACGGGGCGTTCGCCGCCAAGGTCCTGCTGGTGCAGAGCCGGCGCCTGCCGGGCTGGGCCCTGCCACTGGCCGGGGGCGCGCTGGTGGTCGTGGTGGTGGTCCTCTGGTACACGAGTGCGCTGTGGCACTTCAACGGAGACAGCGTGCCGGTGCTGTCGCTCGCGTACCAGCACCTGCCACCGGGGTAGATGTGACGATCGGACGAGCGCGCCGAAGACCAAGGTCTATCGGATGACGGCCCTCGGCGCGGCGGTATACCTGTTCGGTCCTGATGCGCCTCTGACCGGCCGCCGGGATAGTGTCGCTGCTTGCCAGGTGTCTCTGCTTGCCAGCCGGCACTTCGCCGCCCACCGCGGCCGCTACCTGCTGCGGGCTCATCCCGAACCGGGGAGCGGGCCGATCCCTCCCAGCGGAGACCAGTCCCAGCGAGAACGGTCGCGGTCGGCCTTCACCGGCCAAGTCCCAGCGTTCAGCCCGGCCGGTCAGCTCCAGGGCCGAAGAGCACTTCCAGGCACCGCCTGTCGCGGAGAAGACGAGTTCCGAACCCTCGAAGACCTCCTCAGTGCTCCGCGGGGACAAGCTACCGAAGCGTTCGGCTCACAGATCGACCTGCAGGAGCCCGTCGGCCTGGGCTCGGGAGTGTGGGCGGGTGGGAGCAGGTCGAGGTGCGGCGAGGCGGGCCAGGTCTGTGCTGGGGCGGGCCAGGTGCCGCGGGCGCCAGCCGGGCGGGGCGGCGCCCGCTCCGGGCCGACCAGGGCTCCGACGTGCGAGGATTCAGGCGGGCCCGGCAGCGGGTCGGCCCGATGAAAGGTACCGCGACATGGCAGCAGGATTTTCGGACTGGAAAGTCAACCGGCAGTACGCGGAGAACGACCGGGTCTCCTACCAGGGGAAGCAGTACCGCTGCCTGGTGGCGAACAAGTCCAACTCCGCGTCCAACCCGAAGACGGCCGTGAAGCTGTGGCAGCAGTACTCGGTGTGACCGGTCAGCTGCCTGGGGCCACCAAGTCGAAGCCGATCTTCTCAGGCGAGCGGGCGCCCACGAGGGCCATGGCCTCGGCCAGTTCGGTACGGTAGGAGTCGAACAGGCTCCGCACGCCCTCGCGGCCCCGGACGGTCAGCGCCCACAGGACCGGCCGCCCGGTCAGGACCGCGTCGGCGCCGAGGGCCAGAGCCGTCAGTGCGCCCGTACCGGTGCGGATGCCTCCGTCGACGAGAACGGGGATGTCTCCGGCGCCACTACCTGCCCCGGCCGGCTGACCACCACCTTGCCCCAGCCCGTCTCCACCGCGGCCGCCGACCACACGTACCGCTGGCGGGCGCCGTCCGTCCGCCATCCCGATCGGTCCGTGTTCGGCGTAGCGGGCGGCCATCCGCTTCAGCGTGCGCTCGCTGACCGAAGCAAGACCCAGGTGCTGGGCCTCTTGCCGTCCCATCGCCTCCAGCTCAGCCACCTTCGCCCTACGCCGCTCCCCCAAGGACGTACGGGCGGGGTCGTACTCGGGCCGGGGTTCCCCCGGCAGGGCCCAGTAGCGGCTGCCGCTGCGGTATCCCGTCTCCACTTCGAGCAGGTGGGCCACCCGAAGCCGCGCCTGCTCCAGCTGGCTGCCGTCCAGGTCCTCGGGGCGCGGCTGCCGGCGCCCGGCGCTCACGCCGTCCTCCCGGCGGGGTAGACCCAGGTGGCGTCCGCGAGAGGCTGGACCAAGTCCACGGCCAGCCGCCGGGCCGCTGCCGGTCACGGCCCAACCGCGGGCTGAGCGGCGGGACCGGGATCGTCGAAGGCGCCGTTGCGGCGTCCTGGCCTGGAGCGGGCGGTGGCCCGGGTCCGGCGCGGGGTGGGCAGTTCGGGAACCTCGTCGGCTGCCCGGTGGCGGCCGGCTTCGGCCAGAGCCAGCGGCAGCTCGTCCAGCAGGGCGGAGGTGAGGGCCTCGGTGCCCGTAGCGACGGCGTGGGTGCAGCCGTCCTCGATGAGGCGCTCGAGCAGCCCAACGACTCCGTCGGTGCGTGCATAGAGGTACTCGGGCATGGTGCCGGCGGGGAGCATGCCGGGCTGGGCCTTCAGCAACCGAAGGTGGTTCTCGATGCCGGCGAGGTGGGAGGTCCAGGCCATGATCTGTTCAGGGGTGTCGTAGCGAAACCGGTCCAGTTCGACGAGGTCGAAGCGCCGCTCGGTCTGAGTCGGCTCCCATCCGTTGACGGGCCGCCGCCCGGTGCCGGACACGGTGGGGCTGCGGCCTTCGCGCAGGAGGCCGGAGCCCGGGATGTCCACCCCGACCAGGACGAGGGTGACGTGCATCGACATGAACGCCCGGATCAGGTCAAGGGTGTCCTGGTCATCGACACGGTGCATCCGCAGCCTGGTGATGTCGTCCAAGATCAGCACTTTGGTGCCGTGATCGGCGAGGGAGGCGGCGACCTGCCGGATCAGTTCGGGCAGGTCCATCCGCTTGGTGGGGGTGCCGTAGAAGTCGAGGATCGCCTTGCAGGTGCTCTTTGGCTTCGCCGTCACCGGGGTCTGGACGTAGGCGACCGGCACCCACAGGTCCCGGGTACCGGGCACGGCCTGCGGGTTGGTGGCGTGCAGGGCGCGCCAGGAGTCCTCGAACGCCGCGGCGATCTCGCAGACGGTCTCCGTCTTGCCCTGGTAGCCGCCGCCGGACACCATCACCCCGGCCCGCGTTGCCCGGCCTGCTCTTGAAGGCGTTCTGCCTGATCCGTGCGGAGAGCAGACGGTCGACCGCTCGGCTCATCGGCGTTCCCAGCAGCGGGAGGTTCGCGTGGGTGGCCGCCCGCGCCAAGTCCCACACCGCCTTCTCCGCCTCTGACATCCCCCGCCACGCTCCCGCCGACAGCCGTGCCGCCGGCTCGAAACTATGCCGGGATCGCCGCCATGCATCCCACCCGGCCACAGTGTCCCGCCGCTGAACATCACCGTTCACTGCGCACCCCCTTCGGCCTCCGCGCTCTGCCCGGTGGCTGGTTCGACAGTTTCGTATCCGTCTTCCTCGTCGGGCGCGGGCCGCGCGGCCGGGTAGAGCGCGCGGGCGGCCAGGGTGTCGCCGAGCGGTGGCGCGGCGACGGGCCAGGCACCGGCGGCCGCGGCAGTACGCCGTCGCCAGCGATCCGCGGCGACTGCCGCGGCGACTTCACGTCCCGGCTCGGATTCCGTTGATGGGGACTGCGGGGGCTGGGCTTCGGGACGGTCTGTGGCCGCCGCCCGGGCTCGGGCGAGCTCGCGGGCCCGGGCGGCGGCCTTCTTGCGGGCCTCGGGACGCCCGGGCCAGCCCTTGACCGGGGTGACCTCGGCCAGCAGGTCCAGCAGCACGGGCAGCAGCTCGGCGTCCGTGCGGGGCTTGAGCCCGTTCCGGGCTGCCTCCTTGAGGACCTCCCGACGCGGGCATCCCCGAACGCGGGCACCGTCCCCTCGGGCGGCAGGCCGTTCCACGGCAGCGCGTGCCAGGTCCCTTCGAGCTCGATGAACACCTGACGGCAGTCCCGGGGATCCCGGCGCACCGCCCACTTCCCGGCGTGCCGGCCGCCGCGGGGCGCCGGAACACCTCGGCACGGGTCGAGCGCCGGAGTGTGTGCGCCGTACCAGAGACCGCCGACCTTCACACCGCGCCGGGCGTCGACCTTCACGAAGTGGACCGGCAGCAGCTCGTAGTACAGCTGCGGCGGCGGAATCTGTAGCGAGATGCCGTCGCGGGCTGCCGCGGCGGCGAAGAGGGTGTTCGGGCTGTGCCGCCCGGACGGGTCCCAGGCCGGGGCGTGCTGGTCCAGGCGGCGGTTCTGCCACACCGCGACGATCCACGAAGCGAGCAGATGCTCCATCGCCGCCACCGTCCACGACGCGTCCGACTCCGGATCGGCGCCGCGGTCAGCCACGTCGATCCCACGCCAGCCCGGCACGAGTTCCAGGAGCAGGGACTGGATCGCGGCGAAGGCCCGCTCACACGCCACCTTGTCCGTCGGCCGCATCGCCCGGGCCGGCAGCACGTCCACGCCGAGCGTGCGGGCTACCTGGACCAGGTGGTGGTTCTTGAAAGCGGACCCGTGGTCGACGGTGATCGCCTCCGGGGTGAAGAACGGCAGCCCCGCCACCGGCCCGCCCGCGAGGTCCGCCACCAGCGCGGCCGGAACACCCGGATACGGCCAGGCCATGGTCTCGCCCCAGCCCAGACGCATGGGCAGCGGCGAGAGCACGTCCCGCAGCAGCATTGCCACCTCGATCGACGACTCCGCCACTGGCGTGAGCCGGAACGCGACGATCGAGTGCGTGTAGGCGTCCAGCGCGATCGTCAGGTGCACGGTGATCGGGGTGCCGAAGACGTCGTCAAGGACCTTCACCGGCAACGGCGTCGAGTCCAGCACCACCACCTGCCCCGGCCGCGACGCGATCACCGGAGCCCCGGCCGAGGCCGGGACCGCGGCGGCCGAGCGTACGTACCGCTGTCGGGATCCGCCCGGCCCGAACCACTCCCGCCACACCCGCGCCAGCGTCGTTCGGTGCGGCACCTGCACGTCCCGGTCCGGGAACACCTCCCGCACGTACTGGTGGATCAACCGCTCCCGCGAGGCCATGCTGATCCGCGACCGGCGCAGGCACTGCTCGTGCACCGCCCGGATCGCCTCCTCCACCTCGATCGATACCGATGGGTGGCCGCCGGCCTGCCGCGTCCACCGACCGTCGGCCAGCCCGACCAGGCCCGACTCGCGGTAGCGGGCGGCCATCCGCTGCAGGGTTCGCTCGCTGACCGAATCCAGCCCGAGCCGGGCAGCCTCCGCCTCCGATAGCCTTCCGAGCTCGGCGACCTTGGCCCGTCGACGCTCGCCGATGGTGGTCGTCGCAGGATCGAAGGCCAGCCGGGGCTCACCCGGGCGGGCCCAGTGCCGGCTGCCGCTGCGGAATCCGGTCTCGACCTCCCGCGCCAGCACCGGCCACGCCGTCGCCGCGACGAGCTCACCGAAGCGCCTGGGGCCGACCGCCGCCGCGAGCAGTTCCTCCTCCAGGCCCAGCGGATCCGTGTGCCGACGACGCCCGCGCGCCAAGACCTCCAGGGTGTCCGCGACGTTGTTCCGCCAGCCGGTCACCACCAGGTACCGCCAGCCAGCGGAAGCCGCCACCCGGCCGGTCGCCGCGAACACGGCCACGTCCGACTCCTTCACGAGGTGTGCCGGGCGGACGTCGATCAACAGCGTCGATCCCGCGGTAGCCACCAAGAAGTCGGGGATGTGTTCCCGGCGGACCCCGTCGTCGAAGAACCGCAGGCGAAACGGCTGCGAGAGCACATCCTGGACCTGACCGCAGAAGTCCAGAACGGTCAGCGCGCGGCGCTCGGCCAAGCTCTCGAAGCCGTGCCCACGTCCCGTCGCCCCCATGAACGCCAGCCCGGGCCGGTGCCGCTGTCCCGGCCGCCACGAGAACGAGCGAACAGGCCGGGCTCGATTCCAAGGGAAGGCAGTCAGACCGCGTACAGGGCTGACGACGTCGCTTCCGTCGACCTGCCAGGTTGCCGTCCAACGACCTGCCCAGTCCGCGCATGGATCAAGGATCTCTCCTGAGGCCACGGTGTACGGCGCGACCAGCTCATCGAACTCACAGCAGTGAGACCACACGCGCCCCAGGCCAGCACCCGTCATGCCACCAGCACACCGCGTGAAACGTCACGAGAACCGCAGAACGCGGAAAAGGGCCTGCTCAGGCTAATCCGCCCGCTACCCTGCGCGCCAACTATCGCGCTCTGTCGCCAACTAGCGTGCTCAAGCGCCAACTATCGCGCTCAGTCACAATCAGCTGTGACTGAGCGCCATAGTTGGCATCATCCGCCAACTGCGATGCTCAATTCTGAGCCGGCAGGGACAGGTACCGCCCAGCGGCACGGGACGCCAGGTCCCAGGACTCCGCGCACCTCAGGCAACGGCGGCGGCGCTCTCCGGCAGCAGCTCGGGCATCCTCTCCACCAGCACCACAACCCCGACCACCTCGCCCGCCTCGGAACGGCCGACCCAGACGGGATAGGTGCCGTCCCCCGTCGTCGCAAACGCCGCGAGTTCGCCGTCGGTGGCCTGGTCCCGGGTGCGCAGCAGGTACATGGAGTCGCTGATGTCCTCGTACGCGTCCGGGTCCAGGTCCGGGTCTCCCTGCATCAGCCCTTTCTCGAAGAGCGCGAGAAGCGGCTCCCAGGCCGCGCCGTCGGCGAAGCAGCCTGTGGCACCGTCGGTGTCGAAGCCGTAGATCCCGTTCTCCCGGAGCAGGCGGGGGTCGTCGTCGGGCCGGCGGGCCATGGCCCAGGTGGCGGCGGGGATCTCGCTGACGAGTACGCGGACGGCCATGGTGTCCGTACGCGTGACCTCACTTCCCTCCCACTCGCAGTGGTAGGTGTGGCGGGCCCGTGCCTCCTCCAGTACGTACTCACCGGGCGGGACGGGGACCGTGATGTGCGGTCCGTCGCCGTGGTCGATGTCCGGGCCCGAGACGGCCAGCAGCCCGCTGGGCACACTCAAGGTTCCTGCGATGCGACGCGGCTCCACGACCGTCATCTCGGGGTGGTACCCGTTGGTCACGCGCACGCCGGGCCGGAACAGCTCACCGATCGGCCCGGGCTGCGCGGGACGGGGCGGACGCCAGCAGGTGGCGGGCGCCAGCCCGCTACCGTCCTCGGCTGCCGCGGCCGCCTCGGTGATCTCGAAGACCGGCGGCTCCGTGAACCCGTGGACCTGGGCTGAGAGCAGCGGCCACTCCCCGAAGACAGAACGATCCATCCAGCGCTCGTCATCGCCGACCCTGGGTACGGTGACGTACGAGCGCCCGTCCTTCCCCTGGGGCTCCTCCGTCCGCCGACCCTTTCCGTCCGGGAAGAGCTCCACGGTGATGCGCGGACACGCGCCGTCGAACTCCGCCATCTCCGGGCCGGTGTAGGTCCAGCCGACGGTGTACCGGCGCAGCAGCCGCGCCGGGTCGTCCAACAGCCGCATGTCCAGGTCATAGGTTCGGCGGCCCTGAGCGTCGTAGACCCACAGCCCGACATAGTGGTCCCGCCAGGAGACGAGCCGGACCTCCAACGGAGCCTCCCGGCCCGCCGCCCGGTACACCACCACGTACGGAAGCCCGGCGGCATCCCGCTCACGAGCCTCAGCCACCGATAGCGGTCGCCAGGGCACGCGGGCCTCCAGATCCCACGCCTGCGCGTACCCCACCACGACCACCATTGCCGCTCCCCACTCCCGCTCGCGCATCTGCCGCGCAGCAACGTAACCGCCGCCTGTGACACCAGCCCTACCGGGCTGGGCAATGCCAGCGGCCCCCAGGGCGGAGGGTCGCCCTGCGACCAGCCTGCAGCACGGACGCCCCAGCGTTCTCCCGGCCGGCAGCTGGATCCGGAGCCGCTGGCCTCATCACGCCGTGCCGCGGTGGTCTGCACTCAAGTGGAGGATCGCCAACACCGGCCGCGCTGCCGCCACCAAATAGAGGGATCGCTGCCACCGAGCGACAACGGCGGCCCGGGGCAGCGCCGGACTCGGCGTCCAGCCCACAGCCTGCTCAGGGCGATTCAGCGGCTGCCTGCGCGCCACCTATCGCGCCCAGTCGCCAAGTAGCGCGCTCAAGCGCCAACTATCGCGCTCAGTCACAGCGGCCGTGGTGCGGGGCCGGCGGGCAGACGCCACCCGGTACAGCCCCATGAGAGGGGCCATCGAATTGACCACCGGCCAATAGCCGCACGCGATGTACAAGATCCACAGTCCGTCGCTGCAGGCGAACGCGGCGACCGGCGCGCGCCGGCCGGCCAGCAGGGTGAGACTCACCCCGATGGTCAGGGCCACTCCCCACGCGTCCAGGCGGTGCCATCCGGCAGGCGGGTCCTCCTGCCCGAGCAACAGCCCGACCCCGATGTACGACAGGGCCAGAACCGAGTCGACGACCGCCGGGCCGCGCCGCCCCACACGCCTTTCGAGGAACCCGTATCGCGCTCGCATCACGGCAGCCTACGGCCCCGTACACGAGGCGGTGCATGCGGCTGCCGGCGTACCGGAAGCCGCCGCGGAAGGGTGGCCCTTCCGTCAGCTGACCGTGGGCCAGGAACGCAGTACGGCCGAGACCTTCGCGGCGGTGCACGCCGGGTCGAGAAGGAGGTCCTTCAGCGCGATGGCGTCGTCGCGGGTGGGTTTGACCGCGATGCCCGCGGCTTCCAGGTACATGACGCCCGTCGCGGCGGCTACGGCCAGGTTGGAGCGTTCGAGCCAGCGACAGCGGCCCAGGGTGTGCACCAGGGCGGCAGCCTTGACGTAGGGGCCCTCGTAGACGGCTTCCTCGAAGAGCTCGGCCTTGTGGCGGGCTACCGCCGATACGGGGACTCCGTAGTCGTCGGGAGCGGGGTCGTCAGCGCCCGCGGCTTCGGCGACCTGCAGGATCCAGGGGACGTCGATGTGCAGTTCCATCAGGCTGCGCGCACTCCCGAACCACCGAGCTGTGCGTCCTCGGCCTCGTCGAAGACGCTCTGGTGCTCGGCGAGGAAGCGGGCAGCGGCCTCGACACCGCGGGCCCGGAGGCCGCTCGCGTCGTCCTGGACGAGTCTGGCGAGGTAGTCCCCGATGCTCAGTCCGAGGTCCGCCGCGCGTCTGCGCGCGAGCTCCGCGACATCCTGATCCACTCGCGCGCCCAGCTGTGTCTTCGCCATACCGGGCATGGTAACAGCCGTTACCACTCGGCGCGGCGGACTCCTGGCTTCCTGCTGGCCTCTTTGCCCGTCTCCTCGGCGCGACCGTCAGTCGCCCGGCGCCCAGAACACCATCAGCCGCCCGGCCCCGGGCTCGACCTCACGCCAGTTTCCCGCCAGCTCGATGACGACGACGGCCGAAGTGGGGAACCCGTCGCGGATCCGGCCCAGGAGGCGCTTGGGTCCCGTCCCACAGAGGGCAACGGCCACCTCGTGGATGCCCGGGTTGTGACCCACCAACAGCAGGTCACCGACCGCCTCGCTCGTCTCGGCCAGTACGGCGAGCAGGGCGTCACGCTCCGCGTTGTAGAGCCGGTCCTCGTACACCACGGGCGGCGGTCCGGTCAGCCGGGCCTCCATCAGCTGCCACGTCTGGCGGGTCCGCAGCGCCGAGGAGCACAGCGCGAGGTCGAGGCATCGGCCGGAGTCCTCGAGCCACTGGCCCGTCTGCGGGGCCTCCTGCCGGCCCCGGTCGGCCAGTGGGCGCTCGAAGTCGGTGGCTGCGGCGTCCTTCGGGACGGACTTGGCATGCCGTACGAGTACGATCCGGCGTTCGCCTGGCGTCGCAGTCACGATTTCCTCCTCCGCCACGTTCCCACGAGCTCGGTCGCCGCCTGGTCTCCCGCGGACCTGCCCACGTCCAGGCGCTTACCCGGGTCGGGCCGCCGCAGTCGCCCCTCCCCCGGTCAGGAGCTCGCGGACGGCCTGCTCCACCTCGCCGTGGATGGCCGGGCTGCCGTAGCCGCCATCCTTGCCGAGCCGGTCCAGAGCCGGCTTCACCGTCACGCCCGCCTCGTACAGCTCCACGACGCGCGGATCGATGTAGGAGCCGCGGCACACGGCGGGCGTGTTCCCCAGGTACGAGCTGACCTCGCGGACCGCCCGGGCCTCCGCCGCTCTGCGACGGCCCGGCGACCCGTCGGCCACGCCGGTGGAGACGGCCAGGGCGACGGCCGCCAGGACGGTGCCGTGCCAGGTCCGGAAGTCCTTCGCGGTGAGGTCCGTACCGGACTTGCGGCGCAGGTAGTCGTTCACATCGTCCGCCTGGACCTCGTGCCAAGCCCCGGACTCCCAGTACACGAACAGCTGGAGCCCGTCGTCCCTGCGCCTCAGCAGGGCGTGTACGACGGCGTAGGCTGCCGGGTCCACCAGCGAGCACGTCTGGACCTTGCCGGACTTCCCCTGGTAGCTGAAGCAGATCTCGCCCCGGCGGCAGGTGGCGTGCTCGCGCAGCAGGGTGGTCAGGCCGTACGCCTGGTGGTCGCGGCGGTACGACGCTCCCCCGATCCGGAAGAACCCCAGGTCGAGCAGCCGGACGAGGCAGGCGAGCACCCTGTCCCGGGTCAGCCCGCTGCCGCCCAGATCCTCCTCGACGGCCCTGCGCAGCACCGGAAGCCGGGCGGCGACCTCTTGGACGTGCTCGTGCTTGGCCTCCTCCTGCCGCTCCCGGAAGAGATCGTGGTACCGGTACTGGCGCCGCCCCGCCTCATCGGTGCCCACGGCCTGTATGTGACCACCGGACCAGGGGCAGATCCACACGCCGGACCAGGCCGGCGGGATCGCCAGCTTCCGGATCCGGGTGAGTTCCGCCTCCGCGGTGACCGGCTGGCCGGCCTGGTCCAGGTAGCGGAAGCCACGCCCGTGCCGCACCCGGCGATACCCCGGACGGTCGGGCCGACTCGTTCTCAGCCGCATTCTTCTCCAGGTCTCCGCGTCCTCGGCCAACGCCCGGCCGTCAGGTGCCGCCTTCCGATTCCTGCTCCTCGTCCTCTTCCTCGATGAGGTGCACCGCGGCCTCCTCCGCCGATGCGGCCCCTCCGTTCACGCCCACGTCGCGCGCCCGGACGGACCGGCGGCCTCCAGGACCGGCTTCCTCGGACAGGACCAGCCGCCCCGCCCGTACGGGGCCCGCTTGGCCCGGTTCACCGGTCTCGTCGGCGAATTCGTCCTGGGCCGGATCGTCGGGGTCGGCGTCGACCTCCGGGTTCTCGCGGGCGAGACGCCCCTCCAAGCTCTCCCCGGCGTGCCGTTCCTCCGGTGTCGTGCCGTGGTCGTTGACCGCCCACGGCCTTTCGGGCGGCGAATACCCGGTGTCCAGGTTCTCGTCGAGACCGGGTTCGTCCAGCGCGTTCTCCATGTCGGGTTGCGACACGGCCGGATCGTCCGGGTCGGCCGACTGGTAGACGTCGTCGCCGTGCGGTGCGGTACTGCTGCTCATGGCTTGCTCCACTCCTTCGATCACGGAGCCGGCACGAGGCGAAGCGCCGCCACCCGGTTCGGGCCGGATGTCACACGGGCCTCCTCCGCGTCCTCCCGGGAATCCGGGTCCGGGATGCCTTCCGGGACGTTTCTGCTCATACCTCGCAGCTCCCCCCGATCGTGGCCGCCATGCGCGCACGGGTAATCTGATCAGCGTGGCCGCTTCAGACGGCAGCGGCCGCTCGGAAAGGGGCGCGGGCCGAGCCCGCTCCCGGGATCGACCTCCCGGATGCGCCCGCGGTATCGCGGGCCGACCCGGGGCAGAGGTTCACCAAGGCATTCCCTTCCTGGCGAGGTGAGAGACGCCATGGACGCCATCGACGCCATCGACAGCGGTGAGCTCCGGATCACCGTGAGGCGCTACGGACCGACCGTGCACCTGACCCTGTCCGGGGAACTCGACCTCGATGCGCAACCCGCGATCGCGGAGGTCCGAGCCGCCGTCCTGCGCAACGGCGTCGCCCTCGTAGCGTGCGACCTGCACCACGTCCCCTTCATGGACGTGTCCGGCCTGCGCTGCCTCATCGACTTCCAGGAGCAGGCCCGCGAGCAGGGCATCACCGTGCTCGCGTACAACTGGCGGCCGCAGCCCCTGCGGCTCCTTCGGCTCCTCCACCTCCTGGACAGCCTCGAAGCCGTGGACGACACCGGATTGCAAGCCCTCCGCGGCATCCTGCGGGAGCACACCGAAGCCCAGCTGGCTCTCGGGACGGATGCCGCCGGCCACCCGTCCGCGCTCGTGGACGGTGACCGGACGGGGTACGTACGCCGCCGGCACGAACCGGGTCCCGCACCCAGTGCGGGGGAATGGTCGACCGCCAGGCTGCGTGGAGCCACCGGGCCCGCGAGGAGGGTGCCGTGAGCGCGCGGGAGGCGCTGGCGCGCTATCACCGGCGGCGCGACTTCTCCAGGACCGCGGAGCCGGAAGGCCGCCGGTCCCCGCCGCCCGGCGAGCAGCCCTCGTTCGTCGTCCAGATCCACGACGCGCGCAGCATGCACTTCGACTTCCGGCTGGAGGCCGACGGGGTGCTGAAGTCCTTCGCGGTCCCCAAGGGGCCGTCGAAGGATCCGCACGACAAGCGGTTCGCGACGCCGACCGAGGACCACCCGCTGGAGTACCGCGAGTTCGAGGGCGTCATCCCCCGGGGCGAGTACGGCGGCGGCACGGTGATCGTGTGGGACGAGGGCACGTACCGCAACCTCTCCTCGGGCCGCGACGGGCAGGAGATCCCCCTGGCCAGGGCGCTGGAGAAGGGGCACGCGTCATTCTGGCTGGACGGCCGCAAGCTGCACGGGGGCTACTCGCTGACCCGCTTCCGCGCCGACGGCGACGGCAGCGGTGACGGGCGCGAGGCGTGGCTGCTGGTCAAGCACGCCGACGAACGCGCCGTCTCCGAAGGCACGCCCGACCCCCGACGGGCGCGCTCGGCCCGAACCGGCCGCACGCTCGGACAGGTGGCGGTCGAAGCCGCGCGCCAGGACGGAGAGCGGGAATGAGCGGGCCTGCGGACGCGCTCACGCCCATGCTCGCCACGCTCAGCACACGCCGCGCGTTCGACGGGGACGGGAGCTGGGTCTTCGAGCGGAAGCTGGACGGCGTCCGCGTCCTGGCCACCCGCCGACAGGACGAGGACCCGAGACTGGTTTCCCGTAACGGGCTCTCGCTCAACGCCACCTACCCGGAGGTCGTCGAGGCACTGGCCGCCCAGGCACCCGGGGACTTCACGGTGGACGGCGAGATCGTGGCCCTGCGGCGGGGCCGCACCGACTTCGCGCTGCTCCAGCAGCGCATGGGGCTCACCGACCCGAGCGCCGTCGGGGCGAGCCCGGTCCGCGTCACGTACTACCTGTTCGACCTGTTGCGGCTCGACGGTCGCGACACCACCGCCCTGCCCCTGCGCGCCCGCAAGGCCCTGCTGCGCGACACGTTCGGCTTCCGCCCGCCGCTGCGCTTCACCCCGCACCGCAACCACTACGGCGAGGACCTCCTCGACCGGGCGTGCAGCCGCGGCTGGGAAGGGCTGATCGCCAAACGCGCCGACGCACCGTACGTCCACCGCCGGTCCTCCGACTGGCTCAAGCTCAAGTGCTCGGGAGGCCAGGAGTTCGTGATCGGCGGGTTCACCGAGCCCGCGGGAACGAGGGTCGGATTGGGCGCCCTGCTGCTCGGCCACTACCAGGACGGCGTGCTGCGCTACGCCGGCAGGGTCGGCACCGGCTTCGACACCGCCACCCTGCGGAGCCTGCGCCACCGCCTCGACGGCCTCGCGCGGCGCACCTCGTCCTTCCCCGCCGACGAGGTGCGCGAGCGGGCCGTCCACTGGGTGCACCCCGAACTCGTCGCGCAGGTCGCCTTCACCGAGTGGACCACCGCGGGCTTGCTGCGCCACCCTCGCTACCTCGGCCTGCGCGAGGACAAACCCGCCCGCGAGGTGGTCCGCGAGCAGCCCGCCGGGAGGAAGCGATGAGCACGACGAAGGCCGTCCGCGCGGGCGGACGCACCGTGGAGGTGAGCCGGCCGGAGAAGGTCCTCTTCCCCGAGGAGGGCATCACCAAGGCCGACCTCGCCGACTACTACCGCGCGGTGGCCCCGCGCATGCTGCCCCATCTGCGCGGCCGTCCGCTCATGCTGGAGCGCCACCCCGACGGGATCGACGGGCCGGCCTTCATGCAGAAGGAGGTGCCCCGGCACTTCCCCGACTGGATCCACCGAGCCGAGCTGCCCAAGGAGGGCGGCACCGTCACGTACGCCGTCTGCGACGACACCGCCACCCTCCTCTACCTCGCCGACCAGGCATGCATCACCCCGCACCGGTTCTTGTCGAAGACCGACCGTCCCGACCATCCGGACCGGCTCGTGTTCGACCTCGACCCGCCCGGCGACGAGTTCGCCCCGGTCCGTACGGCCGCGCTGGCCCTGCACGAGCTGCTGGACGAGCTGGAACTGCCCTCCCTCGTGATGACCACGGGCTCGCGCGGCCTCCACATCGTCGTGGCCCTCGACGGCCGGGCGCCCTTCGACGACGTACGGGGCTTCGCCCGTGACGTCGCCGAACTGCTCGCCTCCCGCCACCCGGACGAGCTCACCACCGAACCGAGGAAGAAGGCCCGCGGGGGCCGGCTCTACCTCGACGTCCAGCGCAACGCCTACGCCCAGACCGCCGTCGCGCCCTACGCCGTCCGCGCCCGCCCCGGCGGCCCCGTCGCCGCGCCCATCGCCTGGGCGGACGTCACGGACCCGGACCTCACCGCAGGCCGCTGGACCGTCACCGCGCCCGACGACCTGCTCAAGGACAACCCTTGGAAGGATCCCCCACGGCCCCGCTCCCTCACCAAGGCCCGCAGCCGGCTCTCGGCGATCCAGCAGTGTCCGGACGCCCCACCGGGGTAGCCGGGAGGCGGGGGGCCACGAACGGGAAGGGAATGAGCGCATGACGTCCTTCGGCTACTTTCTGGCCTGCGAGGAATTCACCCCGGCCCAGCTCCTGCAGCAGGCGCGCCGGGCGGCGGACGCGGGGTTCACCCGCTTGGCCATCTCCGACCACTTCCACCCATGGACCGGCATCCAGGGCAACAGCCCCTTCGTGTGGTCGATGATCGGCGCCCTGTCCCAGACGGTCGACCTCCCCGTCACCACCTTGGTCACCTGCCCCACCGTGCGCCTGCACCCAGCGGTGACCGCCCAGGCGGCCGCCACCTCGAGCGTGCTGCTCGAAGGCCGGTTCACACTGGGGGTGGGGACCGGTGAGGCCCTCAACGAACACGTTCTGGGTGATCGGTGGCCCGCCTTCGAGGAACGGGCCGACATGCTGGCGGAAGCGGTGGAGGTGATGCGGAAACTGTTCACCGGCGGCCAGATCAGTCACCGGGGCCGGCACTACACGGTCGACAACGCCCGCCTCTACACCGCGCCCGAGGCACCGCTTCCCGTCCTGGTCTCGGGGTTCGGCCCCAAGTCGGCGGCTCTGGCGGGCCGCATCGGAGACGGATTCGTCACCATGAGCCCCGATGGCGAGGCCATCGGGAACTTCCGCGAGGCGGGCGGTGCGGGCAAGCCGGTGGTCGGAGGCCTGAAGGTCTGCTGGGACCGGGACCGTGAGGCGGCAGTGGAGAGCGCTCACCGGATCTGGGCCACCGAACACTTGCCGGGCGAGCTGAACCAGATCCTTCCCACACCGGCCCACTTCGAGCAGGCCAGTGAACTCGTCACGCCACGGCAAGTGGCCGAGTCCGTACCGTGCGGCTCCAACGCCGACGAGCACGTCGATGCCATCCGGGCCTACGTGGAAGCCGGATTCGACGAGGTGTACGTCGGACAGATCGGCCAGCACCAGGAAGACTTCTTCACCGCCTACCGCGAAAAGGTCCTGCCCGCCCTCCTCGCCTAACCCGGGACCGCTGAGTCCACATGCTGACGTTTTCGCGATCATCGGCCCGCCGCGTGCTCATCTGTTCCGAGGCGGACCGGGCCTTCACGAGAGGGGCAATGAGATGACGGACAAGGACCGGGCGCCGACGGCCCAGGCAGCGCGCCGGAAGGCCTCCCTCATCACCGATCAGCTGGTCGGCTCGGCCACCGGCACGCCGGGGACCGCCGCCGGGCTCGCCCCGGAAGGCGGGGGGCCGGCCCGGCTCCTGCTGCGCCGCGGCTTCCTGCTGCTCACCTCGGCGACGCTCGCCGTACTGGTCTGGCGGACCGCGAGGCGGCGCTGAAGGCCCGGAGCCGCCGCCTCATGGGCATCCCCGGCGGTTCGCGTCGCCGCGACGAGATGGGGACGGACGTTTCCGCATCGCCTCAGCGGTTAGGCGGAGAGGAGGGGCCGACCGGCTCTGCTCGCCGGCGTGACATGCGCCGCCGCGTTCCGGGCGGACGCACCAGAACTGCGAGCGCAGGCCCAGGACGTCTCCGGCCGGCGGGCTCCCCTCACGGGCGAACCGATCGCGAGCACCCCTCGCACGAGAAGGAGCAACATGTCGATCAAGGTTTCCGACTTCATCCTCCAGCGCCTGCGCGAGTGGGACGTGGAGCACGTCTTCGCGTACCCGGGTGACGGGATCAACGGTCTGCTGGCCGCATGGGGCCGGGCGGACGACAAGCCCCGGTTCGTGCAGTCCCGCCACGAGGAGATGTCCGCCCTCGAAGCGGTCGGCTACGCCAAGTTCTCCGGCCGGGTCGGCGTCTGCGCGGCCACCTCCGGCCCGGGCGCCATCCACCTCCTCAACGGCCTCTACGACGCCAAGCTCGACCACGTACCGCTCGTCGCCATCGTGGGGCAGACCAACCGCAGCGCCCTGGGCGGCTCCTACCAGCAGGAGGTCGACCTGCTCAGTCTCTACAAGGACGTGGCGTCCGACTTCTGCGAAATGGTCACCGTCCCCGAACAGTTGCCCAACGTCATCGACCGTGCCATCCGCACGGCGTACGCGAAGCGCACCGTGACCGCCGTCATCGTCCCCGCCGACGTCCAGGAGTTGGACTACTCCCCGCCGACGCACGCCTTCAAGATGGTCCCCTCCAGCCTCGGCAGCCCCTCCTACGCGCCGGTGCCCTCCGCCGACGACCTCGCGCGGGCCGCCGATGTCCTCAACGCGGGCGAGAAGGTCGCCGTGCTGATCGGACAGGGTGCCCGCCACGCCCGGGCCGAGGTCGTGCAACTGGCGGACGTGCTGGGCGCGGGAGTGGCCAAGGCCCTGCTCGGCAAGGACGCCCTGCCCGACGACCTGCCGTACGTCACCGGTTCCATCGGGCTCCTGGGCACGCGTCCTTCGTACGAGATGATGCGGGACTGCGACACCCTCCTCGTGGTGGGTTCCAGTTTCCCGTACTCCCAGTTCCTCCCGGAGTTCGACCAGGCCCGCGCCGTGCAGATCGACATCGACCCCTTCATGATCGGCCTTCGCTACCCCTTCGAGGTGAATCTCGTCGGCGACGCGCACGAGACGCTCAAGGCGCTGCTACCGCAGCTGAAGCGCAAGAAGCACGGGCCGTGGCGCAAGAAGATCGAGAAGGACACGGCGCGCTGGTGGAAGGTCATGGAAGGCCGGGCGGGCGTCAGCGCCGACCCCGTCAACCCCGAGCACGTCGTCCACGCCCTCGACGCATTGCTGCCCGATGACGTGATGCTCACGGCCGACTCCGGCTCGGCCGCCAACTGGTACGCCCGCCACCTGCGCATGCGCGGAACCATGCGCGGATCGCTGTCCGGGACCCTGGCCACCATGGGCCCCGGGGTGCCGTACGCCATCGGAGCCAAGTTCGCCCACCCCGACCGCCCGGCGGTGGCGATCGTCGGCGACGGCGCCATGCAGATGAACGGCATGGCCGAACTCATCACCGCCGCCAAGTACTGCCAGGAATGGCAGGACCCGCGGCTGGTCGTGGCCGTGCTCAACAACCAGGACCTCAACCAGGTCACCTGGGAGACCCGTGCCATGTCCGGAGCCCCCCAGTTCCTGCCCTCCCAGGCGCTGCCCGATGTCCCCTACGCGGACTTCGCGCGTTCCATCGGGCTGGACGGCGTACGGGTGGAGGAGCCGGCGGGCGTGGACACCGCGTGGAAGCAGGCCCTGGCGGCGGACCGGCCCTTCGTCATCGACTTCCGTACCGATCCCGCCGTCCCGCCGATCCCCCCGCACGCCGACCTCGACCAGATCGAGGCCACCGCCGCAGCGATCCTCAAGGGCGACAGCGACCGGACCGGCATGGTGCGCCAGGGGCTGAAGGCAAAGATCCAGGAGATCCTGCCGGGGCGCGGCCGCGCCCGCCACGACGACGACCAAGGAGCCTGATGGGCTGATGAGGGGCCGGGCCGATGCGCGAGCGCCGGACCGGCCCGGGGCTGGTGGCCCGGCGCCGGCCCGGCGCGCTATCGGACGCTCAGCCGCCCGTGCCGTCCACGCGTAGGCGTACCTGCTCCTCCAGGCGCGCCAGGCTGCGGTCAAGGGCGTCGTTCACCGCCTGCGCGCCGGGATCATTCGTCCCGGCGAAGAACGACAGGTGGACCGTGACCTCGCTGGGACCGCCGTCGAGCCCTGCCACCTGGAGCCATCCGGTGTACCCGCCGTTCTCCCGGGTCCCCCACTCGAGGCGCATCTGCTCCGCCCTGGCACGGAGAACGGCCCCCCCGCCGGCCTCTCCGCCGTGCTCGTGCACGCTCACGGCAGGCCCGCCGGAGTCCACGTGCAGCTCGCGTGGGAGCCACTGTTCCATCTGATCGACATTGGCCGCCTGGTCGAAGACGTGCTCAGGCAGCGCGGGGATCGTGCGGGAGCGCTCGTACTCCGTCATCGGATCGTCACACCTCTCGTCCGTTCGGGATCATCCGTACGACGTCTGCCCGCCCCCGTCCTTCCCACGCGCCGGGGGTTCCTCTACCGGCCGGCCGGCCCGGTGCCCGTGGCCGTGGCCGGGTCCGGCCAGGCGGGTCAGGGCGTGGGGGCGGGGACGGTGACGGTTTGGGGCTGGAGTACGTCCTCGCCGTAGAGGTCCTGCACCCAGTCGGTCTGGTAGACGGTTTCGAGGTAGCGCTCGCCGAGGTCGGGGGCGATGGCGACGGCGGTCACCGGCTGGTCCTGCTGGGCAAGCCATTGGGTGGCGCCGTTGACGACGGTGCCGGTGGAGCCGCCGAAGATGAAGCCGTGACGGGCCAGTTGGTGGCACGTGCGGATCGTCTCGGCTTCGTTGACGTGCACCACGTCGTCGATGTAGGAGGTGTCGAGGAGCGGGGGGCGGATGCTGGTGCCGAGGCCGGGGATCATGCGGCGACTCGGCGTGTGTCCGAAGGTCGCGGAGCCTTCCGAATCGATCGCGACGATGCGCACCGGGCGGTGCCAGGTGCGGAAGTAGCGGGCACACCCCATCAGGGTGCCGGCGGTGCCGGCCCCGACGAAGAGCACATCGAGGTCGGGGAAGGCACGGGCGATGGCCGGTGCGGTCGTGCGGTAGTGAGCGAAGTGGTTGTTGGGGTTGGTGTACTGGTTGAGCCAGACATAACGGTCGTCCGAAGCGCACAGGGCGCGGACGTGGTCTATGCGGGCGCCGAGCAGGCCGCCGGTGGGGGACGGCTCGGTGACGATGCGGACCTGGCTGCCGAGGGCCTTCAGGAGCAGCCGGGTCGCCAGGTTGCAGCGGGAGTCGGTCACGCACACGAACTGGTAGCCCTTGCTGGCCGCGATCATGCCCAGCGCCACGCCGAGGTTGCCGGAGGAGGATTCGACCAGGATGGAGCCGGGGGTGAGCAGTCCGTCGCGTTCGGCAGCCTCGACCATTGCGGTCGCGGCCTTGAGCTTGATGGACCCCGCGAAGTTGAATCCTTCGCATTTGAGGAACAGCTGGTGCCCGGTGATCGCCTCGAGGTCGACGTAGAGGTCGTCTTGGTTGAATGCCTGGGGGGTGGATATGACCGGCATGGTCACCTCCTTGCGCTTGGGGCGGCGTCTGGCGCCGCCGGCCCGTGCGGGGGCGAATCGGGGAAGGCGTGGCCTGTGGCCACGCCTCCGGGGGACCCCTCCAGTACGCGGGATGACCGGGAGCTCTGTCATGCCACCGGATGTCGTGGCTTGACACCGGCCACGACCACGGATACGCGGCGGGCGGCCCGGGCTTTCCGGGGCCGCGGCGGTGCAGCGGCCGCTTACCGCTGCGCATAAATGCTGTCAAGCCACGACATTCAGCGACGTGACGGATATGTGCCAGCCGGGCCTACTGGAGGGGTGGCATCGCGAATCCGCCCTTGAAGGCTTGAGGCCTTCTTCGGACGGAAGACGACGTCCTCACTCGCAATAGCGGGTGCCGACCGCTGCGGCGCGCAGCGCCCGGAACCTCGTCGAGGAGCACACATGCTGGAAAAAACGACCGCTGCCCGGACGGCCTGCCCGCCCGGCACCTCAACGCTTTCCGACAGCAGATCGGGTGTCGCACCCGGCGGCCCTGCGGCCGAGACCGCGGGGCTCCTCGCGGAGGTGCTGGCCGATGTCGTCGGTGTGGAGCAGGTGCCGGGCGACAGCAACTTCTTCGATGACCTGGGCGCCGATTCGATGGTGATGGCCGGGTTTTGCGCCCGGGTCAGGAAGCGGGCGGACCTGCCGCCCGTATCGATGAAGGACGTCTACCGGCATCCCACGGTCAACAGCCTGGCCGCCGCGCTCACCCCGGCCGCACCCGCGCTCTCCGCGCCCGCAGCCTCAGCAGCACCCGTACCCGTCCAGTCGGCTGCCCATCCGGCCGTCCCGGCCGTCCCGGCATCCACGCCGATGTCTGCTTCGGCGCGCAGAGCGGCGGCGCGGGCGGGCACAGGGCAGTACCTGCTGTGCGGGATGCTGCAGTTCCTGGCGTTCCTCGGCTATTCCTACCTCGCTGCCCTGGCCACGGTCCGTGGCTTCGAGTGGGTCGGCGGCGGCGCCGGCGTGTTCGATGTCTACCTGCGCTCCGTACTGGTGGGCAGCGCCGGCTTTGCCGGCCTGTGCATGGTGCCGATCGTGGCGAAGTGGACCCTCATCGGTCGCTTCACGGACCGCGAGTTCCCCGTATGGAGCCTCAGCTACGTACGCTTGTGGCTGGTCAAGGCCTTGATCCGCACAAGTCCTGTCCGTCTGTTCACCGGGTCGCCGTTGTACGTGGCCTATCTCAGGGCGCTGGGCGCGAAGATCGGGCGGGATGTCGCGATCTTCTCGACGCACGTCCCTGTCTGCACCGATCTGCTCACGATCGGTGACGGAACGGTGATCCACAAGGATGCGCTCTTCTCCTGCTACCGGGCACACGCCGGTCTCATCCAAACCGGCCCCGTCACCCTCGGCCGCAACGTCCTCGTCAGCGCGCAGACCGTCCTCGACATCAATACCTCGATGGGCGACCAGGCCCAGCTCGGACACGCTTCCAGCCTGCACTCCGGTCAGACCGTCCCCGCAGGCGAGCGCTGGCACGGGTCGCCGGCCGAGCCCACCGACACGAACTTCCGCACGGTCGGTGCCGTCGACCGCTCCACCGCCAGGAAGGTTTTTTACACCATCGGGCAGCTGCTCGCCCTGCTGTTGGGGTACCTGCCGCTGGCCACCGGCGGTGTGACCCTGCTGCTGGGCCCGCTGTCGCAGCTGAACACTGCGCCTGCGGAGGGGACTTCGGCGTACACCACGGGAACGTTCTATCTGGGTGCGCTGGCCGCATCCTTCGTGCTGTTCTTCGGCGGCGCTTTCGCCGGGCTCGTCATCCAGGGCGTGGTGCCGCGCCTGCTCAATCGGGCGGTCAAGCCGGATACGGTCTATCCGCTCTACGGCGTCCACTACGGTCTGCAGCGGGCCATCACGACGATGACCAACAGGAAGTTCTTCACGGCGCTGTTCGGGGACAGCTCCGCGATCGTCCACTACCTGCGCTATCTCGGCTACGACCTGTCCCGTGTCACACAGACCGGTTCGAACTTCGGTTCCGACGTGAAGCACGACAGCCCGTTCTTGACCTCGGTGGGCAGCAAGACGATGGTCGCCGACGGCCTGTCCGTCATCAATGCCGAATTCTCCAACACGTCGTTCAGGCTGTCCCGGGTCTCGATCGGAGCCCACAACTTCCTCGGCAACCGCGTCGCTTATCCCGCGCAGGCCAAGACCGGTGACAACTGTCTGCTGGCGACGAAGGTGATGGTCCCGGTCGACGGAGAGGTACGGGAGAACGTGGGCCTGCTGGGCTCGCCTGCCTTCACCATTCCCCGCACGGTGATGCGGGACACCCGGTTCCAGGACCTGGAGAGCGGCAGCGAGCTGCGTCGGCGCCTGGCCGCGAAGAACCGGCACAATGCCGTCACGGCGGGGCTGTTCCTGATGGCGCGGTGGATCCATCTCTTCGCCTTGACCCTCGTCGCCCTGGGCGCCGAAACCCTCTACTCCTCGCTAGGTGCGTTGGCGTTCGCGCTGGCCGCTGTCGTCACCCTGCCGTTGACCGTCGTCTACTTCGCGCTGATCGAACGGGCCACCACCGGATTCAAGGCCCAGAAGCCGCTGTACTGCTCGATCTACGAGCCGTCGTTCTGGCGGCACGAGCGTTACTGGAAGATGGCGTCGGTCGATTACGCACAGGCCTTTGACGGCACCCCGTTCAAGAACGTCCTCTGGCGGTTGCTGGGCGCGCGCATCGGCAAGCGGGTCTTCGACGACGGCTGCTTCTTCCCGGAGCGGACCCTCGTCACCGTCGGGGACGACTGCACGTTGAACGCGGGCACGGTGGTCCAGTGCCACTCGCAGGAGGACGGCGCCTTCAAATCCGACCGCAGCACGATCGGTGCCGGCAGCACCCTCGGTGTCGGCGCGTTCGTCCACTACGGCGTGACGCTGGCAGACGGCGTCCAGCTCGCCTGCGACTCCTTCCTCATGAAGGGCGAGCAGGTCCCCCATCGGGCCCGGTGGGCAGGGAACCCGGCCCGGGAGCTGCCCGACGACGCCCCGCCCTCCACCACGCTGCCGGAGCACCTGTCCGGCGCCGCACCCCTGTACGCCAACTCGCTCGACGGCGCCTGATACCCAACCAGACCAGCACCAGCACCAGCACCAGCAGACAGGAGAGACCCCTCATGGCACTGAACGCATCCACCAGCAGAGAGTTCTGGCACGGCGTCCTGACCGCCGGCAGCGGCTTCACGCCCCTTCCGCGCTGGACCCGGGTGCCGGTTGCGGGCGTGTCCGCCTACGAGACGCCGGTCCCGGCCGGACAGGCGACAGCGTTGCGCCGGCTGGCAGATGAGCTGGCGGTGCCACTGAACTGTGTGCTGCTGACCGCCCACGCGAAGGTGCTGGCCGCGCTGAGCGGCGATCAGGAGGTCACCACCGGTTACGTCGCTGCTGTCGGCGGCCGGCCGCTGCCGTGCAGGCTGACGACCGGTCCGGGCTCATGGCGGATCCTGCTGCTGCGCACCCGCCACGCCATCGCGCAGCTGGTGGCCAACCACGACTTCCCCGTCGATGACCTCAGGCGCGAACTCGGTCTGACCGAACCGCCCTTCGAGACCGTTTTCGACCCCACGGACCTCAGCGGCGACCTCCCCGGCGGCGCTGGTGAGCCTACCCGGGACAGCAGCACCCTGGATGCGGGCACGGCGCTGTGGATGGGCGTCGTCCACCACGACGACGGACGGCTGACGCTGCGGCTGCGCTACCGCACCGAGGTCCTCGATGCGGATTGCGCTGCCCGGATCGCCGGGTATCACCTGACCGCGCTCGCGCTGATCGCCGCTGACCCGGATGCCGATCACGCGGGTCGGAGCCTCCTGTCGGCCGAAGAGCTCCGTTTCCAGCTCCATGGCCTTGCCGGGCCGCGCCGCGACCTGCCCGATCGCCGAGTGCACGAGCTGTTCGAGCAGCGTGTACGCCAGCACCCGCATGCCGTCGCCGCCCAGCACGGCGACCGGATGTGGACCTACCACGAGCTCAACACCCGCGCCAACCGGCTGGCCCGCGCCCTGCGGGCCCAAGGACTCCGCCGTGAAGGGGTGGTCGCGGTGGCCATGGAGAGGAACCTGGACTGGCTGGCCGCCGTACTGGCCGTCTTCAAAGCCGGCGGCGCGTACTTGCCCATCGAACCGCACCTCCCGGCGGAACGCATCAAAGCCATGCTGGCCCGTGCCGGATGCGGGCTCGCGATGGCACACCCGGCCGCCAACGCCACCCTCCTGCGGGCCCTCGACTCCCACCCCGCACTCCAGACGCTGTTCGTCGACACCGCCTGCGGCCAGGAGCGTTCCGGGGCTGATCTCGGTATCGACGTCGCACCCGGCCAGCTGGCCTACATCTACTTCACGTCCGGCTCGACGGGTGAGCCCAAGGGCGCGATGTGCGAACACCTGGGCATGCTGAACCACCTCTACGCCAAGATCGACGACCTCGACATCGGCGAAGGGCAGGTGGTCGCCCAGACCGCGCCCCAGTGCTTCGACATCTCGCTGTGGCAACTGCTCGCCCCACTGCTGGTCGGCGGGCGGACCCTGCTGATCGAGCAGGAAACGATCCTCGACGCCTCGCGGTTCGTCGACACCGTTGCCCGCGGCCAGGTCACCGTGCTGCAGGTCGTCCCCTCCTACCTCGACGTCGTCGTGTCCCATCTCGAGCAGCACCCCCGGAAGCTGCCGCACCTGCGGTACATGTCGGTCACGGGTGAGGCGCTGAAGAAGGAGCTCGCCCAGCGCTGGTTCACCGCCCAGCCCCACATCAGGCTCGTCAACGCCTACGGGCTGACCGAGACCAGCGACGACACCAACCACGAGGTCATGGAGCGCGTACCGGACACCGACCGGGTCCCGCTGGGCCGCCCCGTCAACAACGTGTACCTCTACGTCGTCGACGAGCACCTCAACCCGGTGCCGCTCGGCGCGCCCGGCCTGATCGCCTTCTCCGGGATCTGCGTCGGCCGCGGGTACGTCAACGACCCCGAGCGCACCCGGCCGACGTACCTTGCCGATCCACATCGTGAGGGCACGCGCCTGTACCTCAGCGGCGACGTCGGCCGCTGGCTGCCCGACGGCAAGCTGGAATTCCTCGGTCGCCGTGACAACCAGGTCAAGATCCGCGGTTTCCGCATCGAGACCGGCGAGATCGAAAACACCCTGCTGCGAGCGCCCGGGGTACGCGACAGTGCCGTGGTGGTCGCCGAACTGCCCGACCACAGCACCCAGCTGGTGGCGTTCTACACCGCCCCGCACCCGATCGAAACCAGCATCCTGCTCGACCGGCTGGGCGCGTCACTGCCCGGGTACATGGTCCCCTCGGCCCTCCACTGGCGGGAAAGCCTGCCGCTGACCCCCAACAGCAAAATCGACCGGAAGGCCTTGACGGCCCTGGCCGCGCAGCTACACGCCGCCCAGGACGGCGTCCAGGACGGCTTCGTGGACGGCGTCCAGGGCGACGTCGAGAGGCCGCACACCCCCGCCGAACAGCGGCTGGCGGCCGCGTGGGCGACCGTGCTCGGCATTCAGCAAGGACGGATCGACCGGCGCGACAACTTCTTCGACCGAGGCGGTACCTCCCTGTCGGCCGTGAAGCTCGCCATCACCCTGGACCGCGCCGTATCCCCGGGAGACGTCACCCGGCACCCGGTCCTCACCGATCTGGCCCGCTTCCTGGACACCGCATCCCCTCAGCGCCCCGCCGCACAGCCGGCCTCCCCCTGATCGCCGGCCTTCCTCCTCAACGCCACCGAAAGGACAAAGACCATGTCATTCACCACCCACTCCCCGATCAGCACCGGCCCCGTGGCCACTTCCGCGTCCGTCCCCCGGGTGGACCTGCACCCCGGCAGGCCCCCGATACTGCACGTCCCCACTCCCGCCCCGGCCGATCTACCGGCCTGGGCAGCCGAACATCGCCACACCCTGCTCGGCCTCGTCACCGAACACGGTGCCGTGCTCGTCCGCGGGCTCGGCCTGTGCGACGCCGGGCAAGTGGGCGCCGTCTTCGGCCGATTGTCCCCCGCCCTGATGACAGACGCCGAAGCCTTCGCTCCCCGTCAGGCCTACTCCCCTGGCGTGTACTCCTCCACGGCGTGGCCGGTCAACCAGCCCATGTGCATGCACCACGAGCTCAGCTATACCCACAGCCCTCCCGGTCTGCTGCTGCTCGCCTGCCTGACGGCACCCACCACGGGCGGAGCCACCGCCCTCGCGGATTCCGCCGACGTCCTGGACGCACTGCCGCCGGAACTCGTCCAGCGGTTCGAACAGGAAGGCTGGCTCCTCACCCGCACCTACAACGACGAGATCGGCGCCTCCTGGACCGAGGCATTCGGCACCGACGACCGGGCAGCCGTAGAGCACTACTGCCGCGCCAACGCCATCGAGTTCGCCTGGCAAGGCGACGGCAGCTTGCGCACCCGACAGCGCCGCCCCGCCGTGGTGCGCCATCCGGCCACCGGCCGGCGCTGCTGGTTCAACCAGATCGCGTTCCTCAACGAGTGGACCTTGGCGCCCGAGGTACGGGAGTACCTCGTCGACGTCTACGGACCCGAAGCCCTGCCGTTCAACACCCGTTTCGGGGACGGCGACCCGATCGGTGAAGACGTGGTCGAGCTGATCAACACGGTCTACGCCGAGCACACCATCCGCGAGCCGTGGCAGTCCGGCGACCTGATGCTCATCGACAACCTCCGCACCGCCCACAGCAGGGAAGCGTTCGAACCGCCGCGCGAGGTCCTCGTCGCCATGGCCGCACCACGACCCCCGGCCTCCTTCCCGTCCACCCCCACCGCGGGCCCCGAGGGGAGCACCCGATGAGCACGTCCCGTCCCACTGCGACGCAGCCCCCGATGGCCGACCCGGACGCATCGCCGGCGCCGGCGCCGGCGCCGATCACCGTGCCGCCGTTCGCCGTGATCTCCGGAGCGCAGGTCCAGGAGACCCTCCAGGGCCAGGAACAGCAGATCATGGAGCTGATCGAGGCCACGTACGATCTCCACGCCGCCGGCGAGTCGGTGAACCCGCCGTCGTATTTCCTGCGCTTCCCCGACCGTCCGACCGCCCGCATCATCGCGCTGCCCGCCTCGATCGGCGGACCGGCGCGGGTCGACGGCCTCAAGTGGATCTCCAGCTTCCCCGACAACGTGCAGGCCGGCATCCCCAGGGCCTCGGCCGTGCTGATCCTCAACGACCACGACACCGGTTACCCGTTCGCCTGCCTGGAAAGCTCGATCATCAGCGCCACCCGGACGGCCGCGATGGCCGCATCAGCGGCCCACAGGCTCAGCCGAGGCCGCCGGACAGCCCCGACCCGCGTCGGATTCTTCGGAACGGGCCTGATCGCCCGCTACATCCACACCTTCCTGGCCGCAACCGGCTGGTCCTTCGACGAGATCGGCGTGCACGACATCTCCGCCGACAGCGCGGCCGGGTTCCAGGGCTACCTGCAAGCCACCCATGCGACCACCCGGATCACCGTGCACGACAGTCCCGAGGAGCTGATCCGCTCCAGCGACCTGATCGTCTTCGCCACCGTCGCCGACCGGCCACACGTCACCGACCCGGCATGGTTCGACCACAACCCCCTGGTCCTGCACGTGTCACTGCGCGACCTCGCCCCCGAAATCCTGCTCGCCTCGACCAACATCGTCGACGACGTCGAGCACTGCCTCAAAGCCGACACCTCACCCCACCTGGCCGAACAGCTCACCGGGAACCGAGACTTCCTCGCCGGCACGCTGCACGACGTCACGAGCGGCCGCGTGGCACTGCCGCAAGACCGGCCGGTGGTGTTCTCACCCTTCGGCCTGGGCGTGCTCGACCTCGCCGTCGGCAAACACGTTTACGAGGAAGCCGCCCGCACCGGCCGACTGCACGTCGTCGACGGCTTCTTCCACGAACTGAGCCGATACGGATAGGCGGCCCGCCTGATGGCGTGCGGCGACATCGAAAGGGTCGGCGAAGTCCTCGCGTGTTACTCGACGGTAGGGAATGATGGCGGGCGACCATCCACACGGCGGGGGCTGAGGCAGCGGTGACGAATTTCGACGAACGGTCCATCGTGCACGCCTTCCGGGACGACGCCCTGGGAGAGCACGACGCCGTCGGTCTCGCCGCGGCGATCCGGCGGGGCGAGATCTCCCCCGCCGAGGCCGCCCGGGACGCCAGGGAGCGGGTGCGGGCGGTTGACGGACGGCTGGGCGCGGTCCAAGCGCACGTCGCCGGTCCGGCGCACACCGGAGAAGGCGCCGCCGCAACCGGCGGCGCCTTCTCCGGTGTGCCGACCTTCATCAAGGACAACACCGACTACCGGGGGTTGCCCACGGGCCACGGCAGCGCCGCCTTCCGGCCGAGGGCCGCGCGGCGGCACGCGCCGTTCGCCCAGCAGTTCCTGAGCAGCGGCGTCACGGTCCTGGGCAAGACCCGGCTGCCCGAATTCGGGTTCAGTCCGACCACCGAGTACGACGGCGCGGAGCCGGTGCGCAACCCATGGCACACGGGCTACTCGGCGGGCGGTTCGTCGGGCGGCAGCGCGGCGCTGGTCGCTGCCGGCGCCGTGCCGATCGCACACGCCAACGACGGCGGTGGCTCGATCCGGATACCCGCCGCCTGCTGCGGACTCGTGGGCCTCAAACCGAGCCGTGGCCGCGTCGTGGCGAGCGCCCTGACCCGGCAACTACCACTCGACATCATTTCCGACGGAATCGTGAGCCGTTCCGTGCGGGACGCCGCCGCGTTCCTCGCCGCCGCGGAGACGTACCGGCGGAGCCCCGACCTGCCGCCCCTCGGCCTGGTCGAAGGCCCCTCGGGGCGACGGTTGCGCATCGGGTTCCTGCTGGACTCGCCGAACGGTGTCCGCTCCGACGCCGCGACCCGGGCGGCGGTCACGGAGACCGTGTCGACGCTCGGACGGCTCGGACACACCGTGGAGCCGGTGGAGTTGGGCATGGACCCGAGCTTCACGGACGACTTCCTCACGTACTGGGGGATGCTGTCCTTCCTCCTCGGCGCCACGGGGCGGACCCTCGGCGCGGACTTCGACCGGCACCGCATGGACGGCCTCAGCCAGGGCCTGCGCGATGAGTACCTACGGAACTGGCGCCGGACTCCCGGCGTCCTGCGACGGTTGAAGCGTACGAGGGAGGCGTACGCGGCCTCCTTCCGTGGGCTCGACCTCCTGCTGTCACCCGTGCTCGCCCACACCACGCCACCGATCGGCCACCTCAGTCCTGCCGTTCCCTACGCGCAGTTGATCGAACGGATCCTCGCGTACGTGGCGTTCACACCGGTCGACAACGTCGTCGGCACTCCGTCGGTCTCGGTGCCCGCCCCGCACGCGACGACGGACGGACTGCCCATCGGCGTGATGTTCTCCGCCCGTCCCGGCGGTGAGCGGAAGCTGCTGGAGATCGCGTTCGAGCTGGAGGCCGACCGGCCCTTCCGGCGCATTCAGGACCAGTGACCAGTGACCGGTGCCCGGTGCCCGGTGACTGGTGGCTGATGCCTGATGCCTGATGCCTGATGCCGGGACCGTCAGGTATGCAGTCGGCTGTTGGAGCCCTCGCTGTCTGCGGCGCTCTCGTCGTTGAACCAGTAGTCGCCCGCCGCCAGGTAGCGGAAGGACTGGACGGTGGCGCTGGGCAGTTCGACCGTGACCGCCCGCCGGCCGTCCTGGCGCGGCTCGAGCGTATGGACGCCGGGCTGCCAGTCGTTGAAGTCCCCCACCACGCTCACCGGCCCGGGCGGAACATCCGGCGGCAGTACGAACGTGACCTCGGCGCCGTCCTCGCGCAACCTGCGCTCCAACATGGGTGCCTCCCGTCGACAGTGACACAGCGGAATGTCCATCGTCAGCCGCCGGGGGCCCGCCCGCGCTCCGGCGCCGCCGACCGTGTGAACGTGTCACCCGCCCCCGCACCCCCGCCCTGCCCCCGGCGAGCGGCCGCAGCAGGCACGTGGCACCGTTGGCAGGGCGAAGACAAGGTCCACACAGGCGGGACCCGGCCGGCTGAAGCCACCCCGGCCTGGTCCCGCAACGGACGGCCGCCATGGAGGGCCCTCGACAGTGCGGCATGCGGACAGTCACGAGACGGACGCGGAGCTCCTGGAGGCGGTATCCGCCACCCTCGGCGCAGCCGGGTTCGGCCCGGGCGACGCGGGAGAGACGGGCGTGCACCTGATCCTGCACGCCCGCGGCGTGATGGTCGGATGGACGCCCCAGGAGATCGACGACCTGCACACCCGCACCCACGGCCCACCCCCCGCCGGCGACCACAACGCCGAGCTGACCGGACTGCGCCACGCCACCGGCCTCGCCCTGGCCGCCGCTCTGCACGCCGCCGGGTTCACCACCGAAACCCACAGCGACTCGATCCTCGTCCTACCCCCACCGCCACCGGGCTGAGCCGCCCCCGCCCCTCCGCGCCCCCCGTAGCCAGCGAGGTGCCCTGCCGGTCGAAGACCCGCTGTAGCTTTGCACTCGGGCCGTGCGTCGTCACGTTCGGCATGGGCCGGTCGGTATGCGAGCGACATGCGCGGCCTCCGAGAGCGACTGCGAGCGACCTGCTGGAGGTACACGTGGAAGAGACTGCGTCCAAGGGGCGGCCGCTCAGCGGTTCGGAGATGCCGGCTGACGGCATGAACGGCCTGCGTCACAGCGGGTTCGCCCGCTACGGTCCCACGCAGCTCGGCATCGACCCGGCCGGCGCGGCCGCCGATGACCTCGCCGAGATCACGGAAGGCTGCGCGGATCTCCCCCCGGACCCGTACGCCCCGGGAACCAATCGCTACCGCCGTTACTCCCACGCCGTGTACCTCCCGTGGAAGGACGAGCTGTCGTGGATTCCCGGGACGCCCGATCCGGTGCACGGCACGGTCACCGAGTACTACCCTCGACGAGCCCTCCCCGGCATTCCGGAGCCGCTGCGGACCAACCCGCTCCTGGAGCGGCTCGTGCGCTGGGACATCGGGCAGACGCTGTGGCTGGAAGGCTTCGAGAGGCGGCCCATGTGGGTCGGTGTGCATCTGATCAAGCTCGGTGTCGAGAGCCCGGGTCAGGTCGCTGTCTCCTTGCCCAACTGCCTCCATCAGGACGGAGGTTCCCCCCGGACGTTCACGTTCGCCCACTTGATCAGCTACCGCAACATCACCGGCGGGGAGAACGTCATCGCCACCCCCGACAGCGCCGGCCTGGGGCCGGAAGACGTTCACGAGATGGACATCCACGCCCGCTTCACCCTCCGCGATCCGCTGGACGGCTACGCAGTGCACGACCACCGAGTCAGCCACTACGTCGCCCCGGTAGGACTCGGTCACCAGCCGGGGCCAGGGGAACGGTGCATCCTCATCGTCGGCCTCGCCCCGTACGTCCCCCAGCTCTGAGGCCGACAGCAGCCTGACCGGGGCATCCACTCAATGTGGTGAACCACTGCGGAACGCCGCCGTGCCCACGTGTCGCTCGGGTTGGTTGGCCGCATGGAATGGTCATCGATCGCCTTCGTCGCCTGCAGTGTCCTGGCGTCGCTCTTACTCCTGGCCCTGATGGTGCGGTACGTGCCCGAGCACTGGCACGAACACCACGCCCTGAAGGACACCCTCGACCATTTTTCGGGGCTCAACAGGACCCTGTTCAGCTTCATCCTGGCGCTCTCCATCGTCTCTGCCCAAGCGAGCCTCACCAAAGCCTCCGAAGACGTCAGCAACGAGGGGGCGAGCCTCATCAACCTCCAGTGGGCCACGCGGCCCCTGCCCACCGCCTCCCGCGAACGGGTCCGTGACCTGACTCGCCAGTACACGGTCGCGGTCATCGACGAGGAGTGGCCGGCCATGGCGAAGGGAGAGTCCAGCGCACGCGCGCAGAACATCTACGACGAGCTCCGGCGAACCCTGCAAGACACTCAGGGCAGTTCCAAGCAGGAGGAGGTTTTCGCACGGGACTCGCTCGTGGCACTGAGTGGACGTTAAGTCCGTTTCTGGTAGC
>NZ_JAGGOW010000036.1 GCF_018614135.1 Streptomyces sp. ISL-66
GCGCGGTCCCGGCCTCCGCGTCCGGGGCGGCTGCGGCGGCCCCGGCGGCCTCCGGCTCCCCGGCCGCTGCGGGGGCCTGCGCTCCGCCGATGCGGGCCACCTCGGCGCGCAGCGCCCGTACCTCGGCGGTCAGCTCGGTGATCGCGGCCGTCTGGGCCCGCTCCACCAGGTCGTCGCGCTCGAAGCGGGAGATGAACCAGGCCGCGATGTTGGCGGTCACCACACCCAGCAGCGCGATCCCGGACAGCATCAGCCCCACCGCCAGCAGCCGGCCGAGCCCGGTGGTCGGGGAATGGTCCCCGTACCCGACCGTGGTCATCGTCGTCACCGACCACCACAGGGCGTCCCCGAGGTTCTTGATGTTGCCGTCGGGCGCGTCCCGCTCCACGCTCAGCACGGCGAGCGAGCCGAACATCAGCAGCCCGACCACCGCCCCCGCCACGTAGGTGGTCAGCCGGATCTGCGGGGCCATCCGGGCCCGCCGGCCCACCAGCATCAGGGTGGAGACCACGCGCAGCAGCCGCAGCGGCTGGATCATCGGCAGCAGCACCGCCGCCAGGTCCAGCCAGTGCGTCCGGACGAACGCCCTCTTCGACCGGGACAGGACCAGCCGCATCACGTAGTCGACGGCGAAGGCCCCCCACACCGCCCACTCGGCGTGCGTGCAGGCGCGGTGCACCCCCGCGCTCGCGTCGGGGACGACGATGGGCACGGCGTAGGCGACGGCGAATCCGAGGGCGAGCACCAGCAGAGGCGTCTGCGTCCGGCGCTCCCACCGCGTCTGGCGGGAGTGTTCCTTCATGCGGAGCATCGTAGGGAACGCGTAAAGGGATCCGGACCGCGGCCCGGCGGACCCCTGCCCCGGCGGACCCCGGCCCCGGCGGGGCGCGCCCCGCCCCATGACGGTGGGCCGGGTCCGCCTCGGCGGCCCCGGCCCACGTCGTCACCCGTCCGGCCCGCGGAGCGTCAGGCGTCGCCGCCCGCCGCGCCCGGGTCCGCCGCCGTGACGTCCAGCAGCTGGTACCGGTCGATGGCCTGCTTCAGCACCGAGCGGTCGATCTTGCCTTCCTTGGCCAGCTCGGTCAGCACCGAGAGGACCACCGACTGGGGGTCGATGTGGAAGAACCGGCGGGCCGCACCGCGCGTGTCCGCGAAGCCGAAGCCGTCCGCGCCCAGCGAGGTGTACGGGCCGGGCACCCAGCGCGAGATCTGGTCCGGGACCGCCCGCATCCAGTCCGAGACCGCCACGAACGGCCCCTCGGCGCCGGACAGCTTGCGCGTCACGTACGGGACGCGCTGCTCCTCCTCCGGGTGGAGCAGGTTGTGCCGCTCCACGTCGACGGCCTCGCGCCGCAGCTCGTTCCAGGAGGTCGCCGACCAGACGTCCGCCCGGACGTTCCACTCGGCGGCCAGGATCCGCTGCGCCTCCAGCGCCCACGGAACCGCCACGCCGGAGGCCATGATCTGCGCCCCGATGCTGCCGAGGGTGCCGGCCGAGATCCGGTGGATTCCCTTGAGGATGCCGTCCACGTCCACGTCCGCCGGCTCGGCGGGGTGCTGGATCGGCTCGTTGTAGACCGTCAGGTAGTAGAAGACGTCCTCGGCGTCCGGGCCGTACATGCGCCGCAGACCGTCCTTGACGATGTGCGCGATCTCGTACCCGTACGCCGGGTCGTACGCCACGCAGCCCGGGTTGGTCGAAGCCAGCAGCTGGGAGTGACCGTCGGCGTGCTGCAGGCCCTCACCCGTGAGGGTGGTCCGGCCGGCGGTCGCGCCGAGGACGAAACCGCGCGCCAGCTGGTCGGCCATCTGCCAGAACTGGTCACCCGTGCGCTGGAAACCGAACATCGAGTAGAAGACGTAGACCGGGATCAGCGGCTCGCCGTGCGTCGCGTACGCCGAACCCGCGGCGATCAGCGAGGCCGTGCAGCCCGCCTCCGAGATGCCGTCGTGCAGCATCTGGCCCGTCGGGGACTCCTTGTACGCGAGCAGCAGGTCGCGGTCGACCGCCTCGTACTGCTGGCCCAGCGGGTTGTAGATCTTGGCGCTCGGGAAGAACGCGTCCATGCCGAAGGTGCGGTACTCGTCGGGCGCGATCAGCACGAACCGCCGGCCGATCTCCTTGTCCCGCATGAGGTCCTTCAGGATGCGGACGAAGGCCATCGTCGTGGCGATCGACTGCTGCCCCGAGCCCTTCTTGGCGGCCGCGTACGTCGCGTCGCCCGGCAGCTGGAGCGGCTTCGCGCGCACCACGCGGGTCGGCACGTAGCCGCCGAGCGCGCTGCGGCGGTCGTGCATGTACTGGATCTCGGGGGAGTTGCGGCCCGGGTGGTAGTACGGCGGGGCGCCGCCCTCCAGCTGGGCGTCCGTGATCGGGATGTGCAGCCGGTCGCGGAAGCGCTTGAGGTCGTCGGCCGTCAGCTTCTTCATCTGGTGGGTCGCGTTGCGGCCCTCGAAGTTCGGCCCCAGGGTCCAGCCCTTGACCGTCTGCGCAAGGATCACCGTCGGCTGGCCCTTGTGGGCCTTGGCCGCCGCGTACGCCGCGTAGACCTTCTTGTGGTCGTGGCCGCCGCGGCCCAGGTGCTGGATCTGCTGGTCGGTCATGTTCTCGACCATCGTGCGCAGCCGCTGGTCGTCGCCGAAGAAGTGGTCGCGGATGTACGCGCCCGACTCGGTGGCGTACGTCTGGAACTGGCCGTCGGGGGTGGTGTTCATCTTGTTGACCAGGATGCCGTCGCGGTCCTGGGCCAGCAGCGGGTCCCAGGAGCGGTCCCAGATGAGCTTGATGACGTTCCAGCCGGCGCCGCGGAACTGCGACTCCAGCTCCTGAATGATCTTGCCGTTGCCGCGCACCGGGCCGTCGAGGCGCTGGAGGTTGCAGTTGACGACGAAGGTCAGGTTGTCCAGGCCTTCGCGGGCCGCGATGGAGAGCTGGCCGAGCGACTCCGGCTCGTCCATCTCGCCGTCGCCGAGATACGCCCAAACGTGTGACTTGGAGGTGTCCGCGATGCCGCGGGCCTGCATGTACCGGTTCATCCGGGCCTGGTAGATCGCGCCGAGCGGGCCGAGGCCCATCGAGACGGTCGGGAACTCCCAGAAGTCCGGCATCAGCCGCGGGTGCGGGTAGCTGGACAGTCCGTACGGGGCCTTGGACTTCTCCTGGCGGAACGCGTCGAGCTGCTGCTCGGAGAGCCGGTCCAGGAGGTAGGCGCGGGCGTAGATGCCGGGGGAGGCGTGGCCCTGGAAGAAGATCTGGTCGCCGCCGTCGCCCTCGTCCTTGCCCCGGAAGAAGTGGTTGAAGCCCACGTCGTAGAGGGAGGCGGAGGAGGCGAAGGTGGCGATGTGGCCGCCGACGCCGATCCCGGGGCGCTGGGCGCGGGAGACCATGACGGCCGCGTTCCACCGGGTGGCGTTCAGGACCTTGCGCTCGATCTCCTCGTTGCCGGGGAAGAAGGGCTCGTCCTTGGTGGCGATGGTGTTGACGTAGTCGGTGGAGCGCATCTCGGGCACGGCCACGCGCTTCTCGCGGGCCCGCTCGATCAGGCGCAGCATCAGGTAGCGGGCGCGCTCGCGGCCACGCTCGTCGACGGCGGCGTCAAGGGAGTCGAGCCACTCCTGCGTCTCTTCCGGATCGAAGTCCGGTACCTGGCTCGGCAGGCCACCAATGATGATCGGATTGCGATCGGATGCGGAAGCCACGCTGTTCCTTCGCTGTCGGGGGAGTCGTGCCTTGGGTCTCGCCGCCTCCCATGGTCTTACGCTCGGCGGAAATCGTCATCTCTACCACTCGGTAATCCCTGGAGCCGGTGGGATTGGGCTGGGATGACGAGACCGGCCGAACCGCAACCCTACGCTCAAGTCGATCAGTGGCTTCGCAAGGCCGTTCGTCCCTCAAACAGGTAGGAAAGTCCCGAGGCGATGCCGAATGAGGTGGAATGGTGTGGGATGAATCACGAGAGGTACATACACAGGGGCTGAAAGTTGCGGCGAGACGGCCGTAATCGTCACCGTTTCGACGGTCTCGGCGGCCGGGTACTTGCGCGATCCGCCGCGCCCGTGTGGACTACGCCCAATGCTGCGCGTACGCGCGCTGCCGAAGAACATTCACCGAACATGAGCAGGAGGCACCCCGTGAGCGCGACCGCGGACCACGCGGAGAACCTGGCCGCCAGGCTGGGTTTCCAGTCCGAACAGGTGGTCCAGGAGATCGGCTACGACGACGATGTCGATCAGGAATTCCGTGATGCCGTAGAGGGTCACGTCACCGAACTCGTCGACGAGGACTACGACGATGTCGCAGACGCGGTTCTGCTGTGGTTCCGGGAGGACGACGGCGACCTGACGGACGCCCTGGTCGACGCGACCGAGCTGGTCGAGGACGGCGCACTGATCCTGCTGGTGACTCCCAAGACCGGCAAGGACGGTTTCGTCGAGGCCAGCGACATCAGCGAGGCCGCCGAGACCGCAGGCCTCTCTCTGGCCAAGGGACTCCCCGTCGGCAAGGAGTGGACCGCCACCAAGCTGGCGACCCCGAAGACGGCCAAGTCCAAGCGCTGAGCCGCGCCCCGCAGCCAAGCGGACACACGCACCCCGCCTACCGGAATTCGTCCCGGTCGGCGGGGTGCGTGCGTTCGGTGGCGGGACCGGCTCCGAGGCATAGGCTGGGCACCCGAACGGCCCAACGCAGGATGAAGGAACGAAGGGAAGCGACAGATGGCGATCGAGGTCGGCAACAAGGCCCCGGACTTCGAGCTCAAGGACAACCACGGTGCCACCGTGCGGCTCTCCGACTTCCGGGGGGAGAAGGCCGTCGTGCTGCTCTTCTACCCGTTCGCCTTCACCGGCGTCTGCACCGGGGAGCTGTGCGAGCTGCGCGACCAACTGCCCCGGTTCCAGAACGACGACGTGCAGCTCCTCGCCGTCTCCAACGACTCCGTACCCACCCTGCGCGTCTTCGGCGAGCAGGAGGGCCTGGAGTACCCGCTGCTGTCGGACTTCTGGCCGCACGGGGAGACCTCCCGCGCCTACGGGGTCTTCGACGAGGACAAGGGCTGCGCGGTCCGCGGCACCTTCGTCATCGACCGGGACGGCATCGTGCGCTGGAGCGTCGTCAACGGCCTGCCCGACGCGCGTGACCTGAACGAGTACATCAAGGCCCTCGACAGCCTCTGACCACGTGCCGCAGGCTCGTGGCACGCTCGCCCCGAATAAGCCCGTACGGGCGGGAACCCGTCACTAGGATCGAAACGTTGATCCTGTGAAATCGCACGACGGGGCACCGCCCCACCCAAAACCTTATGGAGGACCCGTGGGAGTCAGCCTCAGCAAGGGCGGCAACGTCTCGCTGACCAAGGCCGCGCCGAACCTGACGGCGGTCATCGTCGGTCTGGGCTGGGACGCTCGCACCACCACCGGTGTCGACTTCGACCTCGACGCCAGCGCGATCCTGACCAATGACCAGGGCAAGGTCGCCAGCGACGCGAACTTCGTGTTCTTCAACAACCTGAAGAGCCCGGACGGCTCGGTCGAGCACACCGGTGACAACACCACCGGTGAGGGCGAGGGCGACGACGAGGCCATCAAGGTCAACCTCGCCGGCGTCCCGGCCGATGTGGCCAAGATCGTCTTCCCGGTCTCGATCTACGAGGCCGAGAGCCGCCAGCAGAGCTTCGGCCAGGTCCGCAACGCGTACATCCGCGTCGTGAACCAGGCCGACAACACCGAGCTCGCCCGCTACGACCTGTCGGAGGACGCCTCGACGGAGACCGCCATGGTCTTCGGCGAGCTGTACCGCAACGGCGCCGAGTGGAAGTTCCGCGCCATCGGCCAGGGTTACGCCTCGGGCCTGCGCGGCATCGCGCAGGACTTCGGCGTCAACGTCTGAGTCAGCGGGGCGGCTGATCGCTCGCAGCAGCCAGTTCACCCGTCCGGCGCCGTGCACCCCGTGTGTACGGCGCCGGACCGGCTTTACGGCCGCGACCCCGCCGTATCGCCACACCCTCGCACCGCCGTACCGTCATACCGCCACACCGTCGTCCGGGGAGGACCACAACATGGGCGTCACACTCGCCAAGGGGGGCAATGTCTCCCTGTCCAAGGCCGCACCGAACCTCACCCGGGTTCTGATCGGCCTCGGCTGGGACGCGCGCTCGACCACGGGCGCCGACTTCGACCTCGACGCCAGCGCGCTGCTGTGCAACAACGGCAGGGTGCTCGGGGACGAGTACTTCGTGTTCTACAACAACCTGAAGAGCCCCGAGGGCTCCGTCGAACACACCGGGGACAACCTCACCGGCGAGGGCGACGGTGACGACGAGTCGATCATCATCGACCTCACCAAGGTCCCGGCCGGCGTGGACAAGATCGTCTTCCCGGTCTCGATCCACGAGGCGGAGGCCCGCCGGCAGAGCTTCGGCCAGGTCAGCAATGCCTTCATCCGCGTCGTGAACGAGGCGGACGGTCAGGAGCTGGCCCGCTACGACCTCACCGAGGATGCGTCCAGCGAGACCGCGATGATCTTCGGCGAGGTCTACCGGTACGGCGGCGAGTGGAAGTTCCGTGCTGTGGGGCAGGGGTACGCGTCGGGGCTCCGGGGCATCGCTCTAGACTTCGGGGTCAACGTTTCGTAAAGCCGTACAAGACGATGGGATGCCAGTGGTTCTGAAAACCTTCGGCTGGTCGTTCGCAATCACTGCGCTCGGACTGGTCGCAGCGGTGCTCTACGGGGGGTGGGAGGCCTTCGGGATCGTCGCGATCCTTTCCATCCTCGAGATCTCGCTGTCCTTCGACAACGCGGTGGTCAACGCCGGAATCCTGAAGAAGATGAATGCCTTCTGGCAGAAGATCTTCCTCACGGTCGGTGTTCTGATCGCGGTCTTCGGCATGCGACTGGTCTTCCCCGTCGTCATCGTCGCGATCAGCGCCAAGATCGGGCCCATCGAGGCCGTCGACCTGGCCATGACCGACAAGGACATGTACAAGCAACTGGTCACGGACGCCCACCCGTCCATCGCGGCCTTCGGCGGCATGTTCCTGCTAATGATCTTCCTCGACTTCATCTTCGAGGACCGTGACATCAAGTGGCTCGCCTGGCTCGAGCGTCCGCTCGCGAAGCTCGGCAAGATCGACATGCTGTCGGCGTGCATCGCGCTGATCGTCCTGGTCATCACCGCGATGACCTTCGCCACCCAGGCCCACCAGCACGGCGGCGCCCACGTGGACAAGGCCCAGACCGTCCTGATCTCGGGCGTCCTCGGCCTGATCACCTACATGATCGTGGGCGGTCTCTCCGGCTACTTCGAGAACAAGCTCGAAGAAGAGGAAGAGGCCGAGCACGAGGCGGAGGAAGAGGCCAAGAAGAGCGGCAAGTCCGTCTCAGCCGTCGCCATGGCCGGCAAGGCCGCGTTCTTCATGTTCCTCTACCTCGAAGTCCTCGACGCCTCGTTCTCCTTCGACGGGGTCATCGGCGCCTTCGCCATCACCAACGACATCGTGCTCATGGCGCTGGGCCTCGGCATCGGTGCCATGTACGTCCGGTCGCTGACGGTCTACCTGGTCCGCCAGGGCACCCTCGACGACTACGTCTACCTGGAGCACGGCGCGCACTACGCCATCGGCGCGCTCGCCGTCATCCTGCTCGTCACGATCCAGCACGAGATCAACGAGGTCATCACCGGCCTCGTCGGCGTCGTGCTGATCGCGTGGTCCTTCTGGTCCTCGGTGCGCCGCAACAAGCGCCTGGAACTGGAGGGTTCCACCGCCGAGGCATGATCGCGGCGGTAATGCGGAACGCTCAAGTGCGGGGCGGTCCGGTGGGTCCACGGACCCACCGGGCCGCCCCGCCCGCGTAAGCGGACGGCCAACCAGGGGACATGGGATCAGGGGGTTGAGGGATGGGATTCTTCGACGGCATCAGGGGCAGCCGCGGCACGCAGTTCCAGTCGGGCAGCGCCTCGTCGAACGCGATCGAGCTGACCAAACGCCGCCCGACGGTGTCACTGACCAAACAGGGGGCGGTGCACGGCAATCTGCGGGTGAACCTCTCCTGGCGCATGCGCACCTCGGACATCGGCGGCCGAACCGCCGGCCAGAGCGGGCAGCTCTTCCGCCACCCGTTCAAGCTGTTCAAGCCGGACATGGTGCAGGCGCACACCCAGGGCATGGTCAACGTCGACCTCGACATCGGCTGCCTCTACGAGCTGACCGACGGCACCCGGGGCGTCGTCCAGCCGCTGGGCAACCTCCACGGGGACATCAACGGCCCGCCGTACGTGAAGCTCAGCGGAGACGACCGGTTCGGTGCGCCCTCCGGCGAGACGATCTTCGTCAATCTCGACCACGCCGAGGACATCAAGCGGCTGCTGGTCTTCGTCTACATCTACGACCAGACCCCGGCCTTCGACCGGACGCACGCCCTGGTGACCCTCTACCCGATCACCGGGCCGCGCATAGAGATCCCGCTGGAGGAGCGCCACCCGCACGCGCGCTCCTGCGCGGTGGTCTCCCTGGAGAACGTCAAGGGCGAGCTGATCGTGCGGCGCGAGGTCACATTCGTCTACGGGTTCCAGGCCGAGCTCGACCGGCTGTACGGCTGGGGACTCCAGTGGGGCCGGGGCTACAAGACGAAGGCGTGAACCGCCCCGGCCCCGGATCCGGTCCCGGATGCGGTCCCCGATCCGGCCCGGGGTGCTCAGCGGCGGATGAACTGGGGGCCCTGCACCGGCATCCGGAAGGTCGGATCGCCGCCCGGAGCCGGCACCGCGGCCGGGGACACCGGTTGCGGGTACCCGTACGCGGGCTGCGCGGCCGGCGGGGCCTGGGTGGGCGGAGCCGGCAGCACCGGTGCGGCCGGCGCCCCGGCCGGGGACACGGCGGGCTCGGAGGCCTCGGGGGCGCTCTCGTCCACGGAGATCCCGTGGTCGGTGGCCAGTCCGACGAGGCCGTTGGAGTACCCCTCGCCGAGCGCGCGGAACTTCCAGCCGTCGCCGCGCCGGTACAGCTCGCCGCAGATCAGCGCCGTCTCGGCGCCGGTCTCGGGCCGCACGTCGAAGAAGGCCAGAGGTTCGCCGCCGCCGGCCGCGGAGGCGTCGTAGAGCAGGATCCGCAGGTCGTGGACCCGCTGGAAGGGCACGTCCTCGGCGGAGGCGACGACCAGGATCCGGTCCACCGCGGGCGTCACGGCCCGCAGGTCGGCCTGGACCGCGTCGGTGACCCCGTCGCCAAGCTGCTTCTTGCCGAGCCGCCAGACGGCCCCCGAGGGGTGCCGGGGCTGGTTGTAGAAGACGAAGTCCTCGTCCGAGCGCACCCGCCCGTCCGCGCCCACGAGCAGCGCCGAGGCGTCCACATCCGGAACATCGGGCCCACCCGTCCAGCGCAGCACCGCCCGCACCGCCGCGGCGGCCACCGGGATGTTCGAGCCCTTCTGCATCGCGTGCGTCATGCCGGTCATCCTGCCCTCCCGGGCACGACCGGGACAATGCGGCCCCCCGTAGCCGTCCCTTTCGGCCCTGATCCGCCGCACCGTGCGCCCCGGGGGCGCCCCCGGGGCGCTCCGGAGGCGCCCCTGAGGAAAGGAGCGGCCCACGTCTTGTCCCGGCCGGGAGTCCTGGGCATGGTGCAAGGGGGGCGCGGGACGGGCACGGGAGTCCGTGGGGCGACAGAATGTTCGGGACGAAGGCAACGGCCCCGCGAACGCAATGACCCGACGAAGGCAACGACTCCACGAAGGCAACGACTCCACGAAGGCAATGGCCCCGGCGGGCGAAGGACCCGCTTCATTTGTCTGACCAGGACGGTTACCTGAACTTCATGCGCCCGGGGAAATTTTGAATCTCATTCGTACGTACTATTACCGGCCACGCCAGTTGGGCCGCCGAGGCAGTACGGGGGAAGCACATGCGTCATTTCGGGCACATATCGCCCACCGTCCGCAAGGACCTCTTCCACCAGGAGCCGGCCGAGTTCACCGCCGCCTCCCCCGCACGCACGCTCGCCGCCGCTCTCGGGGCCACGCTCTACAGCCCCGCCACCCGTCCCCAGCTCGCGCGTGACATCCGCAAGCAGGCCGGCCGGGGAGTCGTCTCCATGGTCCTCTGCCTGGAGGATTCGATCAGCGACGCCGAGGTCGCCGGGGGCGAGGAGAACCTCGTCCGGCAGTTCGCCGCCCTCGACGAGGACCCGGCGGAGCTCCCGCTGCTCTTCATCCGGGTCCGCACGCCCGAGCAGATTCCCGACATCGTGCACCGGCTCGGCGGCTCGGCCGGGCGGTTGGCCGGATTCGTACTCCCCAAGTTCACCGAAAGCCGCGGCATCGCCTTCCTCGACGCGGTCGCGCAGGCGGAAGCCGAGAACGGACGGCCCAGGCTGTACGCGATGCCCGTCCTGGAGACCCCGGAGCTGCTGCACCTGGAGACCCGGGTCGAGGCCCTCGCCGGAATTTCCCGTACCGTGAACAAGTACCGCGAGCGGGTCCTGGCGCTGCGGCTCGGAGTGACCGACTTCTGCTCCGCGTACGGACTGCGCCGTACGCCCGACATGACCGCCTACGACGTGCAGATCGTCGCCGGTGTCATCGCCGACGTGGTCAACGTGCTCAGCCGCGCCGACGGCACCGGCTTCACGGTCACCGGGCCGGTGTGGGAGTACTTCCGCAGCCAGCAGCGCCTCTTCAAGCCGCAGCTGCGCCGCAGCCCCTTCCTGGAGGAGGGCGTCGAGGAGCTGCGCACCGCGCTGATAGAGCACGACCTGGACGGGCTGCTGCGCGAGATCGAGCTGGACCGGGCCAACGGGCTGCTGGGCAAGACCTGCATCCACCCCGCCCACGTCACGCCCGTCCACGCGCTGTCGGTGGTCTCCCACGAGGAGTTCAGCGACGCGCAGGACATCCTGCGCCCGGAGCGCGACGGCGGCGGAGTGATGCGTTCCGTCTACACGAACAAAATGAACGAGGTGAAGCCCCACCGGGCCTGGGCCGAGCGCACCATGCTGCGCGCGGAGGTCTTCGGTGTGGCGAAGGAGGAGGTCGGTTTCGTCGACCTCCTCACGGCCGGGCTCCAGGTGTGAGCGGGCCGTTGACCGCGAGGAAGGGCAAGAAGATCGAATCGGTGTGGTCGGGAACGTGGGTCGCGGACCGGCTGGGCGTCGGCCTGGAGGAGGCCGACGGCCCCGCGACGGCCGACGGCGGCGGCCCGCGGCTAGAACAGCTGCTCGGCCTCGCGCTGCGCCGCAACCCCAAGCGGGCGCACCTGCTGGTCTCGCAGGTGCTGGGCAAGCACGTCCCGCAGTCCCCGGCGACCGTGTACGCCGCCGGGTACGGGCTCGGTGAGCGGGTCCGGGAGCTGCTGGGCGAGGACGGAGCGGCCGAGGCGGTGGTCCTCGGCTACGCCGAGACCGCGACGGGACTCGGCCACTGCGTCGCCGACGGCCTCGCCAGCGCCCCCTACCTGCACTCCACCCGCCGCCCCGTGCCCGGCGTGGAGCCCGCGGGCGGCTTCGAGGAGGCCCACTCGCACGCCACCTCGCACCTCCTGCTGCCCGAGGACCGCAAGCTGCTCGCCGGCTCGGGCCCCCTGGTCCTCGTCGACGACGAGTTCTCCACCGGCAACACCGTCCTGAACACCGTCCGCGACCTGCACGCCCGCCATCCGCGCACCCACTACGTGGTCGTCGCGCTCGTCGACATGCGCTCCCCGGCCGACCGCGACCGCCTCACGGCCTTCGCCGCCGAGCTGGGCGCCCGCGTGGACCTGATCTCCCTCGCCTCCGGCACGGTCACCCTCCCGGAAGGGGTCCTGGCCAAGGGGCAGGCGCTGGTGGAGCAGTACGAGGGGCAGACCACGGCCACGGCCCCGGCCGGCCCTCGGGGCAGAGCCCCGGCAGACGGCCCGCAGCCGACCACGGTGGCACTCGACTGGCCCGCCGGGATACCCGACGGCGGTCGCCACGGCTTCACCCCCGCGCACCGCCAGGCGCTCGACGCGGCACTGCCCGCCATGGCCCGCCGGCTCGGTGCGGCCCTCGGCGACGGCCCCGTCCTCGGTGACGTCCCCGTCCTCGGCGACGGCCCCGTGCCCGGCGACGGCCCCGTGCCCGGCGGCGGCCCCGTGCCCGGCGGCGGCCCCGCGCGCGTCCTCGTACTCGGCAACGAAGAGCTGATGTACGCCCCCCTGCGCCTCGCGAAGGCCCTGGAGGAGTCCGGCGCCGCGGCCGAGGTCCGCTTCTCCACGACCACCCGCTCGCCGGTGCTCGCCGTCGACGACCCCGGCTACGCGATCCGCACCCGCCTGGTCTTCCCCGCCCACGACGACCCCGCGGACGGTCCCGGAGACCGGTACGCGTACAACGTGGCCGGAGCCGGCTTCGACGCCGTCGTCGCCGTCGTCGACTCGGCCGGCGACACCCCGGAGCTGCGCACCGGCCTCCTCGCGGCCCTCGCCCCGCACACCGGCCGGGTCCTGCTCGCGGTCATACCGTCGTACACCCCTGACGTTGCCTCCGACCGGCAGGAGCCGATCATGACCGAGCCCCGGCGCGAACCACTGCGCGGGCCCGCCTTCTCCTCGTACGCCGCCGAGGACGTCGGCTGGCTGCTCCAGGACTTCTCCGACGTCGAGCTCGAGGCCCCCACCGAGGAACGCGAAGAGGCGATACAGGCGGGCGGCGCGCACTACGCGGAGTCCCTGCCGGTCGAGTACCAGCCGTCCCCGCAGTACCAGGAGCTCTACCAGAGCGCACTGACCGCCTCCGCCGCCCGCATGGCCCGCGCCGTCGGCACGGTCACCGAGACGGTGCTCGCCGAGCGGTCCCCGTCGCCGGTCCTCGTCTCCCTGGCCCGCGCCGGCACCCCCGTCGGCGTCCTGATGCGGCGCTGGGCGCGCGCACGGCACGGCCTGGACCTGCCGCACTACGCCGTCTCGATCGTGCGGGGCCGCGGCATCGACGCCAACGCGCTGCGCTGGCTGGCCGCTCACCACGATCCGGCCGACATCGTCTTCGTCGACGGCTGGACCGGCAAGGGCGCGATCACGCGCGAGTTGCGCGAGGCCCTGGGCGGGTTCGAGGGCTTCAACCCCGAGATCGTGGTCCTCGCCGACCCCGGTTCGTGCGTGGAGACGTACGGAACGCGCGAGGACTTCCTGATCCCCTCCGCCTGTCTCAATTCCACCGTCTCGGGACTCGTCTCGCGTACGGTTCTGAGGTCCGACCTGGTCGGGCCCGCCGACTTCCACGGCGCGAAGTTCTACCGGGAGCTCGCCGGAGCCGACGTCTCCGTCGCGTTCGTCGACACGGTCGCCGCCCACTTCGAGGAGGTGGCCGAGGCCGTGGACGCCGAGGTCAAGGAGCTCCTCGCCGCCGACCGCACACCGACCTGGGTGGGCTGGGCGGCCGTGGAGCGGATCAGCGAGGAGTACGGCATCCACGATGTGAACCTCGTCAAGCCGGGCGTCGGCGAGACGACGCGCGTGCTGCTGCGACGGGTGCCGTGGAAGATCCTCGCGCAGCGCGGCGCGGGGGCCGACCTGGACCACGTACGACTCCTCGCGGAGCAGCGCGGGGTGCCGGTGGAAGAGGTCGACGGCCTGCCCTACACCTGCGTAGGACTCATTCATCCCCGCTTCACGCGCGGCGCCACGGGCGCCGACGGAAAGGCTGTGTCCGCCCAGTGACCGTCCTCGTAGCCAGTGACCTCGACCGCACGCTCATCTACTCGACTGCCGCGCTCGCCCTGACCATGCCCGACCCGGTGGCCCCGCGGCTGCTGTGCGTCGAGGTCCACGAGAGCAAGCCGCTGTCGTTCATGACCGAGACGGCGGCGGGGATGCTGGCGGAGCTGTCGGCGGACCCGGGCGTCGTCTTCGTCCCGACCACCACCCGCACCCGCAAGCAGTACCAGCGCATCCGCTTCCCCGGGAAGCCCGCGCGGTACGCGATCTGCGCCAACGGCGGCCAGCTGCTGGTCGACGGGGTCCCGGACCGGGACTGGCGGCGGCAGGTCGCGGCGCGCCTGGAGCGCGAGTGCGCCCCGCTGGAGGAGGTGCACGGGCACCTGCTGGCGACGGCGGACCCGCGGTGGCTGCGCAAGGCGCGGGTCGCGGAGGACCTGTTCGCCTACCTGGTGGTGGAGCGGGCGCTGGTCCCCGCAGAGTGGATCAAGGCGCTGGCGCAATGGGCCGAGGCACGCGGCTGGACCGTCTCGCTCCAGGGCCGGAAGATCTACGCCGTCCCGCGCCCGCTGACCAAGAGCGCGGCGATGGACGAGGTGGCCCGGCGGACCGGGGCCACGACCACGCTGGCCGCCGGAGACTCGCTGCTGGACGCGGACCTGCTGCTCGCGGCGGACGCGGGCTGGCGGCCGGGCCACGGCGAACTGGCCGACGCCGGCTGGACGGCGCCGCACGTGACGGCGCTGGACCTGGCGGGCGTGCTGGCCGGTGAGGAGATCGTGCGCGCATTCGGCCGGGAGGCCGCGCGACTGGGCACACTGGACGCATGACCAAGGGCAACAGCACCAAGATCACGGACGAGCTCTACCAGTACGTGCTCGCGCACAACCCGCCGCTGGACGAGGTCCAGCGGGAGCTGGTGGCGACGACGTACGAAGTGTTCCCGGCCTCGGCGGGAATGCAGTCGGCGCAGGAGCAGGGGCCGCTACTGGCCTTCCTGGTCCGGCTGACCGGCGCCCGGCACGTGGTGGAGATCGGCACCTTCACCGGCTTCTCCTCCCTGTCGATGGCACAGGCGCTGCCGGCCGACGGGCGGCTCATCGCGTGCGACGTCTCGGAGGAATGGACGGCGTACGCGCGGGAGGCATGGGCGAAGGCGGGCGTCGCGGACCGCATCGAACTGCGGATCGCGCCCGCGCTCCAGACGCTCCGCTCGATGCCGGCCGAGCCGCACATCGACATGGCGTACGTGGACGCCGACAAGGAGAGCCAGATCTCCTACTGGGAGGAGCTCGTGCCGAGGCTGCGGCCGGGCGGGCTGATCGTCACGGACAACACGCTGTACCACGGCACGGTGCTGGACGAATCGGCGACGGGGGCCGCGGCGGGCGTCCGCGCCTACAACGAGCACGTCGCGGCGGACGCCCGCATGGAGTCCGTGATGCTGGGGATCTCGGACGGCCTGACCTTGTCGCGCAAGCGCTAGGGCTGGGCTGGCGGCTGGGGCTGGCGCTGGGGTGCTGGTGCTGGCGTGCTGGTGCTGTGACCGGGGTCAGCCGCAGCCGCCGCCTCCGCAGCAACCGCCTCCGGCGCCTGCGCCGCCCATCGGGGCGGACGCGGGGGCGCTGCTGCTCCCGCCGACGGCGACGGCGGAGAGCAGCTTGACGGTGTCGGCGTGCCCGGCCGGGCAGTCGGCGGGCGCGGAGGACTCGGCCATGGGCCGGCTGACCTCGAAGGTGTCTTCGCAGGTCCGGCAGCGGTATTCGTAACGAGGCATGCGGACAGGCTACGCAGTACCCGCCCCGATCCGGAACCCCGTGCCGTGCGGTCTCCGGGGAGTGGACCGGGGTGGTCAGCGCGTCGGGTCGATGCGGTCGGTCCGGACGATCCGGTCGATCCGGTCCGTCCGGCCCGCCCGGTCCGCCTGGCCGATGGGTCGCCCGGTGGCCCGTGCCCGCTGTTCCCGGGCCGCCTGCTCCGGGTTGCGGGCGCGCCAGTACGGATTGTCGTGCGGCAGGGCGCTGCCCACCCGCCCGTACATCCCGAACCACATCAGCATCACGCCCACGAAGAAGCTGAACAGCACGTTCGGGATGTGGAAGGCCAGGAAGTTCATCCCCGTATCGAGCAGCGCCAGGTTCACGAACCCGCTCGCGATGAACAGGAGGCCCACCACGATGTTGAGCGTCGAGGCGAAGCTGCCGCCGATCACCATCCCGGCGAACAGCAGCCCGCCGATGCAGATCGACAGGACGCTCAGCGCGCCGTTGGTGTTCAGGGCGAGCACCGTGTCTCCGCCGGTGTCGAAGAAACCGACCCGGTCGATGAGCCCCAGGATCCCGAAGACGACCAGCAGCAGTCCGGTCAGCCCGGCCCCGACCCGGTAGACCTGGCTGAGCTTGTGATCGGCGGGCAGGTGCTCGTCGAGCCGGGCATTGACGGGCCGCATGACGCGGCGCAGCAAGCCGGGGGAGTCCGGTGGCGCGTGAGTCGGATACGGATCATGGGCGACGTACGGCGCGTAGGAGTCATGGGGCTCGTGGCACCCGTAGAGCGCGTGGGGCCCGTAGGCCTGATGGGGCTCGTGGAGCGCAGGGGGCACCCGGGGCGCGCGGCCTCGGCCTGCACGAGTCCTGTGGAAAGCGTGGGCAGCCATACCGCCCTCCTCTGTCCGTTGCCGGCACCACCAGCATCCGCCGATGCCGACTCGGGGACAACCCAGGGGCCACCTGGGGTCGGCCCCGGGGACGGAACCCCGGGAGAAGCTGGAGCGACCCTGGGATAGAACCCTGCGGGAACCTGGGGGCGGCCCTGGGGACGGAACCCCGGGAGAACCTGGAGTGACCCTGGGATAGAAGCCCGGGGGAACCTGGGGTCGGCCCGAGAGACAGAACCCCCGGGCCGTCGCCCCCGGGCCGGAACCCCGGGCTGTCGGGCCCGGGACGGAACCCCGGGCTGTCGGGCCCGGGACGGAACCTCCGGGCCGTCGCCCCCGGGTCAGAACCCCGGGCCGTCGCCCCCGGCGGAGAACCCCGGGACGCCCCCGGCCGACCCCGGCCTCAGCCGTGGCCGCGTTCGGTCCGGATGTCCGACACCACCCTGTGCACGGCCGACCGCACCGCCTCCATCTCCTGGAGGAAGGCCCAGTAGTCGGGATGGCGGTCCTCCAGCGCGGCCAGCGCCCGGTCCACCCGGGCCACGGCCTCGTCCAGCGGGCGCGCGTGCCGCGCCTCGGGCACCGTACGGCCCTCCATCGCCAGGCGCTGCGCGTCCCGGATCGCGAACCGCGTCCGCTGCACCTCGCCTTGCGGATCCCGGGCCACGGCCTCCAGCCGCGTCAGCCGGTCCTGCGCCGCCGACACCGCCTCGTCGGTCGAGTCCAGCGCCGTCCGTACCGCTTCCACCAGCGCCGACACATCGGCCCAGCGCTGCTCGTCGCGCGCCCGGCCGGCCTCCGCGAGCCGCTCCTCGGCGCGCGCGACGTCCCGTACCGCCTGGTCGGGAACGTGCTGGAGGTCCTGCCAGCACGCCGCGCTGAAACGCCGCCGCAGCTCGCTGAGGACCGGATCCACCCGGTCCGCGCGATTGCGCAGCGCCTGCGCCCGGGTCCGCAGGCTCACCAGCCGCCGGTCGATCTCCGCCGCCCGCTCCGGGAGCCGCACCGCCTCGGCCCGTATCCCCTCGGCGTCGCGCAGGATCCGCTCGGCGCGCTGGACGGTCTCCTGCACGCCGTGCTGGGCCGCACCCTGGTTCAGCTTCGTCAGCTCCGGGCCGAGCGCGGCGAGCCGAGCGGCCAGGTCGTCCGCCCGCATCCCCTTGCCGCGTACCTCGTCCAGCGCGCCGCTCGCCGCGAGCAGCGCGGCCCTGGCCCGCTCGCGGGCGGGCGCCACCCGGGCCAGCTGGGTCTCGGCCTTGTCCAACAGCGGCTGCAGCCCCTGCTCGAAACGGTCGAGCTCGCCCTTGACCCGTACCAGCTCGTCCTTGGCCCGCGTCAGCTGCTCGCGGGCCCGCGTCGCCGCCGACGCGTCCAGCTCCGGCCGGTCCAAGTCGTGGGCGTCGACGGCCTCGATGTACACATGGCTGGCCTGGTCGATGCGCTGCCCGAGCGCGCGGAATCCCTCGCTCGCCCGCCGGGCCTCCGGCGAACCGTCCGCAGCCGCGATCGTCTCGATCGAGATCTGCAGATCCCGCTGCGCGGTGTCCAGTTCGTAGAACGCCGCCGCGGCGGCGTCCTTGGCCGCCTGCGCGTCCGCCCGCCGACTCTCGTCCCGCCCGCCGCCGAACCACCGCCGGGGTGCCGTCGTCACAGTCGCTTCTCCCGTACCCCGTCCGCAATGCCCCTGCCCCGGTCCATTCTCCCTCACGCGAACGGGTTTGCGTGGGGGGTACGCCCTCCATGTACGCTGTCGTCCTGCCTCCGGGCAGCGGACAGGGCTCGTCCGGGCGTCGGTCATGGACCGGGGCCGAACCCCACGGTGAGAGCCGTCGGGGAGGGGTCACGTAGGCTGTCCCCTCGAATGTGGGGCCGGGACCAAGCGTCCACGGGTGCGTAGCTCAGGGGTAGAGCGCTGCTCTTACAAAGCAGATGTCGGCGGTTCGAAACCGTCCGCGCCCACAGTGCTTGACCAGGCAACGAGCCCCGGACCATGATCGGTCCGGGGCTCGTTTCATGCCCGATGGGAGAAAAGTGGGAGATCCACTTCTCCTAAGCAGCTAGCTGACCTGCGCGAGCGCCATCCTCTGGCTCCGCTCCCAGCGGGCCTCCAACGCGTCGAGCCGCTCCTTCCGCATCTGCGGAGTCACGTGCTCGTACACGCCCTCGATGTCCCCGGTAACGGCCCAGCCCATCGTCTTGAACCTTAGGGACCGGTCCACCCGGTCCTCCTTCATCCACGTGTCGTGCGTGTGCCGGGCGCCGCGCATCGTGAACTCAGGCAGAATCGGCTCCCATCCGCCCCGGCCGGCGTACCCGCGTTTCCTAGGGATGGCCTCGCGTCCGTCAGCTGCAGGCCGAAGAACGCGGCTGTAGTTCCCGCGTCGCCACCATGCTCCCTCTGTGCCGGGGGTGCTGAAGACGTACTCGTGCGGCCACTCCTTCAAGTGCTCTTCCCAGAGCTGCGCGAGGAACGGCGGCAGGTCGACCTCCCGGCTCGACGTCCTGTTCTTCGGCGGCCCCAAGTACAGCCGGACCTGGCCTTTTGGTTCCTTGCGGCGCTTCGCCTTCCACTCCTTCTCCTGGCACGCGACCAGGCGGGCATCTTCCGCCTCATGCCAGCGCTTCAGGTCCGCCTCGTCGAGGGCGAACTCCACCTCATGGAGGGCACCGACCTTGGGGTCGATCCGGAACACGATCCGCTCAAAGGGCTTCCCATCAAGCTCGTCCGTGCGCTTGAGGAGGACGTTGCTGCGATGAAGCCCCGCAAGTTCACCCCAGCGCAGGCCCGTGTAGCAGGCCGTCAGCACCATCAAGCCTTCGACGCCGCCCATTCGTTGGTACAGCTGGTACGCGTCCTCGGGCTGGGCCCAGACCTCTTCGTCGTCATCTTCTACGTGACCGACGGCGCCTTGCTGCTGTGTCACGTCATGGACGGCGCGGTCGCTCTGCCGGCGGCGGCCGTACATGGGATTGGCCAGTAGGTACCCGGCGTCGGCGGCCCCCGTGAGGATCATGCTGAGCAGAGTCAGGGCGTGACCCACGGTGGATTGCGCACAGGTCTGCTTGTTGCCCCAGGCGCGCGCCGTGAAGATGTTGATCTCGCATAGCTTCGTGGTGCCGAAGCCGGGGATCAGATGTCGGGTGAGCAGACGTTGACGCTTGATGGTGGTGGCTGGCGCCGCCTTCTGTGCGGCCATCCAGATCGGCACGAACTCGGCGAAGGGAGTTCGCGCCCTCTCGGGGTCCTGCCAGCGGCCTGCCCTGATGGCGGCCTCCTGGTCCTCTCCCCATTCCTCCGCGGCCTTCTTGGTCCGGAACCCAGGCTCGGAGCCCAGCGTCCCGTCCGGCCGCTTGTAGCGGGCGCGCCACGGGGTTTTCCCCGTACCGCGCTTCTCTGCATACGCCATGGCACCCCTCGGTAGTTGGTGGGCGGCCCATCCCGAGACTGCAACAGGTATGGCGGCCCGGTGACTACACCGCCCGAAGATTAGCTCGGGACACGGAAGGCTTGCGGTCCCAATACCAAACGGACACGTTCATCGCGGCCTCGAGCATGCTCGCAGCGGCGGCACTGTAGTCCTCCTTGAGGACCCAGACGACTGGGCAATCAGGCTGATCGTCAATGACGAGCGACAGCCCACCGGGCATGGCGGCAACCCGGATCACGCGGACCAACATGCGGCCCCCTCACATCACCTGACGCGGTAGCCCCCCTCGCAGGTAGCCAAACGATGTCACACAGTTAGGTGAAGTGTGGAGCATCGCGTCAGAAATGGTGGAGAGATCTGCTAGGCCTCGTCGGCTTCGTCGCCGGCGGTGATCTGACGAAGGGCCCGCTGGATGCGAGTCCACTCGCGAAGGGCCGCTCGCAGCTCACTGGGAGCCATGTCCGCTGCTTCGCTGTCGTGCTTGAAGACCACGACAAGCCGGGACTTGGATCCAGGGAGCGTGAGGTCGAGAACCTCCGTCTCGAAGACCTGCCCGTCGGACAGCTCCTGTGCGACTCGTAGAGGCATGCCTTCGGCGAAGCGTGGGGCCGGTCCCTCGCTGGACGGTTCGGAGAGGATGCGGGCGGCGGTTCCCGGCTCCCACGACAGAGCCTTCTCCACCTTGCTGATGGAGGCGGGCATACGCGTGCGTTCCTTGCCGGCCTCAAGGGACTGGATGGTTTGCCGGTTCACTCCCGCTGCTGCGGCGAGGTCGTCCTGACGGGCCAGACCTAGGTGGTCACGCTGCGCCTTGATGGCTCGGCCGAGTCGTTTCCAGTCACGATCCATGCGCTCATGATGCCTCACGAGTCGGCAACCGCGCGTGGTTGGTTCAGGCCTTTTGACCTGCGCTTAAGAGTGCGCATGTGCCAATGGCGGTTGCCTTTCGCGCCCTTACGCGCCGCTTCACGCCCCCAAAGTCTATCCAATGTCGATTCAAGTCGTTTCTATGCGGCGAACCGCTTGCGTGAAGTCGATCCAATGTCTAACGTAAGTATCGATGAAGCCCAACGGAGTTGCGATCCGGGTAATACGGGAGAGGAGCGGCTGCGGCCTGCGGGAACTCGAACGAAGAACAGGCCTGACCAGGCCTTTCCTTTCTCGGATCGAAACCGGAGATCGCGGCGCGTCTCCCTCGACGTTGCAGCTCATCGCAACGGCACTCGCCGTCCCACTCAAGGCAATCCTCAAGGAGGACACGTGACCACGCCCCACACCGGGCTACTGCTCTCCATCGAAGAGCTTCCGCCCCTGCAGGATCACCGGCTGTACGAGGTCCACGAAGCCAGCCAGTACACCCGGATGAGCGCTCGCTGGCTGAATCGCGCTGCGGGCGCCGACCGGATCCAGCACACCCGGCTCGGCAAGTTCAAGCGATGGAGTGCGCAGAACATCCGCGACATCGTCGCCGGGGTTCCGCACAAGTCGGCCCACAAGAGCCGGGCCAAGTCCGCCGCCTAGAGCGGCTATGCGGCCCTGACCGCCGGGCCTTACACCGCCGGCCAGGGCCTACGAAGTTCCGCCCCTCACCTGCACGTACATGCAAGGAGAAGAGGACCCCATGACCCACATGATGCCCGATCGGGTCGCTGACCTGATCCCCTCCCAGCGCCCGAAGCCCGCGGCCCCTGCGGCTGCGCCCCTCTCCGTAGCCCTGTTCTCGGCGACCCGGCGGCCTTCCGCCCACATCGAGGCTGCGGTCGCAATGTTCGATGCCGAGCGTGGTCTGAAGCTGCTCCGCGGCCCGCTGCTCTCGGTCGAGGATCAGGGTGACCGCGAGACGCTGCTCGGCCAGTACGCGGCGGCCGACAAGGTCCTGTCCGCGACGGCGCTGCGGCAGTCGACGGCGGTGCTGTCATGAGCGCCCGCAACGACATCCTGCACGGCCTGCGTGCCGCCGAGAACGGTTCGGTCAGCGACGAGACGCCGGAAGAGCAGCTCGACGCCTACCGCGCCGAGGTGCTGGCCGAGGCTGAGGCCCGACTGGTTGAGGTCTACCGCTTCGCACCGCTGGCCGAGCGTGCTGACGGCATCAACTTCGCGATCGGCCTCCTGATGTCGCTGCGCGGTGAGTCCCGTGGCTGACCTCCTCCCGACGCCCGAGATCGCCCGCCTGGACGTGCCTCTCGCCGAGCTGGCAGCCGACCTGCAGATGGTCGCCCTGAAGCGGGCCGCGGCCGAGCGGCTGCGCGCCGGCGCCTTGCTGGAGCAGCGACACCAGCTCCTCGACCTCGACGCCGACAGCCGGTACACCGTCCCGGGCTGCGCCTACCGCAACTGCCTGCCGGGCACAGGAGTGGCGTCGTGAGCGCCCCGATGGAGCCCCGTCCCGCAGCGGACCTCGTGCAGGACGCGCTTGCCGCGGCTGACGTCGAGTTCCGGAAGCTGTTCGGCCCGCCCGCGGAGTGGTCGGAAGCCGTCCTCCGCGAGTACCGACTGGACCAGCACATCGCCCGCCAGCGGGCCACGAACTGGGGGGAAGCAGCATGAGCCTCGGCTGGCCCCATGAGGGCATGCGGACGCGGCTGATGTTGCCGGAGGCCGAGGCGGCAATGCTTCGCCGGCTGGCTGCGGAACGTGCGATGGACGCGCTGCGGCATGACGGTGGCTGCGTGTGTGTCGCCTGCCGTAGTCGGCGCCAGTTGTTCCTGCGGCTGCTTACGGCGGTGGCGTCATGACCGCGATGCGCACGGAGACGGTGGTCATGTCGGCGCTGCTGTCGAACCTGCCGGTCGTACCGGTTCCGATAGCTGGCCCGCTGCTCCGCTCGCTGGGGCTGACGCGCCGCGAAGCCCCCGCGTGGGTGACGGACCCGGCGACGCGGGCCTCGGCCCTCGACGGGTTCATCGAGATCCCCGACGAGTTCTACGGGGAGGCGTCGTGAGCACCGGCCGGATTCTCGCCCTGGATGCCCTCGCGGGCCTGTTCTTCGCCGCCATCGCCCTCGCCGGGCGCCACTACCTCAGGGGGAACCGTGTCTGAGACCACGACCACCGACCCGATCCGCGACCTGCACGAGTTCGCCCTCAACGCCCACATCACGATCGGCATGCGCGTCGCGAAGGACGTCACGCCGTCGACGATGTGGGAGCGGGCTTCGGGCACTGCCGCCGCCTGGTGCGTGCACCGGCTGCTGGCTCGCCTCGTCGAAGTCGACCCGGAGGGTGTCGTCGCGTTCGTCGAGGAGCTCGCCGAGGAGGGCGAGATGCCGGAGCTGACGGACCCGTTCGGTGTGGCCGAGGCGCTCGGATTCAACCCGCAGGCCTGGATCGATCGCGAGTTCGCCCGCCAGGACGCCGCGAAGGCGGTGGCGAAGTGATCGACGTACCTCTCGCCCCTGGCGCCTGCTGCGACACCGCACCGTGCACCTGCCAAACCCAGCCCATCCCGATGGCGCAGAGTCGGCTAGCCGAGATGCAGGCCGCACTCGAAGCGGTGCCCGCACCGCCGTGGCGCTGGATCGGCACCCGCAACGGCGGCGGCCCCCAGCTGGTCACCGACCACTCCGGCCGCCAATACATCCTCACCGCCGCCCACCCGTCTGACTGTCAGGGCGACGAACTTCTCGACCCCTGCCACGACACCCCGGTCTACGGCGACCTGAAGTTCCGGGACTCGCGGCCCAAGGAGAAGTGGTCGTCGATGAAGACCGGCACCGAGCTCGCCGTCGGCCGCACCGAGTACGACCCGGACTGCATCGTCGATGTCGACAACGCCGTCGCCCGCTGGCTGAAGGACTCGCCCTCCTTCGTTGCCGAGCTGCTGGCCGAGGTCGCCCTGCTCCGCGAGGAGAACGCGGCCCTCGAGAAGGCCCTCGGCCTGAACGAGGCGGCATGAGCATCCTCATAGCCCGCCCGCGGGGTCAGCACCGGGCCATAGACCGTATCCCGGTCCTCGAGCACCAGCTCGCCAAGGCGGAGGCCGGGATCCGGCTCCTGCGGCAGCGGCTCGCCGAGGCCACGGAAGCCCGGGACGCAGCGAACGCGAAGGCCAGTCGGCTCGAGGACCAGCTCCTCGTCGCGGTCGAGGCCACGCGACAGAACACCACCGCCGTGTCCTCCCTGACCGCTCACCCCGCGGTGACCGCAGCGCAGCCGATCCCGGTCCTTCCGCTCCACCAGTCGCCGCTCGCCGCGGCCGGCCCAGCTCACGTCCCGGGCCTCTGATCTGGTCCGCGCACCTCGAATGCCACGAGGTCGAGGGCGCGGACCCCACCACCACCCAGCCGGCCGTCGAGCGCACCCCAACCGCTCCGGCCACGGCCGCCGCCTCACCTCCCCCCGCGGGGCGGCGGCCGACCCATCCCTAGGACACGACATGCAGCAGATGACCCGCGACCAGCTCGTCGCGCTCCTCGACGACATCCGCGACCGCGTAGCCAGCGGCGACAGCTTCGAAGGCCGCCTCCAGTACCTCCTCGGCACCGACGCCAGCCGGCCCTTCGAAGTCGCCGCGCTCTACCGCATCGACAACCTGCTCGGACAGGGCAGCACCCGCATCATCGGTCTCGACCTCGAGCCGATGACCGGCAGCCTGGTCGCCTGCCACGACTGCCGCGACGAGAACGGCCCCTTCTCCCGGGAGTTCGGCCCGCTGCTCTGCGAGGGCTGCGTCGAGAAGGCCAGCAAGAAGTGACCGCGACCGCCGAGATCGAACCAGGCCTGTACGACATCTCTGCCGAGCTGTACCACTCCGACCCGGTCCCCGGCGGCAGCCTCTCCGCTTCCGGCGCCAAGCTCCTCGCCGACTGTCCCGCCCGCTACGCCCACCTCCTCGACCACCCGCAGCCGTTCAAGTCGGCGTTCGAGTTCGGGACCGCGGCTCACACCGTCATCCTCGGCGACGGGCCTGAGCTGGTCGTCGTGGACGCCGACCTCTGGAACACGAAGGAGATCAAGGCCAAGGTCGCCGCCATACGGGAAGCCGGCGGGATCCCTCTCAAGCGGGCTGCCCACCAGCAGATCTGCGACATGGCCGAAGCGCTCGCCGCGGACCCGGAAGCATCCGAGATCCTCACGCCGGATTCCGGAGCCGCCGAGCAGTCGATCTTCTGGACCGACGGGCAGATCTGGTGGCGCAGCCGCTTCGACTGGCTCCGCTCCGACTTGATCGCCGACTACAAGACGACGACGTCCGTCCACCCGGACAAGCTCAGCAAGACCGTCTACGAGCTCAAGTACCACATCCAGGAGCACGTCTACCGGCGCGGAGCCTACGAGCTGGGCCTGCTTCCCGAAGGCGCGTCCTTCAAGTTCATCTTCCAGGAGAAGCAGCCGCCGTACCTGGTCCAGGTCGCCGAACTCGACCCCGTCGCCCGGTACGCCGGACAGCGCGACACCCACCTCGCCGCGGGCCGCTACCTCTACGGCCGAGAGACCGGCCACTGGCCCGCCTACTCCGAGACCTCCACCGTCATCTCGCTGCCGCCGTACATCGAGCGCCAGTACGCCTAGGAGCCATCGTGTCCCAGCTTCCCCCGCCCGTCCGCACAGCCCGTCCCGTGCAGCAGGACGCCACCCCCGAGCAGTCCCCGTTTCGGCCCGCGAGCAAGGTAGGCCGCAAGGCTCGCCTGTCCATCCAGGGTCTGTCCGGCGCCGGCAAGACCTGGACTGGCCTCAGTATCTGCCACGGCCTGTCTGAAGGCGCCACCTTCGCGGTGGTCGACACCGAAGCGGGAGCCTCCAACCTCTACGCCGGCCACCAGGGGATCCGCTTCGACACGGTCTCCATGGACCGCTACGACCCACGCGACTTGGCCCGAGTCCTCGACTCCGCCGCCCAGGCGGGCTATCCCACCGTGTTCGTCGACAGCCTCTCCCACTTCTGGAAGGGCACCGACGGCACCCTTGCCCAGGTCGAGCGGGCCAGCAGCAAGTACGGCGGCAACAAGTTCGCTGGCTGGAAGGACGGCACGCCGATCCAGAACGACATGGTCGCCGCGATCCTCGCCTACCCCGGCCACGTCGTCTGCTCGATGCGCTCCTACACCGAGTGGGTGCTGGAGGGCGGCAAGCCTCAGCAAGTCGGCATGCGGCCCGAGCAGCGCAAGGGCATCGAGTACGAGTTCGACGTTGCCGTGGCCATGGACATCGACAACCGCCTCGAAGTCCTCAAGTCCCGCTGCCCCGCCCTCAACCGCAAGGTCATCGACCGCCCCAACGGTGCCCGTGACATCGCCAGCCCGCTCCTCGCCTGGCTGAGCGCCGCACCGGAACCCGCCGCCCAGCCGTAGCAGAACTCGGCCGGCCTCGCGGGAATCGAGGCCGGCCACCACCCAGGACAGCAGATTCGGAAGGACATCGCCATGGTCCGTCGCCTCACAGTCGCCGAACGCCTCGCCTCCGCCGAGAAGGACGTTCTCCTCGCCACGATCCGTCAGCAGTCCTCCTGGGACACGTTCATCGTCCAGCAGGCTGTCCTGCACTTCGGCACCATCTACTCCACCTTCTCTTGCAACGACGTTCGGCAGTTCCTCCCCGAGATGGGCCGCGGGTTCGTCGGCGCGGCGATCAACGGTCTGAGCCACGGCGGGATCATCGAGAAGACCGGCGAACGCGTCCCGTCCGATCTGCCCAGCACCAAGGCGCACGAGATCCGCGTCTGGCGGCTCACCGACCGCGGTCACGAGATAGCCGCCAAGCGAGAAGCCGACCGGCTCGCACGACGGAGCGCCGCCGCATGAGCTGGCTGTGGTGGGGCGCCGCCGCCTGGCTCGCCTTCGACATAGCCGCCGCCACCTGGTGGGCCGCCTGGCGGTCCCTCGGGACCAGCGAGCAGGACCTGTGGGACCGCACCGCCAGTGAGGCCGCCCGCGCCAAGCAGGTCGCCGCCGACCTCGAGGCCGTCAAAGCCCGGCGCGAAGCCGAACAGGCCGAGCGGGCCGACATCGCCCGCAAGTTCGCCCAGATCATCACCGCCGAATTCCAGGCCCAGCTTCCGCACCAGCGGACGGAGGAAGACCGATGACCAGCAAGACGCTCCCGCCTCACGGCACCTACGCCCGAGCCCGCGGCAACCACCGCAGCGGAGCAGGCCGCTGCTACTGCCAGCCATGCCGCGCAGCTGAGCACGCCTACACCAAGCGTCGCCTTCTCCTCAAGGCCACAGGCCGCCCGCTTCTGATCGATGCCGCCCCTGTCCGCGCACACCTCAAGAAACTTCGTCAGGCAGGTGCCGCCTACACCGCGATCGCCGACACCCTCGGCGTACCGCGCAGCACACTCTCCAACATCACCAGCGGCCGAAACGGCCGCCTGCGCAGCAGCACCGCCACCGCAATCCTCGCCATCCGCCCCGGCCAGGCAATCGATACCACTCGGTCCGTGGCCGCCCTCGGCTCTATCCGGCGCATCCGAGCCCTCTTCGCCGCCGGGCACACCCTGAAGGCGATTGCTGCCGCAGCCGAAATCGAAGAGTCCACGGCCAGCTATCTCGTCAACGGGCATGCCGTGACCATCCGCCGTGAACTGGCTCTACGTATCGAGGCCGGCTACACCGCACTGGCGCACCGGCGTGGAACCTCGGTGCGCAACCTGCGCAGGGCACGACGCGAGCAGTGGGCCGGGCCGGATTACTGGGACGTCGAGGACTTCGACGACCCTGCCTTCGAACCCGCCACGGATCGGATCCCCGGCTATATCTCCCGCTCCGAGGACTGCTTCGAACTCGAGCGGCTGGGCTACTCCCGAGAGCAGATCGCCGAACGTCTCGGCGTCACCCGCGACGGCCTCCAGCGAGCCCTCTCCATCTACCGGCAGAAGCAGACCGCTCCCGACGTGCGAAAGGCCGCCTGATGGGCGTCCCGTGGCGGGCCACCCGCCCGACCTGCAAGCACAGCCACCCGTTCCCCGAGCACCTGCGCCGCCTGCCCAACGGCTGGGCCTACTGCCGGGAGTGTGACCGGCTCAAGTACGTGCCTGCCACGCCGGACGAGAGCGCTGTTGTGCGAGCCGTCACCGGCGACCCGCCCGCTCGGCTGACCCCAAGGGAACGCGCGATCGTCGTCCGATCCCTCACCGACCGCGGCCTCTCCGCCCGCCTGATCGCCGAACACGTCAGGTGCACCCCGCGGACCGTCCACCGGATCCGCAACCGCGCCGCCGCCGCCTGACCGCGGCATCCCACCCGCACCAGCCAGCCAGAGAGAAGACGCCCGTGGGAATCCGCCTGATGGTCGACGTGCTCCTGAGCGCGCCCGAGGCACTGACTCACCGGGAGAAGCTGCTCCTCGTCACGCTGGCGGAGGACGCCAACGACGACACCCGGATCACCTGGAACAGCGTCGAACGGCCCGAGGTACTCCGCGGCGCCAAGGTCAGCCGATCCCAGCTGTACGCCGTGATCAAGTCCCTCATCACCAAGGGTGCGCTGACGAAGTTGTCGGCCGGACAAAAGAACGGCACCGCGAAGTACGAGATCCCCAAATTCCCCGACAGTCAGTGTCAGGAAATCGCGGACACTGAGCCCCCTTCTCAGGGTCCCGAAAATCGGGACACTGACCATTCTCAGAGTCCCGGAATCCCTGACGCTGACGCTGTCCAGTGTCCCGAAACTCCTGACACTGAGAACGAAGGTCAGTGTCAGGGATTCGCTGACACTGACGGATCTCAGTGTCAGGAAATCCGGGACGTCAGTGTCAGGGATTCCGGGACCCCTACTCCTCTTTCCCCTCTGAAGGAGGGGGAAGAGGAGGAAACCTCCTCGCGACCGGCCGAGCAACTCGAAGCCTTCGGCGCGTTCTGGCTGACCTACCCGAAGAGGATCAACAGGGGCAAGGCCCAGGAGCGCTGGATCGAAGCCATGCGAAAGGGCGTCAACCCCACGCTCATCGTCACGGCAGCCCGGAACTACGCCCGATCCGTCGCTGGCAAGGACCCCCAGTACACGAGCTACCCCGCGAACTGGCTCGCCAACGAGCGCTACCACGACGAGTACCCCGAGGCCCCGGCCGGCCAGCCCGACCTCCATGTCGTCGGCAGTCAGAAGCACCGCCCGTTCCAGCCCAACCCGAAAGCCAACTACCACAAGGGATTCGGAGCATGACCGAGCCAATGAGCCTCGGCGAGGCCGGTGCCGAGCGCATCGCCCGCCGTATCGCCGCCGCCCTCGAGGCCCGCGGCATCCCGCCCGTCGAAGGAGGTCCCATCGTGGACAGGCCGACCAACGAACCCGGTGATCCCGAGTTTCACCGCCAGCGGCGAGCCGAGTGGGCGCTGAAGCGCTGGGAAGCGGCGACCCCCTACCGCTACCAGGGCGCCACCAGCAGCAACCCCGGTGTCCGCGACTGGGCCCACCGGGCCGCGACGGAACCCCGGTCCGCCGGCTTCCTGCTCCTCACCGGCTCCTTCGGTACCGGCAAGACCCACGAGGCCTACGGTGCACTCCGGCTGATCGCGGACGCCGGGCCGGAGAAGTACGAGTTCATCGCCGTCACCGCGCCGGACATGTACGCCCTGCTCCGGCCGGGCGGCAGCGAACGCGGCACCGAGTACGAAGTGAAGCGGCTGAAGCGAATCCCGCTGCTCCTCATCGACGACCTCGGCACCGAGAAGATCACCGAGTTCACCGAGGAAGCCACGTACCGGCTGCTGAACGAGCGCTACAACGAATCGCTGCCGACGATCATCACCAGCAACCTCGAAGCGGACTCCCGCGACGAGAAGGGTGCTCGGCAGGGTCCCGACCTCACCACCACCCTCGGCGCCCGGATCACCGACCGGCTCCGGCAGATGACCACCGTCATCGGCATGGACGGCCCCAGCCGACGAGGTGCCGCATGAAGGCCGACGACCCGCGGATGGCCGTAGTCGCCTGCGAGCTGGCCCGCCTCAGCTACGAGGGCGGCGGCAACGGCCTCGAGGTCGCAGAGCAGTGGATCACTGCTCACGTCAGCGCAGTCCTCGCCGTCCAGAAGGGCCGAGCCCAGAACCCGCTGGCTTTCCCGGGGTTCGGCGATGGCACCCCCGAGGAGACGGCCCGCCGGATCGTCGCCCGACTCCTGGACGCCGGCTGGCGCCCGCCCGACACCGAATGCCTCGAAGTGGCTCCGTGACCACCGACATCCCCGACGCCGAGATCGTCGAACCCGAACAGGAGACCGCATGACCAGCACCCTGCTCACCCCGAGCACGAACGCCACCCCCGTCGAGAAGGCCGTCGCTTCCGGCATCGCCGACGGCTTCGAGCCCCAGACCTTCCTGTGGATGTTCTTCCACCGCCCCAACGGCAGCGTCCGCTTCTGGTACGCCTGGACCACAGGCGGCACGACCCTCGGCAACAGCATCGACGTCATCGCCCGCATGAAGAGTCTCGACGGAGCCGACTGGCTCCACTACGGCGACCGCCACGCAGTCCTCAGCACCCGCGGCGCTATCCGTATCGAGGCCTACCCCCTTCGGCCGATCCTCGCCGACATCCACAACGGCGAACGCGCCCCCGCAGACCGGCGAGCCGCGATGGACCACCTTGTGAAGACGGCGGCGGAGGACCTGGGCCGGCCCCTCGACCCCAGCCGCTCGACGTGGCTCGGATACGGGCCCAACCGCACCAGCGAGGCCATGCGATGACCCAGCCCCGCTCGGCCCCGATGCCCGCCAGCCTCCGCCCCGGCCGCCCCCGGCACCCCGCCTACGACCACCGCTGCCCCCACTGCAGCGCCCCCGAGAAGGCGCGTTGCACGACGATCTCCGGCCGCCACACCAAAACCGCCCCCTGCCCCGCCCGCCTCGCCGCCTGGGCCACCGCCACCGCCTGCTGCACCACCTGCCAGGTGCCCCAGACCTACCCCTGCCACGACAACGGCCGCCGCCGCGACGACGTCCACCCCGCCCGCTACACCGAAGCTGAGGAGACAGCCGCATGACCGACTACCCGCCTGCCGACGACCGCCTCAAGCACCTCCTCGCCCAAGAGATCAACCTGAGCGTTGACACCTGGAAGCTCGCCTTCTGGATCGCCGACGGCATCGTAAAGAACCCGGAGATCCGCGCCGAACTCGACCGACTTGCCGACGCCCACCACAAGGGCCAGCCCTGCGGCGACCGGCACTGCGCCCGCTGCTTCGAATCCGCCTTCGCTGTCGGGGAAGCCGTAGCAGCGGCGGCCCGGTGCACCAAGTACGTCGGCGAGCACATCCAGTGCGGCCGGTGCGGGGGCTCCGTGGAGGGCCACGAGACGACCGAAGCCGACCGGTGACCGCCCTCGACGCGCTCCTTGCCGAGGAGTGGCCCGACGGAACCTTCGGCGGCCCCCGACCCTCCACACCCGACCTGACACCCCGCGGCCACTGCGTCTGGTGCAACCAGCCCTGGGCCATCAACGCCGACGGCACCCTCCGAGTCCACCGAATCCCCGGCGACCCCAACCGCACGCCCTGCATCGGCAGCCGACGTCAACCCGCAACCATCCTCCGACCCCGAACCCGCCCCGCCACCGCCGCCCGACACCGCGCCGCACTCGTCGCCGCCCTCCGCACCCGAAAGGCCGCCTGATGACCGAGCTCGAACGCCTCCGCCTCCACGCCGAAGCCACCACCGAACGACACACCGCCATCCGCAACCTGCTCGCCCAGGTCGACCTCGTGGACGAGCCCGACGCCTGGGACCTCGGCATGGCCATCCTTGCGATCCTCGACGGCCCGCCAGCCCCCGGCCCGTGGGTGCCCTGCACACCCGAACTGCTGGCCGACCACCCGAACGTATGCCGGCGCGGACTTCGTCGGCCCGGCCGGGACGGGATCAGCCACTACCACCGACTCGACTCCACCGGTCAACCCGCCTGACAGCAGTGCGGACGCCCTCGAGGAAAGCGAGGGCGTCCGCACCGAAAGACTCTCACGAACGGAGATCTCGATGACCAGCAGCATGGAATGGATCCGCCGTAACTACGGCGTCCCCGCCCGACATGGCATGCACGTGACCTACGGCGGCAAGCCCGCCGTCATCCTCGGCACCCGTGGCCCGCACCTCCGCCTCCGCGTCGAAGGCGAACGCCGGACAGTCACAGACCACCCGACGTACCGCATCGTCTACCCCGAGGTCCCCCGGCCCGCCCGCCCTCGCGGCTGGTGCTCCTGGTGCACGCAGGACCGGGCCATGACCGCAGCGGGAGTGATGGGCAAGCACCGCCCGGCATTCCCCACCGCCGAGGACTGCCCCGGCGTCGGCAAGACGCCCATGTGGCCCGTCGAGTACCGCACCAACGCCGAAGCGGCAGGCCGGCAATGAGCGGCCCGCCGCGGATGCCGCTGACCCGCCCCCAGGCCGCCGTCCTCGAAGCCGCCGCCGACGGAGCCACCCTCACCGTCGTCGCCGCCCGCCTCGGCATCCGTCGCGAACAGGCCGCAGCCCGCCTCTCCGAGGCCTACAAGCGGTTGGACGTCGCCTGGATGGATCGCGACGAACGCCGGGCCGCAGCAGTCCGCGTAGCCCGCAAACGTGGACTGATACCCCCGGTAGCCGACACAACAGGCCCCAGGGAGCCACAGAAGCCCGTCTCGCGGCCGAACTAGCCGAGAAGGCGTCCGGGGTTCACTAGACCCTCAGAACGGCCCTCAGGGGCCGCGCAGGACAGTCCGCCGCCGCAACCGACCGAAAGGCCCGACGTGACCGACCTGCCCGAACAGCAGCAGCCCGAACCTCCGTGCGGCGCCCGCCCCATCCACGGCACCGCCCGATGCGACCTCCCCGAAGGCCACACCGACCAGCGCCACTCCGCACCCCTGGCCATCGGTGGCCGCCTCAGCTTCAAGGCCGACCGCCGTCTCCCCGGCGAACGCTGACCACCCCGCCCCGGTTCGTCCGGCCTCGCGCACACCGAAGGAGACCCACCATGACCACGCCCGCGCCCACCCCGATCGACTACCGCACCGCCCCGCCCAAGCTCACTGCCGTCGCGACCGGCTGGCAGGCCTGGTGGGAGGACGTAGACACCTGGGACGGCTTCACCCTGTACGCGGATCTCGACACCGCGAAGCACCACGCGGCCGTCGCCTACATCAGCGACGAGCACAGCTGGCACGCGGACGACGACCCGGCCGACGAAGCGCCCGACGTGGTGCTGACGTGGGCCTTCGCGCATAGCCGCTGGCACCTCCTGGCCGACGGCAAGGGCACCGGCATCCAGCTTTACCGGCACAGCACCTACGCCACCGCCACCCCGCACCGTCGCCTGACCGAGCTGGAGCACCATGCCGCCTGGCACGCCATCGAGGGCGCGGCAGGCGAGGAGGGCGCCGATCCGGACACCGTCCTCAACGCGGTGCTTGCCGCCCTGGACATCGACCCGCCGGCCGCTCCGGAGGCACCGAATGCCTGACGAGCAGCCCACCGAGGACGCGCCCGACGAGTGCCCCGAGTGCGGCACCACCGCCTTCGACCTCGGCCACCCGACCGTCGAGCGCCCGTTCCTGGCCTGGCTGTGCATCGGCTGCCGTTGGGGAACCGCTGCCTACTGACCCCGAGCGCCGGCCCGCACTCGACCTGCGGGCCGGCCTCCACCGAGCATCCCACCGATCAAGGAGCAGACCGTGAGCAGCTTCGAGTACACCGACCATGACCGCAGCACCCTCGCGATCACGTCGGCCACCCTCCGCGACGGCACCCGCGTACTGGAGTTCACCGCAACCGGCTGCTGGACGGCCACCGTGTACGTACCGCTCGACCGCGTGGAGGAGGTCATTGCCGGGCTCCGCGACGTGGCCCGACAGACCGCCGGACAGGCGCCGACTGGCGAAGCGCTCTGCGGTCTCTGCGGGGCCGCGCACGGCAGCCACCACCACCGGTGGACCAGCACGGATGACGCCATTGCCAACGCGCGGTGGACCGCCGAGGAGGCCGGAGCATGAGCACCACGCAACTCGTCGTCGCGGCCCTGGTCATCGGCTACATCCTCGGTCTCTGGCAGCCCGCCCGCCGTCTCACCGAGTGGGCCGACCGCCTCGTCTGGCAGCAGCCGCCCGTAGGCCGCCGAAGCTGGCGCTGGTGGGCTGCGCAGCCGGTGTACGCAGTGCAGATCCTGCTGCTGCTCGTCACCCAGCCGGTCACCACCGTGCAGGCCTGGCGGACCCGCAACGACCCGCCGCCGCCACGCTCGCCCGCGCCCCGCATCCGCAGCCTCAAGGAGGAGCCGTGATCGTCCTCGCCGTGGCCGCCGGCTGGTGCCTCGCCTCGATCGCCGTCTGCGCCCTGTACAGCCTCACCCGCACCCTCTACCGCAGGAGCCACCGATGACCGAGTCCCGCCGCTTCCATCTCCTCCGCCACCACGACGTCACCGGGGTCTCCGGCGATGGCATCGTCGCCGACGGTGTCCTGTGGCCCGACGGCGCCGCGTCCGTCCGCTGGCGGGGCGAACACCCCTCGGTCGTCTTCTGGGACCGGGGACAGCTCAGCGTCGATCACGTTCATGGACACGGCGGCTTCACCGAGATCGTCTGGGACGACAACGGCAGCGACGCCAGCAGGCTCGCCCGGATCGCCCAGGGCCACAGCAAGGACCAGAGCACAGGCGGCATGACGTCCGGCCTCTGCGACGAGTGCGAGCAGCGCTGGCCCTGCCCGACCTATGCGTGGGCCACCACCAACCGCGACGTCCTCGCCACCTGGGACCCGGGCGACGACGAGGACGAAGCCCAGCCCGACGGGAGCAGCCGATGACCGAACAGCCGCCCGAGCCCGAACCTCTCGCCTGCGCCGACCAGCGGAGCGGCTGGACGTGCACGCTCCTCGCCGGCCGCCACCCCGAGTCCAAGCACTGGGACCAGGACGCTGGCCGCTGGTGGCAGCAGAGCGGCGAACCGCCGTACAGCAACCGGGAGCAGGCCGCCGTGAAGGCTGAGACGTGACCGGCCAGCTCGAGCTGTGGCAGCCCGGCTGGGACATCGAACCCTGCGACACCGCAGCAGCCCCTGTCCCGGCCGCCCGCCGCGGCAACCCCTACGCCAACGCCGCCGACAACGACGAGCGCGGCCGGCCGCTCACCTCCGACCACGCCAGGCCACCCGGCCGCGGAGACGCGTGGCGGCTGCTTAAGCCCGTCATCGACGTGACCATCCAAGGAGAGATGCTGTGACCGACACACCCGAGACTTGCGCTTGCGGCCGAACGCGAACGCACCCTGCGCATCGATTCATGCTTGGCCGGATGGTCTGGCATTGCCTCGGCTCGACCGACTCGGCCGCCGGCTACTGCCCGCACTGCGGACGCGGCGACGTTGCGCCCACCGCCGACGAGTACGAGCAGCAGCGGCAACGGGCGGCGAATGCCGAAGCCGACCTGCACCGCGTCCGCACCGTCCTCCGCCTGCTGCCCGCCCCAGACTCCAGCCTGCGCGGCCAGATCATCGAATCGATCTGCACCTGGGCCGACCACACCAGCTCCGACGCCGGCGCCGCAGCAGACGCCGTACTCGCCGTCATCGCCCGGCACGCCGCCCTCGACCAGCCGCTGAACCGCCCCACCACCTGACCGACCGCACCGCCGCACAAGGAGCACGCCTTGAGCACCTGCTGTGTCTGCCATTGCCCCCTCCGCGCCGACGAGGCCGATCGTTACTGCTGCCACCCCTGCCAGCGCCGCATCGACGACAACCTCGCCGCCCTGCCTGGTCTGTACGCCGAACTCACCGCGGGACTTGCCCCCGGCGCTGGCGGCAACGGCCCCCGGGTCAGCGGCAGCCGCTCCGCCCCCGTTCCCGTCCGCCTCGAAGCCCTCTCCCTGATCGCCGACGGCGGAGTCGTCTCCACCGTCGAAGCGTGGGTAGTCGATTGGGCCGACCGCGGATACGCCACCCCCAGCAGCGGCGGCCGGCTCGCCCACCGTCTCGACCACGCTGTCGGCACCCTCCGCTTCAACCTCGACGCGGCCACCCGCCAGCATCCGGCGATCGAAGAGTTCGCCAAGGAGATAGGCCACGTGAGGCGCGTCTGCACTGCCCACGCCGGACTGCAGCCTTCCGCCCAGCTCACCGCCATCTGCCCCTGCGGTGGCACCCTCCGCTTCAGCTTCGACGCCGCCGAGGCTGGCTGCCGAGACTGCGGCGACCGGTACGAACACTGCCGGCTCATCGAACTCGCCCGGCAGACCGGCGGCATCGCGGCATGACGAAGGCCCCTCGCCGATCACGGCGGGGGGCCTTCACTTGCGTTCGGGGTCAGGCGGTCAGCTGCTCGGCCAGGTGTTCCTGTACGGGCGGGTACAGGCCCCACGGCACGTAGGCCGGAATCTCGTCGAGTGAAACCCAGGCGACCTCGGCCAGCTCCTCGGCGTCCTCGACTCGCGCTTCGCCGGCGACGACCTTGCACGCCACGTAGGTCATATCCGCGCCGGTGTCCGGGTGGATGCGGGCCCCGATGACCTTCACGGCCTTGACCTCGAGCGCGGTTTCCTCGGCGACCTCCCGGACTGCGGCCTGCTCCGCCGACTCGTCGGCTTCGATGCCGCCGCCGGGTAGCGCCCACGACAGCTTGCCCTCCCGCTGCCGCCTCCTGATCATCAGGAACCGGTCGCCGTCGGCGATGACCGCCATCGACACGCGCGGCGGCTGTTCGGTCGTCTCACTCATGCAGCTACCCCTAGGGCATCGAGGACCGGCCGGTAGATCCGGTCGGCGGGAATGAAGCGGGTCAGGCTGGCGACGGGCACGAACGCTGCCTCCGCGTTCTCGGCGGGATCCAGGTTCGAGGCCTCGCCCATCAGGTACTCGCAGAGGACGTAGTTCGCTTGCACGCCGGTGGCCGGGTGCAGTCGGGAGCCGAGCGACTCGCGGACGGTGCAGTGCACGCCCGTCTCGGCGCGCGTCTCCCTCACTGCGACAGCCGCGACTTCGGCGCCTGGCTTTACGACGCCGGCGGGAAACTGCCAGTAAAGATCGCCGCCGTCCCGCCGCTGAACGAGAAGTACCTCGGCACCGCGGAGGACCACGGCAATAGCGACACGGAGGGCCTGGGCCGTGGTGTCGCCGGGCGGCTGGGCTAGGCGGGCGAACCGTAAGCGCACAGGAGGCAGGGCCTTCTCCAGGAGAGTGTCCAGGGCGGATTGGATTTCGTTCACCGGCACCACGTCCGGGTTCGCGTGCCAGCTCGCCACGGTCCGGGGTGCAACACCGAGGCGTCTGGCGAAGGCCTCACCAGACATTCGGTGCGCGGCCTGCAGCTGGGAGGCGGTGCGCCCGGTCCAGGTGTCGATGACTTCCACAATGTCGCCCTCGCGGTCTCGTGTCTCTCGACCTGCACAGTCACTGCATGATCGCGGCAGTCTCGCTGCGACGGCAGTGCATCGTCAGCCAGGCTCGATCGGCGTTGACTCGAAGCATGCAGACAACGACTTCACCGACTGCGGGCAATGGCCTCTGCGCGAGAGCCGCTGAACCCGAGCAGTTCGCCGACCTGCTTCCAGGTGCGTCCCTCGTAGAGGATCCACACGATCTCCTTCTCGATGGCCTTGAGGCTGCGGTCTTCCAGGGCAATCTCGGCACGGCGTGCGCGGGTGGTTCGGAAGCGCTCGGCCAGGTTTTCGACAAGTGGCTGCGTGGAGGCGTCCTCTGTAGGGGTGTCGGTCATGGCCTCAGGGTAGAGCCGATTTCGGGCATCTTCAATGGGGGCGTTGACATGGCGCCTCGATGGGTCTTCAATGAGGTTATTGAAGACGACGGCGCTCCACCGCCGGAAGGCTTCACAGCGCCTCTCCACCGGCGCGTCCAGAACAAAACAGAACGGCCCCGGCAGGGACTCCACTCCCACGCCAGGGCCTGACCACCAGGATCTTTGAAGGGACCCCTGATGGCTTCCGTGAACTCTACCTTCGTGATCGCTCCGTCCCAGACGCAACGTCTCGCGCTCCTCGAGGTCAAGTACGGCTTCGGCCAGCTTGCCCCGACCGCGCAGAACCTGCTGCAGGTCGCTGCCACCATCGCGGACACCACCGGCTTCCCCGTCGAGGCCCCGGCCAGCGAGCGCCTGACCCGCCTGTTCCTCAGCCGTGCCAGCAGCAAGCTGATCGCCCCGCTCCAGACGGCCGCCTCCCAAGCCGAACGCGACCGGGACCGGATCCTGTACCTGGAGCCGAGCCAGGAGACGCACGACGCCCGCACCGCTGCCGAGCGCCGCCTCGTCGACACCCAGAGCCGCGTGTACGTCGCCCGTCAGCAGGTCGACCAGCTCGTCGAGGACACGCTCGACACCCTGCTGCCGCTGCTGGCTGGCGTCACCCTCGGCGACCTGTCCGCCCTGCTCCGCCTCGCCGCCGAGGACGTCCGATGAGCGCCCCGGCCGCCCAGTCCCAGCCCTCCCCGGTCCGGCGCCTGATCGCCGCGGGGATCAAGCGCGCCGGCCAGCCGTGGCTCGTCGAGCAGCCGACCATGACGCAGACGGGGCGGGCCCGACACGCCATCGCCGCGTTCGCCCGCACCTCCTCCGGTAAGCAGCGCCTCATCCGGGCCGCCGCCGAGGAGTACCTGTCCCAGATCGACCGGCGTCGCCTCCCCGTCGGCTACGGCCGAGCCATCCTCGACGACTACGCGAACCGCATCGACGCCTACGAGATGCGGCAGGGCCACGTCTTCACCAAGATGCTCGGCCTGTCCATCCGGCCCGGTGACGCAGCACTCCCCGAGATCGCCCGCACCGTGCTGGCTGCGGCGGACGCGACGGTCGAAGAGCTCGTCTCGGCTGCGAAGGCCTCGGGTGACCCGGCCGGTCTCGCCGTCGCCTGGATCGTCTCCGCCGCCGCCTCTCACGTCCGCCAGCTGAGCGCCGCCTGATGGCCGCCTCCGCCCAGTCGGGCCACAGCATCATCGACCGGCCCGCGACCGCGCAGACCTGCAGCCAGGACTACCAGGCCGCGCAGGCCCAGCGTGCCGAGTCCGCTGGCGCCCAGCGTGACCAGCTCGGCTCCGCGACCGGCGCCGGCCCGCACACCAACCGCTGAATCATCCACCCAGCCATTGAGGAGTACGCCCATGTCCAAGATCCGTATCTCGTGGGAGAAGCCCGGCGACCGCAAGTCCATGGCCCGGCAGATTGCCCGGGCTCGGAAGCAGGCTCTTCGTCTGACGGATGATGGCGGAGGTCTGTCGTCCCCCGAGGCCCTGGTGGCCGAGGAGATGGCCGACCAGATGGCCCACGAGTTCCAGCGGACATTCGGCGAGACCTACTACCGGTACGCGTGATGCCCGCCGTCGACGTCGTGGTCGTGTCCTTCGGTTACGGTCATGGCACCCCGCCCGAGGCGACGATCACTCTCGACTTGCGGCACGCGTTTCGGGATCCGCACGTCGACCCCCGCTTGCGCCACATGACTGCGGCTGACCGTCCTGTTCGCCTGGCTGTCCTGCGTACCCCCGGGATCCGGCCGCTGATGAAGGCGACGGTGGCTCAGGTGCAGGCGTACCGAAAAGGCCCGTCCGCCAGCCAAATCGTCATTGCGGTCGGTTGTGTCGGAGGTAGGCACCGGAGTGCGACCGTCGCTCACTACCTCGCCCGACGCCTCACCCGCCGCGGCATGCAGGTCGAGCTCCAGCACCGCGACCTGGCCAAGCCCGTCATCACCCCGCTAGCACACCCTGCCTGAACAACGAGGAGCACCGTCATGCCCGAAACCACCTGGCCCGAGGGCGTCATCGCCCGCTACCTGACCGTCGGTGGCGCCACCGTCGACCTCACCCACCGACTCAACTTTCTCAACCCGCCGGAACCGTTCGCTACGGCTGCAGCATGCAGCGGCTGCCCGGATTCCGAGGAGTTCAGCCACTGGGTCGGCACCGGATCCGAATGGGACGGCACCTACAAGGAAGTGCTCGACGTCAGCCAGGCGGAGGAGAGGGCCCGCGACTGGGCCCAGTCCCACGCCGAGAAGTGCCGTGCCATGCCCCGCCCGGACGGTGCCTGATGAAGCAGACACCCGAAGAGGCCCAACTCGCCGCAGCGCTGCACGCCGACGACATGCGTGAGGAAGCTGGCATGCACGCCGACGACCGCGTCACCTGCTACCGCCACCAGTCGTGGGCCGAGGACTGCGAAGACCAGCACCTGACCCTGCCCCGCCACCTGACCATAAGGAGCAAGACATGCCCGAGATCATCGCCGCATCCGACCTTCGCATCGGTGAGGACGTCCCGAACGGCATCCCGATCACCTGCTGCGGCAGCCCGATGGAACTCACGATCACGGGCGACTCGGACGACTGGGAGTGCGGCACCTGCCACCTCGCCGTCGTCGTCGAGGCCGGTCGCGTCGACCTCATCGCCCGCTGACCACCGAGGAGCACCGTCATGGGCCTGTTCACCCCGAAGTACCCGAAGGGCGCCGAGCCGCCCCGCAAGGACTCCCGCGCCGACCGTAAGTCCCGAGAGTTCCACGAGCGGCTCGACAAGCAGATGGAGGACGACTTCAAGCGGCTCCACCGCGAGAGCAAGGAGCGCTCCGCCCACTTCTGGCAGGACTACGAGCAGCGCAACGGGCCCGGCTCTGTCGACTGGAGCTAGCCCCACCCCCACCCCGCCTGACCACCGGAAGGACCACCGCCATGCCCAGCACCGTCACCAGCCTGACTGCCCGCCGCAGCTCGATGACCGTCGAGGATGCGCTCGCCTCCATCCACGCCGGCGCCATCAGCGAGTATCTGGCCGCCGCTCTCGTCGGCAGCAAGGCCGGGATGCGGGCGGTCCGCTCCCGGGCCCACGCCCTGGACATCGCCCACCCCGGCGGCCCGTCCCTCGTCGACCAGCTCGACGCCCTCCGCACCCAGGCTGCTGCCTGATGGACGTCTCCGGCTACCAGTTACACCGCCGGTACGCCCCGCTCCTGGCCCGCGTCGAGGAAATCGCCGAGCAGGCCGCCCGGCTGGTGCAGCAGCGGATGCGGGAGCGGATGACCCCGACCCGAATCGTCGTGGCCGCCCAGAAGCACTGTCCCGAGGTCATGACGCAGGCCGCACAGAGGGCCCTTGGGGTCGATTGCCGTCCCCGGTACAGCGAGTCGGCCGTCGGCTATCTCGGCATCACCGCCCTCGACTCGGCCGGAACGCTCGTCGTCATCAACGCCGGCGGTCTGATCTCGCACCCTCAGCACTGGCTGGACGAGACCGTCGTGCACGAGCTGGTGCACGCTGTCCAGTTCGGGCGGCCGGGGTCGCGTGAGCTGGCCATGAAGGGGCTGCGCAACAACTACGGCATCGAGAAGCTCAGCCTGCCGCAGGCCTGGAAGACCAACCGCAGGATCGGCAAGGACGAGCGCGAGGCGGAGTCCCTCGAAGTCCTCGCCCGCGAACTTCGCTGACCGGCTGCCCGATCCGCCCGACAGGCGCGGGCGGTGAGGGGAGCCCGGGACAGTCCCGGCCCAGGAGGGGACCAGATGACCCTGCAGCAGCCCCCCGTCGACTCGCAGGCAAATGAGAGATGGCTGCCTGTCCCCGGATTCGAGGGCCTGTATCTCGTCAGCTCAGAAGGGCGGATCTTCAGCAAAGAGCGGATCTACCCAACGGGGTGGAGGCGGGGTCCTCGGCTCATGCGCTTGAACCTTGGCAAGCACGGCTACTTGAGGATCTCCCTGAAGGACTCTCATGGGATCCGGTCCACGTACCAAGTGCACCGACTGGTAGCCAGGGCCTTCCTCGGTGAACCGCAGCCAGGGCATCAGGCGCGTCATCTCAACGGAGTTCGCACAGACAACCGGCTCGACAATCTGGCGTGGGGCACCGCCTCTGAGAACTCCTTCGACGCCATACGGCATGGCACACACCCCATCGCCAGCAAGACTCACTGCAAGCGCGGGCACCCCTTCGAGGGCGCGAACCTCTTCATCGATAAGAAGGGCGCTAGAGGCTGCAGGACCTGCGAGCGTGCCCGCCGGGTCGTGAACGACAAGCGGGCGCGGGAGCGCCGCAAGGCGGCCCGAGGCAACACGTAGGAACCAATCCCACCACCTTCGAGGGCACCGTCATGCCCTCATCCATCCCGAGGAGGCCCTCATGGGCTGGTCCATCTCGCACGGCGGCACTCGGCACGGCTACTCCTACGGAAGTGTTGCCGAGCTCCGCGCCAAGCTGGAGAAGGCGGCACCGCAGGAGTCGGCGACGCTCTCCCCGGTCCTGAACTGCGGCGGCGGTGACCCGTTCAAGGTCAACGCCAACACGGCCCAGCACATGGGCGCAGCCCTGCACCGGGCCGCCGATCGGCTGAAGATCTGGGACCGCAAGTGGGCCGCCATGGCCCGCCAGATCGGCGACTCTGCTCTCCTGGCCGCCAAGCTCGGTGAGCCCTGGAGTTGGTCGTGAGTCCCGGCCTGCTCGCCAGCATCGCGAAGGCCCGCATCTTCTGCCTCTTCGCCGGCTTCGCCTGGCTGTTCGGGATCACCCCGACTGCCAGCACCCGAGTCCTGATCTTCACGCTCGTCGCCGCAGCCGTCGCAGTCGACGTACTCCTCGACGGCCACCGCATCCCCCCCACCCGCCACCACACAACCGCCTGACACCCGAAAGGACCACGCCGTGAGCAGCGGATACCGCTCCTGGGAGGAGCGCGAGGCAGATGCCGAGAAGACCCGCGCGGAAGCGGAGCGGCTGAAGGCGGAGACCGCCGCCTTCGCCCAGCAGGCCGTGGCCGCCGCGGCCCGAACCGAGACCGAGCAGATCGCCGAACAGGTCAAGCAGGCCCGCCTCCTCAAGCAGCTCACCGCAGTTGAGGCCGACGCGGCCGACGATGCGACCGAGCGGAAGGAGAAGCGCACCGAAGCCCGACTCGACAAGGGCGTCGCCTTCAAGCAGCTCGTCACCACCCTCGTCGTCCTCGGCCTGCTCGCCTCCCTGCCGTCGCTGATCGCCTACTTCCTTGGCCTCCGCGCCGAAGACCAGCCGGACACTGGACCCGCCTGGTACCTGCTGTCGGTGCCGTTCTTCCTGGAACTGCTCGCCTGGACCAGCGTCAAGGGCACGCAGTGGGCGGCACGACGAGGCTTCGTCCGTTGGCCGTTCTGGATCCTCACCCTTGGTCTTGCCGGGTACGCGGGGCTCATCAACGGCACCAAGGGTGCCGAGATGTTCGGTCCCATCGCGGGATGGGCTCTGGCATCCACTTCGATCTTTGGGCCGGTGTTGTGGGAGGTCCGCGAGCTCATCGAGGCGCGAACCGCTGCCGACAACCGGAGCGTGGCCGAGCGGGCGGCGGACAAGGCCAAGGCGCGAGCGGAGCGGGCGACCGCCAAGGCTGAGGCAGCGCAGGACGCGGATCGCAGGAAGACGTTCCCGGACGAGTACAACGAGTACCGCCGAATCATGATTTCTCACCCGCTCGGGAAGATCGACCGGGACGCGGCATGGGAGCGCGCCTGGACCAACCAACACGGCCTCCCAGTCTCCGTTACTGCGGACACTCTCGTCGGCCAGGCCGATGCCCGCGACGCCATCCGCGAAGTTATGTCTCGCGCCGACAACACCGCCGAAGCACTCGCCGTCGAGCGGTTCCTGGGTGAGCTGTTTCCGACCGACCCGAAGGGCGACGACGACCCCGGCGGTAGTCCCGCCAAGCGTGGGCCTCAGCGCCCGCCTCAGACTCCTACAGCCCTTGGGGGGCTTGATAAGCAGCCCTCCGGGCGAGCGCCTCGCAGGGACGCTACGGAGGCCCTCGCTAAGGCCGACATCGATCGGGCGCGGGAGTACTTGACCCTCGTCGGCGAAGCCCAGTTCTCCGCCCCCGCAGTCGCAAAGCTCCTTGGCCGTAGCCACGTGTACGCCCGCCGCATCCGGAACGCCGTCAACGAAAAGAAGGAGGGCTGAGCCAGATGTCCACCGCCTTCGAGCACCCGCACCTGACCCTCGTCACCGAGCAGCCGCCGGCCCCCCTCGAGGGCGTCGTCGTCGAGAAGCCCGCCGCCGTCGAGAAGGCCGCCCTGCCCGCCTGGCTGGAGGCTGCCGTCGACCACGCGAAGGATCACCACCTGTACGCGCCGCTCGCCAGCCGCGGCTACCGACGCCTCGCCGCCCGCTGGCTCGACCGGTACCGCGACGACTACCCGCACATGATCTCCACCGCGCGGCAGACGCTCGCAGCCAGCGAGGACGTCGCCGAACATGCGGCCCTCGAGCAGCGCAAGACGGATCTCCGCCAGGCCTACAAGCGGCACCGCCTCATCTACTCCACCAAGACCGGCATGTGGGGGATCACCGCCGCAACCGCCACGACAGCGGGCACCCTTTCCGGCGGGTTCTGGGTCACCCTCGCCGCCGGGCTCGGCGCGTACCTGTACGGCATCCGCCACGGCGTCGCCGACGAGCAGACCACGCCGGTCGCGGCAGCACCTCTCGCTGTGGCCGGGGTAGCGGCTCCTTCCGGCGTCCGCGGCGCGGACGACCTCATCACCACCCTCATCAAGGCTGGCATCGTCACCGAAGGCCGGCGCGCTGAGACCCGCATCCTCGGCGGCATCCGCCCCGACGGCCCCGGATGGGCAGCCACCATCGAACTTCCCGAAGGCATGAAGGCCATCGAGGCCACCTCCAAGGTGGGCGAGCTGGCCAGCGCTCTGCGGAAGAAGGGCCTGCAGCTCGAGTGCAAGCCCGACTCGTCCGAAGCCGCCCACGAGGGCATGGTCCGCCTGTGGGTCGCCGACAGCCCCACCCCGTTCGCCGGCTCCAAGGTGCACAGCGAGCTCATCGACGCGCCCCGGTGGCACTTCTGGCGCGACGGGATCCCCCTCGGTATGGACGCCCGCCAGGCCCGGCAGGTCTTGCGGCTGATCTGGTCGTCGATGCTGATCGGTGGCCTGCAGGACTATGGCAAGTCGTACCTCGCCCGGCTCATCGCCGCCGCGGCAGCGCTCGACCCGACCGTCCGCATCATCGTCATCACCGGGAAGACCGGACCCGACTGGGCGCCCCTGAAGCAGATCGCGCACCGCTACATCGCCGGCTCCGACCCGGACACCATCCGCGAGATCTTCGGCCTCATGACGTCGACGATCGAGGAGATGCAGGCACGCGGCGTTGAGCTGGACCAGCTGTTCGAGAAAGAGCCGCACAAGGTCCCGGAAGGGAAGATCACCCCCGAGCTTGCCGAGGCCGGCATGGGACCGGTCCTCCTCATCGTTGAGGAACTCCAAGAGCTCCTCGACGGGGCCGCGGTCACCAAGATGGCCATGCCCGACGACGAGTCCGACAACCCGCGGATGGTGTCCGCGAAGGCGCCCCTCGTCGACATCTTCGCCCGCTTCAACCGGCTGACCCGCTACGTCCTCGGCATGGGTCTCTACATCACCCAGCGGCCTGACGCCGGCAGCGTCCCGACCGAGCTCCGCGACGTGTGCATCAAGCGGGCCTCGTTCCGCACCAAGACCCGCAACAGCTCAGAGATGGTCCTCGGCGAGGAAGCCGTCAAGGCCGGGGCGACCCCGCACGCGCTCCTCGAAAGCTCGAAGGGGATCTTCGTCCTCGACGAGGGAGCCGAGGACGGCTACCGCACCCTGCGCGGCGATGTCATCGACCTGCCCGACTTCGCAAAGATCTGCGAGCGCGGCAAGCAGCTCCGTATCACCGCCGGCACCCTCAGCGGTGACGCGCTCAACCGCTACGAGTACCAGGCCCTCGCGGACGAGCAGCGGGCGTTCGTCGCGAGCTGCCTCCACGTCATGAACGAGATGGGCCGCCACGCCATCCACATCGACGAGCTGGCCACCGCCCTGAACATGCCGGCCGGAGAGATCGGCGACGCACTGCGGGCGGCTGGCGTGGTCCGACCCGACAAGGTCGAGATCCCCGGCAAGGGCCGCGTCCGCGGCTACGACGCCGACTGCCTCATGGCGGCCATCAAGAACCTGTAACCGCCCGGACAGGGCCCGGACAACCCCGGGCACTGCGCCAGTTCATCCCGATATACACCCCGGACAGAGGGTGGGCAAGCCCCGGACGCCGCCCGGCTTACCCACCCCGCGTCCACCCGCCCGCCCGGGGGACAAACCGCCTCAAACTAGGGCCCCGCCCGCCCTGCAAACCACCACAAACCAACCACGAAGGAGAATGCCATGGGCAAGACCTGGACCACCCGCCGCCGTGGAGACATCAACGACTTCGACCGCTGGTTCAAGAAGGGCAAGACCGTCTACGTCATCAACAACCACGCCACCAACCTCGCCGCCCAGTTCGAAGCGCGGACCTACAGCGCCCGCATCGCCCGCGGCGGCGGCCTCTTCGGCGGCGAAGGCAAGTCCCTGCTGCAGTGCTACGGCGAAGTCTACGAGACGCCGCCGCGCGGGCTCCGCAACCTCGCCAGCCCCGAACCCCAGGTCGCCGGCCCGCTCCCTGAGGGCAAGGAGCACGGCAGGTACCTCGATCGTGGCGAGCTCGATCAGATGGGGATCTGGGCCGACGACGCGCAGGACCGCTACAACGAGGCCAAGAAGAAGGGCTGGCGGTAATGCGCACCCTGACCGCACCGGCTCGCCGCACGCCGGCCCCGGTCCTCGATCTGGAGGCCCGGCTGGCTCTGATGGGCCCGCTCATGGAGGCGCGGCTCGGGGCGGCCGGCCTCGAGATCGCCGTCAACCTGGCCCCGATCACCATCCCCGATGTCGTACCGGGCCCGCCGATCCTCCCCGCCTGGCAGCCCGCCTACAGCACGCCGGTCGCGCAGCTGCTCGAGCGGGCCGCGCACCGGATCGGCGAAGTCGGCTGGTCACGGCAGTACCTACGAGAGACCTCCGGCGCCGTCTGCGTCCTCGGCGCCATCCGAGACGCCGCCCGCGGCACCGGACTCGTCGAGGCAGCCACGTCGACTCTCCTGGACCAGATCACCGCCACAGCCCCCGACATCCTGTCCATCGGCGCCTGGAACCAGGCCCAGTCCGGGCCGGCGCCCGTGATCCGCATGCTCGGCGCCGCAGCCCGCGAAGCCGACCGGAGGAACCAGTGAAGGAGAGATCATGTTCCAGGCAGGCCAGACCGTCCTGATCGTCTCGTGCGAGGACGACCCCCGAGCCGCAGGGAAGACCGGGCGCATAGTCGACGAGGTCCCGCCCGGACCCCTCACCGAAGGAAGGTGGACGGTGGACAGGATCAGCCTGTTCATCGCGCCCGTCCTCTGCCGCACGCACGAGCTCCAGAGAAACTGACCTACCCGCGGCCCTGGCCTTCACCGGCCGGGGCCGCGGGCGTTGGTACGGCCCGCGCGATCCACCGGTCGCCGCAGACCTGGACGGGCAGCTGGGACACACCGACCTCGACGCCCAGTTCGCCGAGGCGCGCCAGCAGCGCCAACCCTTTGGCGCAATCCTCGGCCGAATCCGCCAGCACCCCGAAGCGAAAAGTCACGCACTCAGTGTCGCGCGGACGCTGGCCAGTTGCGGGCCGAATCGATGTCAGTACCTCAGAGGAGAATGAGTCCGTGGTTCTACATCTAGGGCAGCTGCCCGAATGGGCACACGAGAACAGCGGCGATCGGATACCCCACTCCGACAAGGTCGACCGCGCGGACCCTGCGCGCACCGACATTCTGATCACTCTTCATCACATGGAGCTTGCAGGGATAGAGATCGACGGCAGGGCCGTCGAAATCGCCACCAAGCTGATGCACTGGCGACACGCCCAAGCCTCGACGCAAGAACCCGTCGCCGAGGGTGACGTGCCGCGCTGGAAGAAGGCCCCCAGCGAGTCACGAGCCAAGTGCTGGGTCTACTACGTTCGCTGCGGCCATCTCATCAAGATCGGGACGACGGCGAATCTGTCCGTTCGCTTCACCTCCATCCGCCCCAACGAAGTCCTCGCCCTTGAACCCGGCGGGCAGCAGCTTGAGACGGTGCGGCACCGCGAGTTCCGAGCGCTCCTTGCGAGCGGGGAGTACTTTCACCCGGGGCCAGCCCTGCAGCAGCACATCCTCAAACTACGCGAGCAGCTCGGGCCGCCGAATTGGGCGGGATCCCAAGTTCCGGACGGGCAGAACTTCTTCCCTGTCAGCTAAGGTTGACGTCGGGACCTGTGCGAACGTAAGGTTTCTCTCACTGGACATCTCTGGCTTTGAGGCCCGCCCACCGTGGCGGGCCTCAGTCATTCCCGGTGGAGGTGAACATGGCCCCACCAATCGCGCTCGTCACCGAGGACGCCGCGGCCTACTACGCGGGGCGGCCTGGCGTCACAATTCGCCGCTGGGCACACGAAGGGCGTATTCAGCGGTACGGATCCGGCCGGGGAAAGGTCCGCTACAACGTGTTCGAGCTCAACAAGGCCGAGCGCGACGAGTGGACCCGCGTACTGATTGCCCCAGGATCCCCGCCACCACTGCCTACTGTCACATGTGTCGCCTGACCCAAACTCCTGCAGTCCGAAGCAAAATCGGCCAGCATGGGGCACCCAGAACCGCGACCAAGGGGTGCACATGTTCGGCAGCAAGAAGACGCCCGAAGAGAAGGCCGCAGCAGCCCGGAACAGCAAGATCCGAGGCGCAGCAGCGGCCGTCGGCGTCACCATGTTCGGTGGGAACTTCAGGTCCCCGAACCAGATGGACGTCCCAGTCGAGGGCGCCCGGATAACGCTGGAGCGCGGCGAAGAAGCCAAAGCCCGCATCACCGTCACCCGCGTCGCCCTCACCGGCATCTTCGCGCTGTGGCTGAAGAAGGACATGACCAAGCTGTTCATCACCATTGAAGGCGCTGGTGGCGAAGTTCTCGTGCAGCCGGTGGCCGCATCCCAGGAGCCACAGGCGCGGATCCTGGCAACGCTCGTCAACGGAGAAGCCACCGCACCGGAGCCCAGCAGCTGACTTGGAGGGGGTGCGAGATGGCCTTCCCCGTCGGCACCCCCGTCGTCACGTTCACCGGCACCCTGCCGTCCGCGGTAGCCGGCGTCCCCTTCAAGGGCCAGCTGGTCCTGACTCCGTCGGCTCGTCTGGTCGATGCGGGGCGGAACGCCGTCTACACCGGCGGCGGCAAGGTCCCCCTCGACAGCAGCGCGCATTTCAGCGTGCAGATTCTTCCCTGCGACGCGGCCGGTATCGAGCCTGTCGGCTGGCGCTGGTGGGTTGACGTCCAGCCCACCCGCGGCCAGCGGTACGGCTTCTGGGCCAACATCGCAGGTACGGGCACGGTCGACCTCGCCGCCCTCACGCCGGTGCCTGCGCCGGGCGGCGGGTCTGGCGGTGGTGGAGGGGGCGCCGTATCGTCCGTTAACGACAAAGTCGGCGCGGTGGTTCTGAACGCCGCGGACGTCGATGCAGACCCCGAAGGGACCGCCGACGCAGCCATAGCCGCGCACGCGGTCTCTACCGACCCGCACGGCGACAGGGCCGCAGCTGCGAGCGCCCTCGCCGCGCACGAAGCCGACACCACGTCCGTGCACGGCATCAGCAACACGGCGACCCTGGAGACCCAGAGCGGGGCGCAAGCCAAAGCCGACGCGGCCCAGGCGGCTGCCATCGCTTCGTCCGCCTCGGACGCCACGGCCAAGGTGACGACGCACGAGGCGGACACCACCGCCGTGCATGGGATCGCCGACACAGCCCTGCTGGAGACATCATCCGGTGCCCAGTCGAAGGCGGATGCCGCCCAGTCGACGGCCGTCTCCACGGCCGCTGCCGACGCCACGGCGAAGGTCGCAGCGCACTCTGCGGCCAGCGACCCGCACGGCGACCGCGCGGACGCCGCCAGCAAGTACCTGGCCAAGACCAACAACCTGAGTGACCTCGGCTCCGCGACGACCGCCCGCACGAACCTCGGACTCGCCGGAGCCGCCACCCTCTCGGTCGGCACTACCGCAGGCACCGTGGCCGCAGGCGACGACTCCCGGTTCAGCGCCATCGGCAGCACAGGCCCCCAGAGTCAGGCAGGTCTTGACGGCGGCGCCCTCCGCACCGCCGAGATACGCATCAGCGACGGAGCCGTCCAAGACCTCGCCACCGCAGCCTCCTGGGCGATCGCGGCCACCAGCGTCGGCACACAGCTCAAGTGCTCCATCCCCGCCGAAGCCGGCGACCGCATCCGAGTGGACCTCGGCATGCTGTACTCCGGGACCCGCTACCTCGACGCCGTCATCCTCGACTCCGTCGGCGCCATCAACCTGTACGCGGGCACGCAGACCACCAGCCCGCTGGCGGAAGGCAACCCCGAGTTCTACCCGTCGACCAGCTTCGGGAAGGCCTCGAGCGGGATCCTCTTCACCGTCGCGAGCGGCCACTTGAGCGGCGGGCAGGCCACGATCGCGCTGGCCAACCAAGGCACAGGCGCAGGCCGGATCTACGCCTACTCCGGTTACCCGTGCCGCATCACGCTCACCAACCTCGGCCCGGCGCCGGCGCCGACTAGTAGCACCATCGCGATGACCAGTACGCCGGCGTCGGGGTACATCAAGTACGCCCCCGCGGGCGTGACCCTGTCCGGCTCCGACGTCACGGGCCCTTTCCTCTACCTTGGCGCCGGCGGCTTCCAGATCGGCTCGGGAACCCCGGACTCGACCCTCGTGCTGCCGACGACCCGCTATCCGAACACGCGCGGGACGCTCACCAGCTCACAGTCGGTGTGGTCCGTCCGGTTCGGCACCGACGCAACCGCCTTCCAGGTCAGAACCAACTACCAGTCCACCGGATGCATCCGCATCCTTGTCAACGGCAGGCCGTTCACTGACCTGATACAGCCTCTCGGCGGCACCACCCCCGGCAACACACACCTCATCACCGCCAACCTCGGTGCCGCCCGGCCGCGGACCGTGCAGCTTGACTTCTCGTCCGTCCCGTTCGGTGGGATTTACCTTCCGCCTGGTGCGACGATGTGGCGGCCAGCAAGTCCGAGTCGACGGATCATGGTCCTAGGCGACAGCATCCCTGGCGGCAGCAGCATCAACACCGGCGGCGGCGCAGGCACATGGTTCAGCCGAGCTGCCCGCCTCCTCGGCTACGAGGACGCCTGGAACGAAGCGCTCGGCAGTACCGGATACATCACCGTCGGCACATCTGCGACCCTCGGCACTCGCGCACCGATCGACGTCATCCCGAACGCACCTGACGTGCTCTTCATCTCGGCCGGCTACAACGACAACGGCGGATCGCAGCCCTCGATCAGCACAGCCGCGGCCAGCCTGTACAGCGCAATCAAGACCGGCCTGCCCAGTGCGACGATCTACGTGCTCGGTTGCTGGTCACCGACCGGTTCACCCGGCGCGTCGATCACGAACACCGACGCGACCCTGCGAACCGCAGCCGCAGCCGCGAACCTGCCGTTCATCTCGCTGATCACCGGCGGGGTCTACAACGCAGCGGGCACCCTGATCGCCACCCACGGGCCGTGGATCACCGGCACCGGCCGAGTCGGCGCCCCCACAGGCGCCGGTAACGCAGACACCTACATCGGTACGGATGCGGTGCACCCCACCGACTCCGGCCACACCTACCTAGCCGGTCGCGTGGTCGCCGCGGTCCAGGAACTGCAGAACGCATAGGAGGTGTCATGGGTAGCCCGATTGACGATGTCATCCAGGCCTGGGGGACATCCGACCCGAGAGATGGGCGCCCATGCGGATCCACATCACCGACGGAGAACGGCACATCAGGATCCACGCCAGGTTGACGACGCTGACGCGAGGCGTCAAGGCCGCACGCTCCCTACTTGCCGCCCTACCCCCACCCGCTGCAGACCCCCACCCCGGCACTGACGACCCCACCTCCCCGGACCAGCCACCCACCGCCAGCGGCTTCGGGTTCTGCCTGGACGGGGTAACTCTCACCTCGGACACCGAACGGCCATACCCCGAAGCTCAGCCCGAACTACAACGCCCCCAACCCTCCGAACCCGAGGAGCGGCGATGAGTGGAGGATGGACTGACAGCAACAGGCGCGCCGAGCTTCCGCCGAACTGGTACACGGAGATCCGACCGGCCGTCCTCAAGCGGGACGTCAGTCTCTGCCAGGCGTGCGGCAATCCGGCGTCCGACGTCGACCACATCGGAGACAAGCGCGACCATCGACTCGTCAACCTGCAAGCGCTATGCGGCTGGTGCCATCGCAGGAAGACCAGCAGGCAAGGTAATCAGTCGGACAGCCGGACCAAGATCCGAGAGGGCCGCAGGCCGGAAGATCATCCCGGCCTGAAGATGGCTGTGGATCCGGAGGAGATCAAATGATCAAGGCTTCGAATTTCCCGGCCTCAACCCCTGGGCCCCCCTCCCCCCTCCCACCCTCCTGAAGCCCGGGGAGGTGCTGTGGCTGACGCTGGGTACGGGTCTGGCCAATTCGGGGCCGCGCGGACCCCTGGCCGGGCCTGAGGAGGCCCGGCCAGGGGGCGGGGGTCTGATCCAGCCTCCAGGGGGCGGTGTCCGCCTGAGGGTCGCAGGCCACCTCATCCCTCGCTTCCATGACTTGTATAATCGCAGGTCAGGTGCTGGATTGCCGTTACAGTTGACGGTAGGATGAGGGTATGGAAACGAAGCGCTGCGATCACAAGCCCTGCCGGGAGCGACTTGGTGCTCGGCATGCTCACAACGCGCGCTTCTGCTCGGGCCGCTGTCGGGTCGCCGCCCATCGGGCTAAGCAGGCTCTGCCCGCGGAGCTGACCGCGCGAGACCGCTGGGTTCGCCGCACCTCTGCGAAGGTCCCCGTGACCGCCAGCGGGGACGCAGCCAGCAGCACCGACCCGCGCACTTGGTCCTCGTACTCCAAGGCCAATTCCAGCAAGACCGGCGCCGGCCTCGGGTTCGTCCTCAATGGGGACGGCATCACCTGCATCGACCTCGACCACTGCCTGACCGGCGGCCGGCTGGCCGACTGGGCGCGCGAGATCGTGGCACTGGCACCCGGCTGCTGGATCGAGCGGTCCGTGTCCGGCGACGGGCTGCACATCTGGGGCCGCAGCGTGATGCGGACCGGCCGGCGCATCAAGATTCAAGGCGGGACGGTCGAGCTGTACCCGTCCGGCCGCTACATCGCGGTCACCGGCGACACCTGGGGCGACACGCCCCGTCGACTCGGTGAACTGGACCCTCTGATCGACACCTTGCTGTAGCCGCCCGACACGGGCGCGCTGCGGCGTACCCGACACGGGAGGCAAGAGCATGGCACGTCTTCAGATTCTGGAACTACCCGAGGGCGCGGAGGATGCACGTGCGCCGTTCGTTCTGGTCGTCGACCAGTGCATGCCGCAGCGCGTCGTGCTGGGCGCGGGGCAAGGCGCTCTGGTGGACCACTGGCAGGCCTTGGCGGACCGGATCGGTGCAAGGGGCGTTGTCGTAACCCCGGAGACGGTCGAGATCCCGGCGAATGAGGTGTCCATCGGTCCGGACGGATATCCCGTTCGGATGCGTGTTGAAGCCGACTTCACTCGCTTCGACGAGCAGCTCGCCGAGAGGGCCGCGGCCGATGCCGCCCCGGACCGCCCGGCGGATGCGGTCGAAGCGAAGCTGCGTCACTTCATCGACGAGCACCATGAGCGCGACATCAGACTGATGGATCGTGTCACGAATGCCCTCGGCATTGATCGGCTGCGCAACTGGGACGAAATCGTCTGGGCGATCGAGAACGATCACGAGGTCGCCCGTGCCCGCCGTGGGTCGATCGAGGATGCGAAGGGGGTGTCCTGATGGCTGGCGTTGGCCCCGCACCGAAGGACCCGTCAAGGCGTGCCCGCCGGAACAAGGATCCCCAGGCTCAAACGATCCTCCGGTTCGAGCGCGCGGACGCACCCGACCTGCCCGACTTCCGAATCAATGCCGGCGACGACGGGCTGGTCGAGTTCGTGTGGCCGGAGCGGACTTGCGAGTGGTGGGCGACGTGGCAGGCCTCGCCGCAGGCCGAGCACTTCTCCAGCACCGACTGGGAAGAGCTGCTGACCACGGCCTTGGTGCACGCCAAGGTGTGGACGGGAGATCTGTCCGCGGCGGCCGAGCTTCGACTTCGGGTGGCCAAGTTCGGCGCGACCATGGAAGACCGCGCCCGGCTCCGCATGCAGTTCGCTGCCGCGGACGAGGCGGACTCCAAGCGTCCGGAGACTGGCGCGACGGCGCGAGCGCGGTACGGAACGCTGCACGCGCTGCCGGAGCCGAAGGGCAAGGCGGTGGGCGATGGCTGACGACGTGCCGTTCTACGTGATCTGCGCGGGCACTCGTGACGCGGCTGCCGTGTGGGCGGCCCGGCACGGAATTGGTGACGACGAGTTCGTTTTCGCCAGCAGGCCCTGCGACGTCGTCGGCTATCCAGAATTCATCTCGGTTCGCCTTCCTTGCTTCTACGGCCGCGGAGACTGGCCGCTGGTAGACGAGGCGGTACGAGGCAACGACCTTCGGATGGCCGCTCGTGCCGTGGCGGGGACCTGAGTTCCAGGGCGAGCTTCCCACGCTCGGCTACCAAGTCCTCGACTGGATTCTCGAGATGCTGGCCGCGCCCGACCGGCCTGACTACGAACCGTTCGTGCCGACGCGGGAGCAGGCGGAGTTCATCCTCCGGTTCTACGAGCTGCATCCCGCGACGGGCAAGCGCCGCGTCCGTCGTGGGGTCCTCTCGCGGCCCCGCGGTTGGGGGAAGTCTCCCCTCCTGGCGGCCATTGCGTGCGCGGAGGCGCTCGGCCCGGTTGTCCCGGATGGTTGGGATGCGGCGGGCGAGCCGGTTGGTACTTCTTGGGACCGGATCCGCACCCCGTTGGTCCAGGTGGCGGCGGTGTCCGAAGATCAGACGCAGAACACGTGGGCGCCGCTGCTGGAGATGCTTCGACTGGGCCCGGTGATCGACGAGTACCCCGGGCTGGAGCCGCTCGACACGTTCGTCAATCTGCCCCGAGGGAAGATCGACATGGTCACCAGCTCGGCGACCAGCCGTAAGGGCAACAAGGCCCTCTTCGCGGTTCTTGACCAAACTGAGGAGTGGACGGCGAGCAACGGCGGGAAGCGTCTGGCACAGGTCATGCGCTCGAACGCCGCGAAGATCGGCGGCACCACCCTGGAGTCACCGAACGCCTACATCCCCGGCTTGGGCTCGGTCGCCGAGGACACCGCCGCGTTCGCCAAGGCGATCTCCGAGGGCCGCACCCGCGAAGACGGCCTCCTCTGGGATCACCGTGAAGCGCCGCCGGAGACCGATCCCACTGAGCGCGAGTCCCTGGTCGCCGGCCTGCGCTACGCCTACGGAGACAGCTCGGACCACGAGGCCGGCTGTGTCCTGCACAGTCCTCCCTGCGGGCCGGGCTGGTCCCCGATCGACCGCCTGGTCGGAGACTTCTGGGACATGTCGAACGACCCTCAGGTCATGCGCTCGGACTTCCTGAACCAGATCACCCACGCGACGGACAGCTGGCTGTCTCAGCCGGAGTGGGCGGCATGCTCGGACGCCACCCGCGTGGTGGCCGACGGTGAGGCCGTGACGCTCGGATTCGACGGCTCCCGGGCTCGTGCCCGCGGCGTCACGGACGCCACGGCTCTGATCGGATGCCGGGTCTCCGACGGACACATCTTCCAGCTAGGCGTATGGGAGCAGCCCGAGGGCCCCCTCGGCGAAGGCTGGCGGGTGCCGGTCCTCGAGGTGCTGGCCACGGTCGAAGAAGCCTTCAACCGCTACCGAGTGGTCGGTTTCTACGCGGACCCGGCGAAGTGGGAGGGGCACGTCGCGGACTGGGAAGCCCGCTGGGGTGCCGGCCTGGGGGTGAAGGCGACCCGCGATCATCCGATCGAGTGGTGGATGACGGGCGGCCGGTCGAATCTGATCGTCCGCGCGCTGGAGAAGTTCCAGTCCGCCGTCGTCGACAAGGAACTGACGCATGACGGCTCGAGCGCGCTGACCAGGCATGTACTGAATGCTCGCCGCCGTAAGGGGCGGTCGGGGATCCAGATCATGAAGGCGCATCCGGACTCTGCGCAGAAGATCGACGCCGCAGTGTCGTCGGTGCTGGCCTGGCAGGCCCGGCTTGACGCTGTGGCCAAGGGCCTAGCCGAATCCGAGGAGCCGATGGGCGGCTTCACGTTCTGACCGTGAGGGGGTGGAGCCCGTGCTGGACGACACCTCCTACACGCCGGACTGGTGGCTACTGCGGCTAGGCCGACGGATGCGGAATCGGCGATCAGACCTCGACCGATGGTGGGACTACTACCTGGGTAACGCGCCGCTCCCGTCTCTCCCGAAGAATGCGGCAGCAGCGTTTCTCGAGTTCCAGCGCAAGTCGCGCACGAACTTCTGCCGGCCGATCGCGGACGCGCCGGTGCACCGCATGCAGGTGCTCGGCGTTACCGACGCGGAAGGCAATGCCGACGCCGACGCCTTGCGCTGGTGGCAGGCGAACCGGTTGGACTCGCGGCAAAAGCAGATCTACAGGACGATGACGGCGCAGGCCCAGGCCTACGTCATAGTCGGACCGCATCCCTCGCGGCTCGAGCCTGATGACGAAACCCCGGCACCACTGATCACTGCGGAACATCCGCGACAGGTCATCGTCGAGATGAACCAGGCCACGGGCGAAAGGGCAGCAGCGCTGAAGGCCTGGTGGGACGATATCGACCGGGTGGGCCGGGCCACGGTCTACCTTAGCGACGGATTGCAGCGATACGTCACCCCCGGCCGGACGGGTGAGCGGTTGGGCTGGGGGCGTGAATCCTGGGTCACCGATGGCGAGTTCCAGCCGCACGACCTGGGGGCGGTCCCCGTCGTTCCGTTCCAGTGCCGGCCAGACCTGATGGAGGATCCCGAGCCCGAGTTCGCTGGCGTCCTGGACATCCAGGACCGGATCAACCTCGGGGTCCTGAACCGGATGACAGCGGCTCGCTACTCGGCGTTCCGGCAGAAGTTCATCACGGGCCACAAGTTTCGCAAGCGTGTCGATTCGGCTACGGGTCTCGAGATCGTTGAACAGCCGTTCGTTCCGTCGCCGTCAGCGATCTGGGCAAGCGAGGGCGAGAACGCCAAGTTCGGGCAGCTGGATGCCACAGACCTGTCTGGCTTCCTGAAGGAACACGAGTCCGACGTCCGCGACATGCTGGTCCTCAGCCACACTCCCGCCTACTATTTCGCTTCCCAGCTGGTGAACATCTCCGCCGACACCGTCAACGCCCTCGATGTGAACCACCTGGCGAAGGTCGCAGAGCACATGGCCGCGCTTGGTGAGGCGTGGGAGGACGTGCTGCAGTTGGCCGCGAAGCAGGCCGGCGTGGACCGGGACTACACGCTTTCCGAGGTCCGCTGGGCCGACCCGCGCCGGCTGAACCCGTCCGTGATCGCGGACGCGGCCACGAAGAAGCATTCGATCGGCTATCCGCTGGCGATTCTTGCCGAGGAGATGGGCGAGTCTCCGCAAAGGGTTCGCCGCATCACCTCGGAGGCCGCCGGCGCCGCCCTGCTGGCCATCCCGCCACTGCCTAGCCCGGCGGCCGGATCGTGAGCGAGGCTATTCAGGCCGCACTGGATGCCCGTTATGCCTCCATCACCGTCGGCCTTCGGCAGCGGCTCATCGCACTGGTGCTGCAGGTCTTCGGGGCCACCGGCAATTACCGGGACGCTGACGCGGACGCGTTCCTAGAGCGGATCATGCCAGCCGTTCTGGGCACGCAGCAGCAGATGGGTGCGCTGACCGATGCCTACCTGTCCCAGATGGTCGCCGCCATGTACGGCGGAAGTCCGCTAGCGCAGGGCATCAGCCTTCCGGAGTCGCTGCGAGGGGTGCCCCCGGAAGAGGTTTACCGGCGGCCCTTCGTGTCCGTGTGGACCGCGCTCTCGGAAGGCAAGCCCTTGGCCGAGGCTGTTCGTCAGGGGCAAACGCGCCTGACGTCGATCACCGGAACCGACCTGCAGTTGGCCAGGACCGAGGCGACACGCCAGGCCCTCAGCCGCGACAGCCGAGTCCAGTTCTACCGCCGGGTCCTGCGTGGCTCATTCAACTGCGCGATGTGCACGATCGCCTCGACGCAGCGCTACCGCAAGGCGAGTCTGATGCCGATCCATCCGGGTTGCGACTGCGGGACACGCCCTCTGGCCCCCGGCGAGGACCGGTCACAGGTCATCGACGATCGACTCCTCGAGGCGGCGCACGCGGCCGTCGCCAAGGGGACAGGCGAGTCGGACCGCGGCGGCCGATTGCCCGACTACCGCGACGTCATCATCGACCGCCAGCACGGCGAGCTCGGCCCGCTGATGGCCATCCGACGACAGAACTTCACGGGCCCCGCAAGCATTCCGGGTCAGTGATCAGCGCAGCCGACACGGCCGCGCCCAACAAAACCAACCCGACACGGGAGTACTACGCATGCCCACACGCACGCTTGCCCGGCCCCAGCACGCATCCTCCTCCACCTGGGCGCACCCCTACCCGGCCGGCGCGTTCTCGCCCTACCTGTACGCCGACGGCGGCGAAGACCCGAAGCCCGGACCTGACGGCGGGGAGTCCGACACGGACGACCCTGGACCGGAGCCGGTGAAGGCGGAGGCCGAGCCCGACCACAAGGCGGAGGCCGAGAAGTACAAGGCACTCATGCGGAAGCATGAGGCGCGGGCCAAGGAGAACGCGACAGCCGCCAAGGAGCTGGCTGAGCTGCGCAAGCAGTCCATGTCGGACCAGGAGCGCGCCGTCGACGAAGCCTCGGCGAAGGCGCGTACCGAGGAGCGGGTCCGCCTGGCCGGCAAGCTCGCCCGCCAGGGATTCCTCGCAGCGGCGGCGGGCCGGATCCCCAACGCCACAGACGTCGCCGACGACCTGAACCTCGGCAAGTACGTAGGCGAGGACGGCGAGATCGACGAGTCCGGCCTTGCTTCGCTCGTCGAGCGACTGGCCCCGCCAAAGCCGGAGAAGAAGCCGGACCCGGAACCGGAGAAGCAGAAGGGGCGCGGCTTCGACCAGGGCCCCCGCGGCACCGGCGCATCCGGCAAGGGCAGCTCCGTCGCCACGGGCCGGGACATGTGGGCACAGCGAAAGCAGACATCCACCATCTGACCTCCCAAGGAACGGGATCATGAACCTGAATCCGACGACGGAGTCGTTCGGGCAGGACGACCAGTCTTGGCTGGCGTCCGCGCACGGCACGAGCTCCGCACGGTCCATCACCCTCGACACCTCCACATTCACTGCCGGAACCCACTACCCGGCCGGGCACTTCCCCTCCGGCCTGCCGCTCGGGAAGATCACCGCGACGGGCAAGTACGGCCCGTACAGCAACGCCGCCTCCGACGGCACTGAGGTACTCGCCGGCTTCCTGTTCACCTCGGTCGACGCACCGTCGGTAAACACCATCGACCCGCAGGGCGCGATGCTCTGGCACGGTGCTGTCATCGAAGCCAAGCTGCCCGTCGCCGTCGACAGTGCCGGCAAGGTCGATGTCGCCGGCTACATCAAGTTCCTCTGAGAGGGGTGACCAACCATGCTGATCAACACTGACTACGTCGCCCCGGCCGAACTCACCGGCTACGTGCGCGCGGCCCTGGCAGACATGCAGATGAACCGGTTCCAGCTGGCCCGATTCCTGCCGAACCGCACGATCGACGACCTGCAGTACCGCTTCGACCGAGGCGGTGCCGAGGGACTCACCGAAGCGGCAACGTTCCGCAGCTACGACACAGAATCCCCGGTCGGCTCCAGGCCCGGCGTCACCCGCGTCACTGGTGAGCTGCCGCCCGTCTCCCGCAAGATCCGCCTGGGTGAGTACGACCGGCTGCGTCAGCGCCGCCTCACCGCCCGGGTCCGCACCACCATCCTGACCGACGCGGAGAGGATGACCCGCGCGGTCGCCGCCCGCATCGAGATGGCCCGCGGCGAGGCCCTCTACAAGGGCAAGATCGACCTGGCGGAGAACGGCATCATCGCCAGCGTCGATTTCGGGCGCTCCGCCGGCCATACCGTCAACGCCGGCACCGCATGGACCGACGTCGCCAACGCCAAGCCCCTCACCGACCTGATCGCCTGGTCCGACGTGTACAAGACCTCCAACGGTGTAGCTCCCGGCGTGGTTCTGCTCTCCTCCGCGGCGCTGGGTCTGGTGATCCGCAACGCCGAGGTACGTGCGCTCGCCGCGACCGTCGTCGGCACTCCCAACATCGTCCCGCAGGCCACTCTGCAGGGCATCTTCCAGGCTCACGGGCTGCCCCCGTTCGAGGTCTACGACGCGCAGGTTCGTGTGGCGGGCGCCAGCCAGTACGTCATCCCGCGGGACAAGGTGCTGCTCCTGCCCGCGCCGGGCGACGCGAACGATCCCGACTCGAGTGAAATGGGTGCCACGCTGTGGGGCACCACAGCCGAATCCCTCGAGCCCGAGTTCAGCCTCGAGGACGGGGAGGAGCCGGGGATCGTCGCGGGCGCCTACTCGACGAAGGACCCGGTCGCGGTGTGGACGAAGGCGGCAGCTGTCGCGCTTCCGATCCTCGCCAACCCGGACATGTCCTTCGCTGCGGACATCGGCACGATCTCGTGACCGGCCGGGTGAACTGCCACGTCTACGTCACCTCGAAGGACGGGACGAAGCAGGCCTGGCTGGCACCAGGCGATGCCCTGCCCGGCTGGGCAACGATCGACTCGAACCTACTCGAGGGCGAGTCAACCGAAACCGAGCCCCCGGCGCCGCAGGGCGGGGAACCGCCACGCTCTGGAAAGGGCTCGGGGCTCGCAGCCTGGCAGGAGTACGCGGCCTCGCTCGGCGTCGCCTACGACGCCGAGATGAGCCGCGACGACGTCATCACCGCCGTGGACGCCGCTGCCAGCACTTCGGAGGGGTGAGCGGTGGCGACCTACGCGACGGTCGCCGACTACGAGGCCCGCGCGGCCGTCACGCTGGCCGAACCACAGGTCAGCCAGGTAGAGGCCCTGCTGGAGGACATCGCCGCCCTCATTCGGACGAGCGTTCCTGCAGGGGTCTTGCCTGATGAGGGCGTCGCGCGGGCGGTCAGTGTCGCTGTCGCCCGCCGGGCCATGGCCAACCCGGGCGGCTACCGCCAGCGCACGGTCGGTCAGTACTCGGAAACTCTGGGCGAAGCCGGCGGTCTGTACCTGACAGAGGCGGAACTGGCGGCTCTCAGCACCAACCCGAACGGCAGCAGTGGCGACGCCGCCTACACTGTCGGACTCCGTGACGAGGGCCTGCCGGGCTGGATCCCGGATCCGGCTGACCATTACTGGCGACCCTGGTAGGAGGCCGCATGGTCTTCCATCAGGCAATCATCCGCGTCCGCGCGGGCAGTCGACTGGACCGCGGCGGAAACACTGTCGCGGACTGGTCACCGGAGAACGTCGACCGGCTCACCGTGGGGCGCGTCAGTGTGCAGCCCATCATGCAGTCCGAAACGGCAACACCCGAGCGCACCGCCGCCGTCACCGGCTGGCGGGTCATCAGCGAGCCAGGTGTCGATGCGGACATCCGCTACAACGACCGCATCGAATGGGACGGCATGACTCTGGAGATCGTTGGCGAGGTTGCCCGGTACCTGGACTTCGTGCATTCGACCCCTCACCACATCGAATTCGCCATGCGAAGGAAGACCGGCTAGGGGGCGGCATGCTGATCGACTTCAGGCTGGACCGGCGCGGCGTCGAAGAAGCGCTGAAGGCCGAACCCGTGCGGGACCTGATCGAAGCGAAGGCGCAGGAAGTAGCAGCGGGCGTGACGGCCCAGGTGCCCCCCGGCGTCGAGGTGAAGGTCGAGACCTACACAACCGACCGGGCTGCCGCCGTGGTGCTCATCAAGGATGTCCGTGCCATGGCATGGCAGGCCAGGGACGGAGTGCTAACCAGAGCGGCATCATCAGCCGGCCTCGAAGTCAGGGCGTGGCAGAGATGAAACCGCTCGTCGTGTTCGCTGACGGGCAGGCCGCAGCCGCGGCAGTGTTGCGATCGGCTCTGGCGTCCCGGGGCGAGCCATACGCAGACTCGGCCGAAGTAGGAACCCGGGTTCCCATCGATCGCAGTCCCGACGTGCCTCATCTTCCCTACGTCCTTGTCCGCAAAGACGGCGACATCCCGCATCCGTCGATGGCGAATTCACGCTGCACCCTACGTGTGACCGTCTGGCACAAGGACGCCGACCAGGCACACGACCTGGCGATGCTCTGTCAAGGCCTGCTCCTGGTGCACTCCGGCCCGGTCATCCGCGGTGTCCGCCCAGGGACTGGTCCGATCGCAGCGCTGGATCCGGACAGCGAGGTCGACCTTTCGACCTTCACCGTCCTTGCCAACGTCAGGCCGACTGTCGTAGCCCCCGCGTAAGTGGGACACATCTGACCCCTGGCGGTACGCGAACCTCCCGGACCTGCCTGCTCGCTCTACTGCGAGTACGCCGGCCTGACGCTCATCTGCCCCGACCTCCCGTCTCCGAGTGCGCAACAGCTTGAAAGGCATCCGCGCAACTGCCTGATGCTGACTCCGCTCATGAAGCCCCTGGCGAACCGGCAGGGGCTTTTGCATACCCCGAAGGAGAAAACGCTATGGGCGGATCGCCCCTCAAAGCCAACTTGTGGACCGAAGCCGACGTCTACATCTCCACCAATCTCGCCGCGACCCTGCCCGCCAACGCAAGCGCATCGTTCGGCGTGGACTGGGATCTCGTCGGCCTCCTGGACGGAGACGACGGCTTCCCCGAATCCCGCGACGAGGACACCGACGACAAGTACGCATGGGGTGGCATTCTCGTCCGCACCTCCCGCACACACTTCAAGCTGACCAAGTCGTTCACCGCGCTCGAGGACAACGACACCACCTTCAGCCTGCTGTGGCCGGGCAGTACTGCCACGAAGATCAAGGTGCCGCGGCCCGCGAAGGTTCGCGTTGCCTTCGAGGTCCGCGAAGGTGCCAAGGTCCGGCGCCTGATGACCAGCAACTACGCCGAAGTCAGCCTCGACGGCGACCACGGCGAGAACGAAACGGACCTCGAGTCCTCGACTTTCGTGGCCACAATCTTCCCCACGGCGGGCGGGGACCTCTTCGACCGCCAGAACACCCCGACGATCACGGCCCTGGACGTCTCGCCGGCAACCAAGACGCTGGCCGTCGGGGCGATTGGTGCGCTCGTCGCCACCGCCACCTACGACGACCTGTCCACCGCCGTCGTCACTGAGACCGCGGCCTGGGTCTCCAGCAACTTGACCAAGGCCACTGTGGCCTACGGCTACGTCACCGCCGTAGCCACAGGATCCGCCACCATCACGGCCACCTACGGCGGCTTCTCCGACACCTGCGCCGTAACGGTCAGCTGACCGCCGGGGCGCGGCGCGTTCGTCGCGGTTCGGCCGCGCCCCGGTGCACCACCCGAACCGCGAGGAGTGCCATGCCCGTCAGCTACACCGAGCAAGAGATCCGCGAACAGGCCTTTCACCTCGGGCTCATCGGCGATCGGCAGGCAGATGTCCCCAGGAACCTGCGCAGCAAGGTCATCGCCACCCTCGTGGAAGGGAACCGCCCGAGCGAGGCCCCCTCGCCGAGGGAGCCGCAGCTGGCGCAGGCAGTCGTCATTCAGCCCGGTGGCACGGTCCTGGTCGATGGCGAGCCCTTCCCTTGGCTCATCGCCAGGCAGCCCATGGAAATCAGCCTTGATCCCGAAGGCATCAGCACTGTGCGGCTGACCCTCATGGCCGCGAGCGTGCAGATCGTCCAACCCGAACCGCGACCCGAAAGCGAGTAGCGACATGACCACCCGAACCGCGACCAGCAAGCCGTCAGACAGCAACCCCTTCGACTTCAACCTGGACACCGTCGAAGCGGAAGTAGACCTCATCCCCTTCCGTGTCCACCACGGCGGGCGTCGGTTCGAGTTTGCCCACCTGCAGGGACTCGACGTCTGGGACCTCGTCGGCGCCGCCGAGACCGGAGACATGGGCGCCACACTCGGTCTATTCCGTGTGGCACTCGGAGACTCCTTCGACGACTTCCGCAAGATCAAGCTGGCCCAGTACAAGATGCAGAAGCTCTTCGCCGCCTACCAGCAGCACTGCGGGTTGGAGCCGGGGGAATCCGAGGCCTCCGGGAGCTGATCCGGAGGCACGGCAAGGCCCTCGAGGCGGATCTCGCGGCCACGTACCCGGGTGTCCGGCTGAAGCACGTCTACACCGGCGAGATGACGTGGCGTGAGCTGAGCAGCTACGTGCAGGGGCTGCCCCCGCGGGCGCGTGTCCGTACCGCTCTGCGTGAGGGTCGAGAAGAACCCACTGGCGAGCAGGTACTCCTCGCCGACGTCTTCGACATGCTCCAGCACGTGAATTGGACACTGCAGGCGGTCAACGTCACCGACAAGTCCAAGGCGCCCAAGCCTCCGAAGTCCTACCCGCGGTGGTGGGTTGCTTCGGCCTCCTCAAAGGTGCCGGACGCGCAGCGGCTGGAGCGCCTCGAACGTGCCCGCGAGAGGGCACGGGACCGCAAGCGGCAGATCCAAGAGGGCGTCATCGCCTGACCCACGCGAAGGGGGACCGGTGCCCAACGTCGGCTACGCCACGATCCAGATCATCCCCTCCGTCCGCGGCATCTCCGAGGAACTTCGCCGACAGCTGGGCGGGCCCGCTGTGGACGCCGGCGACCAGGCTGGACGCGAGTCTGGCAGCCGTTTCTCTGGTCAGTGGAAGGTCGCTCTGGCGGCGGGTGGTGCGGCGGCGGGTGCAGTGCTCGTTGCCGCAACCATCGGCGCCATTGAGAAAGAGAAGATGGCGGACAAGTTGTCTGCCCAGCTCGGTCTTTCGGGCAAGGGGGCCCAGCAGGCGGGGAAGTTGGCCGGCTCCCTGTATTCGAAGGCAGTTGTCGCCTCATTCGAGGACGGGGCGGCCGCGGTGCGGGCCGTTATGGGCTCTGGTCTGATTCCGGAGAAGGCCACCACCAAGAGCATCGAAGAGATCACCACCAAGGTGTCGGACCTCGCCAGCACTTTCGAGCAGGACCTGACTGGCACCGCGAACGCCGCCGCTCAGATGATCCGTACCGGCCTGGCCAAGGACGGTGCGCAGGCCCTGGACCTTCTGACCAGGGGGCTGCAGTCAAGTGCCGACAAGGCCGGCGACTTCCTGGATACCGTGAATGAGTACGGCACCCAGTTCCGCAAGGCAGGGCTGGACGGGACGACCGCCATCGGCCTACTCAATCAGGCGATCCGCGCAGGCGCCCGCGACAGCGACGTGGCCGCGGATGCCATCAAGGAATTCGGCATTCGCGCCACCGATGGCTCGAAGAGCAGCATCGAGGGCTTCACGACGCTTGGCCTCTCCGCCGACGACATGGCAGCCAAGTTCGCCGAAGGCGGCTCTGCTGCGACAGGCGTCCTCGACATCACCCTCGACCGGTTGCGGGACATTAAGGATCCGGTCCTGCAGGCCCAGACGGCTGTCGCTCTCTTCGGGACGCAGGCTGAGGATCTCGGGGCCGCGTTGCTGGCGATGGATCCCACTACTGCAGCGGCGGGGCTTACTGAGGTGGAGGGCGCGGCTAAGGCCCTAGGTGACACCATCCGGGGCAACACTTCGACCGAGTTGGACATCCTGCAACGGCAGTTCATGAGCGGTGTGGGTGTCGTCGTCGACAAGGTGGTCCTGCCAGCCCTCCTCGAGCTCATCAGGGCCATCCGCCTCATCGACGACGCGATTGGCCCGGTGGTGAACTGGCTGAAGGAGTGGGGTGTCTGGCTCATCCCCATCGCGATTCTCGTGGGTGGACTGACGATCGCCCTGAATGCCCAGGCCATCGCGACTGCCGCGGTCACGGCGGTCTTCTCGGTCTATCGAGCGGCCATCCTGGTCGGCACTGCGGTAACGAGCGGCTTCACGGCGGCGCAGGCGCTGCTCAATGCGGTGATGGCGCTGAATCCGATCACTCTCGTGGTGATCGCGCTCATCTCCCTCGTGGCTTTGATTGCAATCGCTTGGAAGCGCAGCGACACCTTCCGCGCCGTCGTGATGGCGGCTTGGGCCGGCATTCAGACCGCGGTGAAGTACGCGTGGGAGACGATCATCAAACCGGCCTTTGACGGTTTCATGACTGGACTCAAGGCAGTCGGCGCTGCTGCGATCTGGTTGTGGGAGACCGCCCTCCAACCCGCCTTCGCTGCGATCTGGGAAGCGGTGAAGCTGGTCGCAACAGCGATCACTGTAATCTTCATCACCCCCACCATCATCGCTGTCAAGCTCCTTGGCGCGGTCTTCTGGTGGCTTTGGGACATTGCGATCAAACCGGTATTCGACCTGGTTGCCGCAGGCGCACTGTGGCTGTGGGGCAACGGCATCAAGCCCGTGATCGACGACTCTGTGGCGGCCGTCAAGCTGCTCGGCGCCGCGGCTGTGTGGCTGTGGGAGTTCGCCCTCAAGCCGGTCTTCGATGCGATCGTCGCGGGGGCGATCTGGCTGTGGGTGAACGGGATCAAGCCCGCCTTCAACAGCTTCATGGCGGGCCTCGGTCTGCTGGGCTCTGCCGCCATGTGGCTGTGGAACAACGGCATCAAGCCCGCTTGGGACGGCATCGGGGACGCGATCAGATGGGTGTGGCAGAACTGGATCAGGCCGACCTTTGACAGCTTGTCCAAGGGTGTCGACACAGTCCGTTCCAGTTTCGATACCGGCGTCAGCGCGATCGGTCGGATCTGGGATGGGCTGAAGGACATCACGAAGAAGCCCGTGCAGTTCATCATCGACACCGTCTACAACAACGGCATCCGCAAGGTGTGGAACGCGGTCGCCGATTTCACCGGAGCCAAGGAGCTTGGCGTCCTCACCTTCGCTACCGGCGGCAGCGTATTCGGGGCCGGGACCGCAACCTCGGACTCGATCCCTGCACTGCTCTCCAACGGCGAGCACGTATGGACGGATCGCGAGGTGCGAGGTGCTGGCGGCCACGGGGCGGTCGAGGAGCTGCGAGCCATGGCCCGCAGTGGTGGATCCATGTTCGCGAAGGGAGGCGCCGTCGGCATCCCGCGATATGCGGATGGTGGTGTCGTCGACTGGCTGTCCGGCAAGGCCCGCCAGATTGGCGGCGCCGTCATGGATGGCATCGAGTTCATGACCAGTCCGAGCAAGGCCTGGGACGTGGCAACCAAGTTCATCCGCGACCAGATCGGATCCAGCTTGACCGGCTCGGAGTGGGCGCAAGCCCTGTCCCAGTTCCCGATCAAGATGCTGCAGAAGCTTAAGGACAAGGTCGTCTCGGCAGCGGAAGGCCTGATTGGCGGCTCGGCATCCGGGTCTGTCGCCGCGGCGATGGGCTTTGCCCGGTCGCAGGCCGGCAAGCCGTACCAGTGGGGCGGCGCTGGCGACCCGTCGTGGGACTGCTCCGGTTTCATGTCCGGCATTCAGAAGGTCATCCAAGGCCTCAGTCCTGGTGGCCGCCTTTGGTCGACGTTCTCCTTCCAGGGAGACACCGCTCCGGCCGGATGGCACCGCAATCTGAAGAGCCCGTTCATGATCGGCATCACCAACGACGGCGTCGGACACACCGCCGGCACCCTGGCTGGCATGAACGTCGAGTCCCGCGGCGGTGATGGCGTACTCGTCGGGAATCGGGCCCGCGGCTACAACTCACCGCTCTTCCACGACCGGTACGGATTCGCGCCAGCTCTCCGGAAGTACGACGACGGCGGCTGGCTCCAGCCCGGCGTCACCGCCTCCATCAATGCGACCAGCCGACCGGAAGCCATCCTCACCAGCCCTCAGTGGAACGCGCTGGTGAGTCTTGCCGCACGGAACGCGTCCGGCCCCGCTCGTTTCGAGGGTGATCTCTACCTGGACAGTGGTGAATTCTTGGGCCGCGTTCGGGGCGAGGCTGCGCAGATCGTCGATGGCCGATTCACCGAGCTGGAGAACGCCTTGAGCGGCGGAGCGAGGAGGATCTGATGGCGATTCCGGGAAACATGCTCTCCGTCGCCACGGAGAGCATGGACCCGAGCACGTCGGGCTGGACAGCGCTGCTGAACTGCTCGATGGGGGCGGGGACGGGAGGCCGGAACGGCGACGGCACACTCAAGCTCACGTCCACGGCGTCGGGGGAGATGCGTGCTCGCACGGTCTCCTCGTACACCGTGATACCCGGGACGCTGTATCAGGTCTTCGCGGACGCTTCGGGTGCGACGGTGCCGGAGCGGATCGGGATCCGCTGGCTGACGTCCGCCGGTGTCGAGATCAGCTACACCTGGTCGCTGACGACCGCGTCCGCGTCCACGTCGTGGCACCGGATCGGGGTCGCGGGTGCCGCTCCGACGGGGGCGACGCGCGCGCAGGTGGTGGTGTCAGCGTCGCCGGTCGCGGGCGGTGTCATCAACTATTTCGAAAACGTGTACCTCGGCCTCCCAACCCGGACGCTCGGGAACCTCTTCCCGTTCGGCACGGAGTCTCTGGAGGTGGATACCAGCGGCTGGACCGCCGATACCAACTGCGTGATCTCTCGGGTCGCACCTGCAGTGCAGTGGGCCGTCGACTACTACCTCGCTGGCGGCGAGGTCCTGGCGCTGACGGCCTCGGCCAACGGAAACATGAGCGCCCGGACCGTGGAACGGCCGGGCGCCACGGCTGGCACCGAGTACCTCGCCTACGCCCTGCTCAGCCCGCCCACATCCGGCTCGGCTGCATGGCTCGAGCTCCGCTTCTACAACGCGTCGAACACGCTGGTGCAGACAACCCGCGGCACCCTGGCGGCACCGGGCACTGGCTACTACCAGCAGCGGGTCTCGGCGGTGGCCCCGTCGACCGCCACGACGTGCGGTGTGTACGTGGGCGTGGACACGGCTACGACCGGCCAGATTCTCCGCGTCGAGGGCGTTGTCGTCACGGTCGCCCCGCCGATCCAGACCGGCAGCATCCTGCCCTACGCCGATGCCAGTTTCGAGCACGGCATCGCGGGCTGGACCGTGGCCTCAGGCGTGGCGACCCTGGCTCGGTCGACACCGTGGGGCACCTACTCCACGGACGGCGCGTACTCCCTGACGGTCAGCTCGGCAACGGCCACGACGTCAGTGCTCCGGAGCGCCAAATTTCCTATCGGCACCGGCATGGCCGGTCAGCCCTTCCGCCTGCTTGTTTTCGATCAGGTCACCGCCGGCGGGTGGACCATGACGCGCGCTGTCCGCTGGTACAGCGCCGCCAACGCGGATCTCGGCACGACGGCGAGTTCGGCAGCAGCGGCCCCCACGCCCGGCTGGTGGTACCAGTCTCAGGACGTGACCGCCCCAGCCACCGCGACGCAAGCCGCGGTTGAGATCACGCTGACGGCGACGACCACGTCGTCGGTGATCCGCTTGGATCAGATCGCTTTGTGGCACGTCCTGCCGATGACGAGCGTCACCGCCGTGGATTCGACCGCTTCGATCACGCTGACACTGCGGGAACTCATCGTGGACCAGCTGCTTCGCGTGTATCGCGTCACCGCCGACGGCGCCCGCACCCTGGTCCGAGGGGAGGCGGGTCTCCTTGACGGTACCTTCGAGATCGCCTACGACACGACGACGATCGAGGACTACGAGGCACCTCTCGGCGTCCCGGTCACCTATCTCATCGAGATGATCGACCCGTCGGACATGTCGGTCGAGGCGCGAACGTCAGACGATGTGACGATCGCGCACGCGGACGCCCAATACGCCTGGCTGAAAGATCCGGGATACCCGTCGCGGAATTTGCAAGTGATGGTGGAGCGGGCGCCGGATTGGCAGCGGCCGATCGAGCAGTCCGTGAGCCGCGTCAAGGGCCGCCGCAACGCGGTGACCCTGTCAGATGTCCGCGGCGGCCTGGAGGGCGATCTCCTCGTCTACACACAGTCCGACGACGAGCGGCGCAGCCTGCATGCTCTCCTGGACCCGGGCCACACCCTGCTGTGGCAGGCTGCACCCGGGATGGGCGTCGACGACATGTACGTGTCCGTCGCTGGCGTCACCGAGGCCCGCACCGGCGGTCCCGCCACGGACGAATGGCGCTCCTGGGCCCTCTCGCTGACCCAGCAGGACATGCCGGCCACGGTCGGTGTGTCTGGCTCTGCAGGCCGTACCTGGCAGGACGTCCTTGCCGATTTCCCCACATGGCAGGCCGTCCTGGACGCCTATCCCACTTGGGAGGACGTTTTCCTCGACCGTCGAATAGTGGGGTGATGCGTGTACCCCGTCTCCGATCGGTTCCTTACCCGCCTTGCGGAGTCACACCGGGTCGTCTGGGACATCAAGCTCCTCCGGACAGACGGCCAGGTTGTGGCCATCGAACATATGGGCGGCTCTGTGTCGGTCGACCGGAGCCGTCCAGTGCACCGCACCTGCACGGTCACCACCACCGACATCTCCCTGATCCCCAGAACTCCTGCCGAGCAGGTTGCGGCATACGGCGCGACGCTGCGGATCGCTCGTGGCGTTGAGTACGGCGACGGCACGACCGAGCTGGCACCCCTCGGAGTTTTCCGGCTGGAGGACGTCAGCGGAGACCCGGTCCACGGTCCCGTCACCCTGACCGGCTCCAGCCTGGAGGCCGCCGTCGCCGACGACAAATTCACCGGGCCCTTCCAGGCGTCGGGGACGGTGGTGTCGGCGATCTCGGAGACCATCCGCCGTAGCATCCCGACGGCAGACATCGCCAGCACCATCGTGGATGTCCCGATCGGTTGGCGAATCTGGGACACCGAGGCAGACCCGTGGGCGGGCGTGCAGGAGATAGCTGCCGTCGCGGGCGCCGAGGTGTACGCCAATCCTGACGGTGGCTTCGTCATCAGCCAGCTTGCCGACCCGCTGACCACCACCCCCGTGTGGTCCGTGGAGGCCGGCGAGGGCGGCGTCTACATCAGCGGCGTCCGCGGCATGTCCAGCAAGGGCGTCTACAACGGAGTCCTCGCTCGCGGGGAATCGACCGGCGCGGACGTGGCGCCCTGTTTCTACCTGGCCACCGACTCCGATCCGGGCAGCCCCACGTATTGGGGCGGCCCTTTCGGCCGCCGGCCGCGCTTCTACAGCAGCTCCACCCTGCTGGACGCGTCCGCCTGCATGGCTGCTGCGGAGATGCTGCTCCGCTCGGCTAAGGCACCGAACGCCATTGGCGACTTCTCCAGCCTTCCGAATCCAGCTCTCGAGACGGGCGACGTGATCCGCGTTGTCCACCCCGACGGCACAAAGGAACTCCACCAGGTCGCTGCCTTCGCCGTCCCCCTCGATGTCTCCGGCAGCTTCCCCATCTCCACGATCAGCGCCAAGGAGGACTCGTGAGTTCTTCGATGGGCCGCAGCCTTGCGGACGCCATCGGCCGCCAGGCCGTGGATTCGGCGCTGGCCTCGCCGATGGTCCGTGGAGCTGACTGGCGGCAGGCGATCGTCGACACGGTCAATGCGGATGGGACGGTCACCACGACAGACGATGTCGTAGCCCGGCGGATAGGCCGGTACCTGTCTCCCGCCGCTGGAGACCGCATCATCATCAGCGTCTCCGGCTCCGGCCAGTGGCTGGCTCTAGGTCGGCTTGCGACGGGGACCAGCGGCTGGACGACGCTCCCTCTCGCCTCCGGCTGGACGGCCCACGCGTCCTTCTACACGCCGGCGTACCGGCTGATGGGCGACGGCACCGCGTCCCTGTGTGGCCTGGCCGAGACCACCAACGTCCTGGCCGCTGGCGCGACCGTGGCGACGCTCCCGACAGAAGCCCGGCCAGCGAAACGGGTCCGCATCACGGTCGAGGTCGCCGGTGGAGTCATTGGCGTCATGACGATTCTGACCACCGGCGCCATCACCCTTGATGATTTCACGGCCGCAGTGCCAGGTGCGGGCGGTTCCAAATTCGCCGAGTACGACGCTTTCGGTACCTACAGGCTCATCTAGGGAGGCCGCGTGACCAGCGCAGACGCATCAGGCCAGGGCATACTCCTCCCTCGCCTGACCGACCCGCCCAACATCGACACGTTGTACAGCCTGCTCAACTCGATCATCAGCAAGACGGTGCTGACCTTCGCCAGCGCGAGCGCTCGCAATGCCACCCTGACTTCGCCCGTTGAAGGCCAGATGGCGTGGCTGCAGGACACGAACGTCCTCACCCAGTACACGGGATCGGCGTGGGTGAACATCCTGCCCGGCGGTGTCTGGACGGCCTACACGCCAACGTGGACGGCTACGACTACCTCGCCCTCCCCTGGAGCCGGGAGTATCACCGGCAAGTACATCGAGTACGGCCAAGAAGTCCACGCCATGATCCAGGTCGTTCTCGGGGCCGGCTTCTCGATGGGGTCCGGGATCTGGCGCTGGAGTCTACCGACGGCCATGACCGGCACCTGGGTCGGCGGGACCCTGTCACTCAGCCGTCCGGTCGGACAGGACCTGAGTGGTGTCCTCATGTCGGGCGCCACCTCTACCACCGTCCAGGCGATCGCTCCTGGCGGCGCTGGCAACTGGGTCAACACGACAATCCCCACGCCGGCCAACGGCGACACACTCACCCTGTACGCCGCCTACCACAAGGCGTAGCCACCTCAGCCCCGAACCGTGATGGCCGGGGCTTTCCCATGCCCTGGAGGCATCATGGCCAAGACTGGGCCCCAGCGGTACCCCGGCGCGTCGACCAACTACTGGCACCAGTCCGCCTTCCCGGGCAACGCCATGGAGTCCAACGTCGGCGTCATCCACACCACCGAAGGCCGCACCCTTCCCGACTACCGCGGCGGCCGCGACGCCCCCAACTTCACCGCAGTACCAGACATCCCCAACCAGAAGCTCCGCTGGTACCAGCATTTTGACTTCGACGTCTCCAGCCGGGCCCTCATGAATCTGGCCGGTGGTGTTGAGACCAATACGGCAAATGCCGTCCAGATCGAATTGGTCGGCACCTGCGACGAACGCAATGCATCCAGCTGGGACGGCAAGCGAGCTGGCGTCGACTACATCTTCTGGCCGACAGCCCCCGACTGGGCGCTCGTCGAGCTCGGCAAGTTCGTGCGCTGGGCCCACGACAACCACGGCGTACAGCTGAAGTCGACCGTCACCTGGAAGCCCTACAAGCAGGGTCAGGTCGGCGGCTCCTACGGCCAGAACAACGGCGTCCGCCTGAGCGGTCCCCAGTGGGGCGCCTACTACGGGTGGCTCGGCCACCAGCACGTACCCGAAAACGACCACGGCGATCCGGGCAACCTCGACTTTGCGCGAGTCCTCGCCCACGCCGGCGGCCAAGCAACCGAGGAGGACGACATGCCCACCCCGTTCGAGCTTTGGGCGTACAAGGGCACCGGCGTGACCGCCGACGCCTATGCCTACCTGCTGGACAGCAACCGGCGACTGGTCCTCCTGGCGACACAGGTTGCCGGCCTGTCCGCCGCCGTAACGGCCCTCGTGGCGAAGGTCGGCGAAGACGTCGACACCGCCGAGGTCATCGCCGCAGTCAAGGCAGCCATCGCGGCGGCCGTCGTCAAGGTCGACGTCACCGTCGACGACCTCACCCCGGGAGCCTAAATGAGGATCTTCAACCGCGAACCGGCGCTCTGGCTCGGCCTCGTCGCCATCGCCGTCAAGCTGCTCGCCGCTTTCGGCATGGACGTATCGGCTGACCAGCAGGCCGTCATCAATGCGTTCGCCGCAGCCCTGGTCGGCCTCATCCTCGCATTCGTCGCTCACGACGCCATCGGCGCCGCGGTCCTTGGATTCGCCCAGACGGTCCTCGCGCTCGCCATTGGCTTCGGTCTTGACTGGTCCGCCGAGCAGCAGGCCGTCGTACTCGCCACCGCCGCCGCTGTCGTCGCCATGTGGGAACGCACCCAGATCACCGCACCGGCGCCCGCTGTCGCGGTGGGCCCCGTCCGGAGCGTGTAGGTGAGGTGCCGTGCAGCCCGGCGGCTCCACAAGCTACTGGGCCGCCGCGGCACTTTCCTTTTCATACTCGGCATCGGCAAGACGTGTTGGGGTGTCAGCTTCCTGGTTGATCCGCCCAGCACCGAGGGGCTTCAGCTCCTCACTCAAATCTGTTCCATACGCCACTGGGCCTGGCTCTGGATCGCAGCAGGCCTATTCACCACCGCCTCCGCGTTCCTACGCGTGGGCCGTGACCGTTTCGGATTCGTCGCCGCACTGGTTCCGCCGGCCGTGTGGGCGATTGCGTATCTCGCCGCTGTCGTCAGCGGCGACTACTCCCGCGGCGCTTGGGTCGCGGTTTGGTACCTCACCTCTCACGTGGGGGTGATCCTGTGGGCCGCGACGGTGCCCGAGCACTCCGTGCCCAAGTCTCCGCGCGGCCGGAGAGCTGAGGGCGGATGAACTTGTGGGCGGCGATAGCGACGGTCAGCGGCGCAGTGCTGACGTTGGTGGGAGCCGTGTACGCGGCGCGATCGTCACGGGCGGCGGCAGTAGCGTCCGCCCGTGCCACGGAAGTTGCGGCGGTCGTCCAGAGCGAGCCGGCGCAGCGTGCCGCTGACCTGCAGGCGTTCAGGGAGATCCGGGAAAAGACGGACCGCGATCTCGCGGAGACACGGGAAGAGGTTCGGTCCCTTCGATCGCTGGTCCGGGCATTCGTCTACTACGTCGGCGAGATGACCACCCAGATGAGGCAGCAGGGCATCGAGCCTCCGGCACCGCCGGACAGGATCACCGATTACAACCGAACTGGAGTGTGACGTGCATGCCTGAAGGCGACTTGGGGCCACGTCCAGTGGTGCCGCGGCGCCACCGAGCCGTTGCGGACGCCGAGACGCTCGTCGAGATGGGCGTGCTTGAGCCGCAGCGCAAGCCACCGCCCGACGTGCCCGCTGAACCGCCCGCCGGGGAGGCCGCGAATTTGGCCGCTCTCAATGCGGCACTCGCTCAGGCCGGCGTCCCCAAGGGCGCTGCGGACGACGAGGCGGTAGCCGAGCTCGCCAAGCTTGACGCGGAGACCGTCCAGGCCATTACGGAGTGGGTCAAGCACGAGAAGCCACCCAAGCCGGAGAAGTAAGCAAGCCCCCGCCCGTCTGGGCGGGGGCGCTTTGCTGTGCACGAGGCTGACGGCGCAGCGTACTCTAGCCAGGACCTCGCACTGGCGAGGGGCTACCGGGTTGATCGCCGGTGGCTACCCGACGACAGGCTGCGGATGGGATGGGCCAGTGCACGCCCTGCCCCTGTAACGGCCCGGATCGCGAATAGCGGGGGGATGGGTTCCCCGCAAGACTTGACCCCCACCGCTACGGCGGTGGGGGTCTCTTGTTGCCCCAGGAGTGTTGCGCAACGGCCGGTACAATTGGGCATGCCAAAGGATCTGATCAACTTCCTCCGCGCCCGCCTCGAAGAGGACGAGCGCCTTGCCCACTTGGCCACACCTGGACCGTGGGCGGTCGATGGTGGCACCGTGTACGCCGGACACCTCGTCAACGAGATTGTCGACTACAGCGAGAGCGCTGACCACATCGCCCGCCAAGATCCGGACCGCATCCTCGGCGAGGTGGACGCCAAGCACAGATTGTTGACCATGTACGAGGAAGCCGGGCGGACCCGCTTCCAGCCCCCGACCGCTGAACGATGGATGGCCGCTGGGGTAGAGAGGGCGGTCTTGGAGGACATCTTCCGCGCATTCGCCGCCGTGTACGCCAACCACCCGGACTACTGCGAGGAGTGGCGGCCGTAGGGCGCGCGATAACTCCCACGTACCGATGGCTCGGCGTCGGCGGATCGGCAGGTCGGTGCTGGGAGTTGGACCCCCGATAAGATGCCATATCAGCGCCCAGAATTGGTACAATTGAGCATGGCCGACGACTCACGTGCACGACTCATCGCGTACCTCTGTCAGGCGGGGCTGAGTACCCGCCGCGCCCATGCCGTCCTCGACGATGCCGTGAAGGCGCAGAAGGAAGAGAACGACGAGCTTCGCGAGAGGCTGCGGAAGGCGGAGCGTGCGGCCAACTTGCTTGCCGCCGACCACCGCGCGGTCGAACGCGTGCAGCGCAGGCTGGACGCCTGGGAAGAGCGGCTCCCGGCGAACGTGGCGAAGGCCACCGTCATCGACGTTCTACGCCAGGATCTGGACGGATCCGCATGACCGCCCGACCGCCGCTGATCACCGACCACTGGTTCCGCGAGGGGCCAGTCCGCCCCGACGGATCGGACGGCTACTGGATCTGCGACCGCTGCGGCCAGCACCGAGGCGACCACCTCCAAGCCGAAGGGCACTGGTTGAAGCCGCTGCATCCATTCACCCCTCAGGCGCATTGGCGGCCGTCGCACTGCAAGACGTGCGGCAGGCAGCGCCGTCACACGACACACACCCCATGGCTCTGGGAACAACTGGAGGACGCGGCATGAAGGTGAAGCGGATCGACCTCGACGACGACGAGATGCCGGAGCGCATTCTCGTTGAGCTGTCGCACGACGAAGCGGTCTACCTAGCCGTCCTGCTCGGCAAGCAGAGCCCCAGCGACCGAGAGGCCATCCTCCGGGGCGGAGGATCACTCGGAGGCGGGGTGTACAACGGCTTGGTCGGCACCGTCTTCAACACCTTCTACGAGGACGGCGTCAACGACGCCGTCGCCGCGATGCGGGGGAGCGAGTGAGCGACTCCGCCGAACTCGTCCCGCACCAGGGCGCTGCCCCTGCCGTCTACGACCCGGCGACCCTCGCTGTCCTCGCCGCCATGGAACAGGTTGCCGAGGAACACCTCGACGCCATCCGCCCCCACAACACGAAGCGCGGTTACGCCAACGACTGGGCGCTCTGGGCCGAGTTTCACGACTGGCTGGCCGAACGCAACGGCCACCAGCTCCCGCTCACGGCTGTGACCAAGGGGACGCTGGTCGGATTTGTCACCTGGCTCGACGTCATCAAGCTCGCGGCGCCGAACTCGATCGACCGGCGGATCACAGGTGTCACCGTCACCGCGCGCGCCCAGGGCGTCGAGGTCCCCAAGCAGGCGACCGAAGCCGCGCGCCAGGCGTTGAAGCCGATGAAGGCCGACCCCGAACGCCTTGCCCGCGGCCGGGGCAAGGCCGCCGCCGTCACACCCGAGCAGCTCCAGCGGATGCACGCCGCCGCCCCGGCCAGCCTCGCCGGAATCCGCGACCGGGCGCTCTGGCTCATGGCGTTCGCGATCGCCGGCCGGTCCGCCGAGGTCGCCGCCCTCCGCGCCGACGGCATCACCCACGTCAGCCAAGGCCTTGACGTTCACGTCCCCAGCGTCAAGGGCCGCCCCGCCCGGGACGTCGTCGTCGCCTACGGCAAGAACCCCGACACCTGCCCCGTCCGCGCCTGGCTCACCTGGCGAGCAGCAGCAGGCATCACGGCCGGCCCGGCCTTTCTGCCCATCAGCGTCCACGGCGCCCTCGGCAGCGACGGCCTGTCCCCATCAGCCTGCCGGGAGATCATCGCCCGCAGTGCCGAACGCGCCGGGATCGCCGTCCGGCTCACCGGCCACAGCATGCGGGCCGGCTTCATCACCGTCAGCCGCAAGGCCGGCAAGCGCGAGGAGAAGATCCGCGCGCAGTCTGGCCACGCCGCCAACAGCCCGGTGTTCTGGGGGTACATCCAGGAAGCCGACCGGTGGGCCGACGCCGCGTCCGACGACATCGGCATCTAAGAACTCAACAAGACGTTAAGCGCTACAAGGAGGGTTCAATGAAATCCGTCAACGAGGTCGACTTCATCGCCGACTGCGCCCATGCCGGGCAGGTCGACAAGATCGGGGCGCCCTACGTCGAGCATGTCCGGGCCGTAGCCGCTGGGCTCGAGCCGTTCGACGGCGAACTCGTAATGGCCGGGTTGTTGCACGACATCATCGAAGACACCGACTGGACGGCGGAACGGCTGCGCGAGGAAGGCGTCCCGGAGCGTGTCGTCGCCATCGTTGAGGCGGTGACCAACCAGAAGGGAGTTCCCTACGAGGAGAAGATCCGTCGCATCACGACGAACAGCGACGCCACCCTCGTGAAGATCTCAGACAACGCCCACAACAGTCACCCGGACCGAGCGACCCAACTCCCTGAGGAGAAGCGCGCCCGCCTTGCCGCGAAGTATCGGGCCGCACGAGACGTCCTCTGGGCTGCCGCCGACGACCGTGACATCGAGGCCATCGTCACGATCGTCAATCCGTCACTCCTTGCGGAGCTTCGGGATCGCGCGGCAGCCTGACCGCCCTGCCACACTGAAGCCACCCGAAGGAGGCGCCATGCCGCCAGTCTTGATCCCCGTAATCCTGCTGGAGCTGCTGTACGCCGCGGCTGTCGTGACGGCGGGCTCGCGGCCGGGCGCCCCGCTGTGGCTTCGCTGGCCGTACCCGATCTGGAATTTCATCCTGAACGGGCCGCGGCCAGCCGCACTTCTCTCCAAGCCGGACTACCGCCGGATCGCCCAGCTTGAATGCGAGCTGGGGCTGGCCTGGCCGGTCGACGTTGGGGGTCCGCGACTGGGCGTCAGTTCGGATGAAGCGCTGGCCGGCGTGGCCCACCTCGGCAGGCAGCTGCGCGCCGCTGCGGACGCCGAGTGCCCGGTCCGCGAAGAGAAGGTCTGCCTGGTAAAGGGCTGCGACGGGGCAACCGAGGAGTTGCGGAACTGGGCGGGCATGTTGCTGCGTCGAGTACATCGGCACTGACGCCTGTCGGTGTCGCGTGCCACACTGAATCTGCGGACGCTCGTCTGTCACGCGAAGTCGTGTCACCCGGGATTCCGGCTCAAGCCGAGCGACGCATCACGTCCGTCCCTTCGGGGGCGGGCGTTTCCGTATCCGGAATCTCCCCTGTCATATGCCTACCGGCCAGCGGTGACCCGTGCATATGGTGTGGCTCCGGATCATCCCGGGCCCGTCGCCCTCCCGGCTCCCCACGGGAGGGTTGTCGCGCGCCCGGTCTCGGGCTACAGCTGCGCGCCAATCCTGCGTAACTTGCTGCGCACCTCCATGACGCTGCGAGGCCCGCGTGGTGTACCTGCAACGGTCACCCACTGACCATCCGGGGCCGTCACTCGCAGGTGACTGCCGGTCCGGTGATTGGTGACGGTGAAACCCTGTTTGACGACCTTCCGCAACATTTCTGCGATGTCCTTCTGTACCGGCACGAGGCTGACCTCCTGTCTGGTGATGCCGACCTAGCGTCCGAGCCCGCGGTCACCCCTGCAGATCGGTGCGCGCGCCGCGACCCGGTCGGGCGGCAAGGGCGTCCCGGACCTCTCCGCTCACGTACCAGGCCTGCGGGCGGCCACTTTCGGGGTGAGGCCTGTAATTGAACGGCTTGATCCCCAGCTTCGACACCATGGCCGCCGCGGCCTTGGCGGGCTCCTTCGCCTTCGACTCCAGCACCCACCGGCCGATGTGCTCCAGGTTGAACAGCTCATACCGCTCGAAGAGGTCGCCAAGGTCGATGTCGGCGTCTTCGATGATGGTGTGGAAGTCCAGGTCGCCAAACTCGGTCATCGGGTAGCCGTCGAACTCGCCGGCCGCAGGCTCGGACGGTCCGATGAACTCGTTTCCGCAGAGCGAGACGCCGGGCGGAAGCACAGCGTCGATGGCCTCCCGATATGCACGAAAGATGGAGTCCATGTCGTACTCGTCGGGGTCGTTGCCGTTCAGGAAGGCGTGGATGCCGTCCTCGGGGCTGCTTTCGTAGCTGCTGACCTTGGTGGTCCAGGTGCCGTAGGACGTGGTGGTGGTCATGACGGGTCCCTTCGAGGTGTGGTGGATGGGTGCTAGAGCGCGACAGCGGCGGACTTGATCCCGGCGAAGGTGCGGGCGAGAAGGTCCACGGTGTTGCGCGTGCCGTCGCTGTAGCGGATCTCGTAGGCGTCGGCGCCGTCGTGACGGGCGTAGAGCCGGCCGTCGTTCACGTCGAACCAAACCTTCTCGATTGCGTCGAGCATGCGGGCGGCGCGGCCGTTGGCGATGTCGTGGCCGGCGAAGGTAGCGCCGCAGACGCTGCCTGTTCCGTAGCGGGAGACGTCAAGGCCGGCGAAGGCGGCCCAGTCGTTGATGTAGATGCGGTCCATGCCGTTCTTCTGCCAGCGGCGGCCGCCGAGCTGCGTGCAGTGCTCGGCGGTGAGCGCGAACGGCTTGGCCGGCTTGCGGCGGGTGCCGATGGCGATGCGGCGGGCGAGGGAGGTGGCGTCGATGACCCACTTGCCGGCGGTCTTGGTGGCGGCGATGACTCCGCGGCGGGCCCAGGTGCGGATGGTGGCGACGGTGACGTGGGCTTCGGTGGCGGCGGTGCTGGTGTTCATCGGGTTCCCCTCTCCCTTGCAATGCCTTCACTATGCTGTACGTACAGCGAAGTTGGCAAGAGGGGTAACTCGAAAGAGTGACAGCCGAGTTGGGGTCGTTCGAGAACGCCCAGTTCAGCGCCCGGACCCTCGCTGTCAGTGGGATGCTCTAGCGTGGACACATCATCCGCAAGCACTCCTGACTTGCGGGGGATGCTGCGGGCTGCAGCTGCAAGGCCCCGCCCCACCGGACCCCACGCGGGGACAGCGCCCGGCGGGGCGGAGGCATGTCAGGCCGCAGGTTCGACCTCGGTGTGTATCGCCGCAGCCCACTCCTCGAGCAGCCGCTGGTATCGGGGCGTGCCCGCCAGACCCGCGGCCACCAGGGCCCGGATCTCCGCATTGACCTCGGCCGCAGAGCGCACGGCGCCACGGTCGGATGAGGTGGGGGACATGCCGAACAGGATATCGGGCGCCGCCCCCAGACGGGCCGGTCAGTCATAGGGTGAGCGCATGATTCGAGCAGTTGTTTTCGACGTTGGCGAGTGCCTCGTAGACGAGACCCGCGAGTACGGCACCTGGGCCGACTGGCTCAAGGTCCCACGTCATACCGGGGACGCCTCGTGACCGCCGGCCGGATCTGCTGCGAGTGCCAGCAAGCCATCGCCGGCGACGCTCGGGAGATCGTGCGGCACAGTGCCTCCGCGGTCCGCCCCAACGACTACGTCCACGACGGCCCCTGCCCGCCCCGGCGGCCCGAACGGTCGACCGTTGCCCGGTACAGGCCCCGGCGCCCCTAGCCCCCGCCTCTCCTGGTGCGGCGGCAGCGGGAGAGGCGGGTACCAGCCAGTCGTAGAGCGTTCACTCTGCGAAAGTTTCGGGCAGTTGTTCGATCCGTCAGCAGTCAACCGCACGGTAAAGCCTGACCGTTGGTGACGTACTCGCAGGTGACGAGTCGAGTGCGCGTGCATATATCTGCGAAGCCTCTGGCGACGCGTGCATCAGGCAGGCAGACTGAGGCAATCGCACCGAGTGGCCGAAAGGTTACTTAAGTGTTTGGCGGCAGCAAACTTTTCACCGACACGCGGAGGACGCAGGCGATGCGCATGAGGTTGCTGAACTTTGCGTCTGTCGTTCCGCGCTCGATGCGCTGGATCGTAGACCTGTCGATGCCAGCCCGCTCCGCCAGTCGCTCCTGTGTCAAGTTCTCCTGAAGACGCGCTACGCGGACGCGGTCGCCCAGAGCTATCTGGGCTTCACGAATCCATTGATCTTGATCACCTGACACCAGCCCAGGTCAACTCAACAAGATCAACTTGTCAGCAGCAGAAAAGAAGCATCTTGTGATCAATGTCGATCGGTCGACCGATCGGCGCATCCGCTTGGGCGGGTCGCCGTTGTGCATGGCGGCCTGCTCGTCAGAACGTGTCGGGGACGTGTCCCGTGGTCTTGCCCCCCTCGCGGGTGCCCGACACTGCGTCCCCCGATCCGCTACCGTGGATCGGGGGACGCGTCATTTGCGCTCTCACCTGCGGCGATGAACAAGCCGGATGGGAGTGAGATGGGAGCGGACTTGCTGACTCGAAACGACTTGAGCCGACGCGAGACGACCGCAAACAACCTGACTTGCTGGAGTTTCCGCAGGTCACGCAACGTGCAGACCTCTGATCAGGTGCCATCCAACTGGTGAGGCGCCTCTTACAAAGCAGATGTCGGCGGTTCGAAACCGTCCGCGCCCACCAGCTAAAAGACCCCCCCCCGCCGATCATGGCGGGGGGTCTTTTGCATCCAGAGGCACGAATCCGGCCCGGCATGTGGGTGCGCGACAGCTCCCTCCGACACCTGGACTCCACGCTCACGGGGTACCGAGTCGCTGCTGGTACAGCGCAAATTGCCCTTAGCAGTACAGCTACCGTGGGATCCGCACAGCTACCGCGGGATCCGCGCGTCGGCCCGGTGGCCGCGTGTCCTTCGCATGCCCGGTTGGGCGGCGGTGGACGGGGGCGGCGGGGAGGAACGGGGCGGAGCCTGGGGGCGCGCAGGTCAGCGGCTTGGCTGGTCAGGGCGGACGGGAGTACGCGGTCTTCCAAACTTGTGCTTCCGAGCACGCGCGGGGTGAATCGTGCTTCTGAGCCGCTCTCAGTCCCGGGCCAGTGAGGACCGAATGGCAGCCATGAGCTTCTGGCGGGCTTCCCGGAAGGCGCGTCGTACCTGTGCACACTCAGGATCGTCGCGAGTATGGCCCGCGACCACCGCGTCCCGGTAGAGGAGCAGCTGGTAGGCGGCATCGCCAGCCAACTGGGCGACCTCCGGCGTGGCCAGTAGCTCCAGTTGGTACTGCTTCGCGTGCACACCGTGGGCCAGGATGCTCGCGCGGGCAAGCTGGGCCCGTTCATCCACTGGTAGGTGCCCCGAGCGGCTGGCATCACTTATGGCGTCGCGCGCCTCGGTCAGCGCCTCCAGGAACTGGGCAGACACTGTCCGCAGGGTCTCCCTGTCGCGCTCGCCCGTGTCCCGTCGCCAGCGCACCCGGTCTGTGGCGAGCGTGCTGCCCACCCCGATGACCGCACCCACCGCCGTCGCGACTAACGATGTCCACTCCATGGGTGGGGAGACTACGAGTCCGCCGAGTCTGGCGGCAGAGCTCTCGCGATTCTTCCTGCTGAGGCGCAGCGCGCAGTGCCTTCGCAATGCAGCGCTCCGGTGAATAGGCGTGGACGCGGCGTACCGAAACCCCCATAGACGTCTACGCCCCTGGTCAGGGCCACACTGGAGCTGAAGCAACCTCTTCTAAGCGCTCGGCCGGCCGCTACGGGCAGAACGAGGCTCGGCTGACCTCGCGGCCTATTCGCGGATGGAGAGCTTCCCCTTGGCGCATTGCGTGTCCCTGACCAGCGACTATGCGTGGAACGCACGGGGCCTTCGGAGCCGTGGGCCTGCTGTGCTCCTGTCCGCGTTGTCTGCGCCTCCCCAGCGGCTGCGGTCGGCGGGACTATCCCCGGGTCCGATCGGCAACCGGAACCAGACAGGTGGTGGCAGGGTGACTCAGCCCAAGTGTGGGGCGCCGACGACCAAGAATCGTCCCTGTACGAGGCCCGCGATCATGAACAGCTCTCGATGCCAGGACCACCAGGGCAAGTGGTCGAAGTACGAGGCGGAGCGACGGAAGAAGAAGGAAGCCGAAGCCAGGATGCGAGAGCTACGGAAGAAGAAGTGAGGCAGTGGCCGACCGGCCGCTGACATCCATGGCTGACATCAACGCCGGTGCACCCTGACCGCTTTGGGTGGTCGTACAGACGCTTTGCGGCCTGGGCTCGGCGGTCGCCAGACGCTGGCTGGGCGAGCCTACGAAGCAGATGGCGGCGGTTCGAAACCGTCCGCGCCCACCAGCGAAGAGACCTTCTGTCGATCACGGCAGGGGGTATTTTGCGTAGCCGCTGGTGTTGACGTGCCCGGTTCCCCGCCGGGGCCGGCGAGGGGTGATCGACGCAGGGGTGGGCGTGGACGGGCACAGGTATCAGCGGGTATGTAGACGGGCGCGCGGGCTGCCGTGATGGGCTCGGAGCACTTCCTCGTGTTGTCTTGCGGGGTTCCTCAAGTCGAGCTGTCGACAAAGGAACTCTAAGTGGCGTGGTCCAGCACGGGCGGCGCTTCTGCTTAGTTCCAGAAGGACGGGAACTTCACGGTCGGCGGTCTCGACCGGGCCGAGCTCAGGGCGAGTTGCCCTGAGCTCGGCGAAAGTGCCCGTGCACCTGGGCGTGGAGCCGCGGCGATGGCTCCGCATCTGATGAGGGAGCAGACCACGGGCGGGTCGCCCGCGTCATCTTCGAGGGCGTTCCGTGCGACCCGGAACCGGAATTCATCGCATACGGCGACCAGGACAGCCCCATCGTCTGCTTCACCGCGGACCCCTTTTCCGAATGCGATCCCGATGACCCTCTCCGTCGCGAACAGGAGTGAGCAGCGGGACGCGTGATCAGCTGGGGCCGGATGACTCAGCACGGATGTGGGGCGCAAACGGCCAAGGAGTAGCCGCCGTGACCAAGCCCGCGATCATGAACGGCTTCCTGTGTCGGCTGTACCGGGGAGGGTGGTCGAGCTGCGCAGTGGCGCGCCGGAAGGAGTGAGCCCCGTGAGCCCCAGTGGTCAATGGCCAGGGGTCTTGCGCCGATGCGCTGATCGGAGGTTCGAGTAGATGCGGTTCGCGTGGGAAGCGCAGGGCCGGTCTTGCCGTGTGCGTGACGGCCCCGACGGCCCCGACGGCGCCCGATGAGCGGACGTGTGCGGTCGGCTACGGCATCGATGCGCTGGCCGATCTGCTGCGCGGTGATGGGAGGTCTGTGCCGGCCTGATGCCGCCGCGGTCGAGCGGTTCTTCTTCGACCTCGAACCCGTCGGCATGAGATGGGTGCTCCGGGGGGTGGAGGCCGGTGGGGGGATCTCCGTCCACAGGTTCCCGGACGGGCTCGCGACCCACGACCTACGAGGACTCTGGCGGAGTCCTCGACTGGAGTTCGGTGCAGCCGCGCCGCCGCCCTAGCGCACGCCGTCCTCGAAGCCGGCCGGGCCGTGCTGGGGCTGCACAGAGAGGACAGCTACCGGGTGCGGTGGCACCGGTACCCCTTTTCCGGCTGCCGAGCTGCGCGAGCTGGGGCGGCTGCATCTGCGGGACGATGCGTGGGAGTGGTGCGCGCGTCACTGACGCCGCCGGGTACGGCGTCGCGGGCGGGGGAGGTGGGGTTGGGGCCGTGGACCGCCTCCAGTGGTCCCGGGATGGAATCCAGGGGCTTAACGGGTCCGGGAGGCCGGTCCGGCGGGATAGTGGAGGCATGTGCCGATCCATTAAGACGCTGCGTCCGCCCGCGATTCCCGAGAAGGCGACCGAGGAGGAGATCCGGGCCGCTGCCCTGCAGTACGTGCGCAAGGTCTCCGGTTTCAGGGCGCCCGCCGCGCACAACCAGGAGGTGTTCGCCGCCGCCGTGGATGCGATCGCCGAGGCGACGCGCGACCTATTGGACGGGCTTCAGGTCAGGGGCGCGGCGGTGGCCGGATAGCCGGCTCGGGCTTCGTCCCTCGGGTCGCCGGGGGTACGGCGTCCTCCTCCAGGGGGGACCACCGCGACCGGGCGGGCCGTGTGGAGCAGCACCGCGTTGGTCACAGAGTCGAGTCGAGTCGAGTCGAGCCGTGGGCCCGGGGGGCGAGCGGGCGCTTGTGGTGGCGGCCGATGAGGTGCGCGGGCCCGGGAGGCGGTGATCAGACGGCCCGCCGCGTCGCCGGGGCCGACAGCCGCTCCACCTCCCCCCTCCACTTCTACCTCCGGGGAGCGCCCGGCATGCGGGCTCAGGTGCGCCGCGGCCGGGGCGGAGACCGCGTGAGCTGCGGCCGTCTCCTCGTGCGCGGCCGGGCCGAGCGTGCCCGCCGTGGTGAGGGGCCGGCTCGGCCGGGCGTGTGCCACGACGACCCGCAGGTGGGCGCCGCGCCGCGCCGGCCCGCGGGAGGCGGAGTGGGTGGTGTCGTTCGTCGGGGGCCGAGGTGTTGAGGCGGAGTACGAGCCGTACGGGTCGTGCGAGGGCGGTTCGGCGGCCGGTACCACGACCACCGGCCAGGCTGCCGGGCTCGCGCGGGCGAGGCCGTTCGATACGAGGAGCAGACCGGCGAAGCCGCCGCAGCCGCGCGAGCCGAGGACCATCAGCTGGGCGTCCTCGCCGAGGCCGGGTAGTACGTGGTCGGGCGCACCGCGGGGAGGCTTACTCGATCGATCAGGGGACGTCCCGGTGCGTACGCCGAGGGCCTCCCGGATCCGGACGAGTACGGGATCCTCGTCCTGGCCCGGTCCTCGAAAGCGCCGGACAGGGCGGAGCCGATCGGGTTCGTGTAGAGGCGGGCGTGCACGATGCGCAGTGGCGCGCCGGCCGCCAAGGCGTGGGAGACGGGCCTTCCAGTGCCCGGTTACCGCACCCCGAACCGTTGACGACGGCGATCGCGGAGTGCGGGCTCTGGTCCATGGCGGGCTCGTTGTGGGGCAGCGGTCGCGGATACACCCTTGGGGGGACCGCTCCGGGCGGGAACGGGGAAAGTTTCGAGTGGGGCGGGCCGTTCGGCACTCCCGTCGCCACTTCCGTCGTCGCTTCCGGTGGTGTGACGGCCTCGGGCGGGCCTTCGAGGACGAGGGCGGCCCCGCTCGTGCTGTGATCGGAAAGGTTTGCCGGGTTGCGACGCCCGGCACGGCACCTCGCGGTGTTGTCGGACCGCGTACGTACGTCCAGTACGAGCTGCGGTTCTCCGCCTTGCGATGCACCGGACCGGACGCGCGACCCGGCAAACCTTCCCGGCCGCAGTACTAGGTGGCGTGTCCCGTGCGGCGGCGCAGGAACCAGGCGCCCGCGCCGAGCGCGCTCGCGACGAGTGCGCCTCCGACCGCGATCTGACCGGGGCTCACGGAGTCGACGCTGCCGCCGAGCCCGCCGCGGGCGGCGCCCGGGGTGATGTTCAGGGCGATGGTCACGCGTTCGCCGCCGGGGCCGCCGCACTCGAAGGTGACGGGGTGGGCGCCGGCGCTGGCGTTGCGGAAGGTGGTGGCGGCGCCGAAGAGGTTCGTGGCCTCCGCATTGCCCGGGGTCAGCCATACGTCGCCGAAGGCGCGGGAGGAGGCCTTGCCGGTCTTCGTGCCGCAGCCGGTGATGTTGAGGCTGACCCGGCTGCCGGGGGCGACGCTGGTCGGGGAGACGTTGCCGGAGGGGCCGGCGTGGGCCAGTGTCGCGGGTACGGCGGCGGAGAGGGCGATCGTCGCGGCGGCGGCGGCCAGTACGCGGGGGAGGGTGCGGGGTGAGCGCGGGCGGTGGGAGGTGGCGGGCATGGAGAGGACTCCTCGGGCTCCGGGGCGGTGCGTCGCGGCGCGGCTTTTGGCGCGCACCGTGCCTTGGACGCTAGGAGCCCGGAGCGGACGCGGCGATCCCTGCCGGGTGAACGGGTGAGCCGTTGCTCCGCCCGGGGGAGTCCCCGGGGCCCCACGGCGCGAACGGCCGGACCGGGCGCCGGGCGCGGGATGCCGGGTTCGGATGCCGGGCTAGGTGTATTGCCCTGTGAGG
>NZ_JAGGOW010000037.1 GCF_018614135.1 Streptomyces sp. ISL-66
CAGGTCATGCCTTCGACAGAGGGGACACAGTCATACCGGGCCCGGAGGCCAGCGGCCCCATTGCAGGACCGCGAAAAAGATAACGGGGGGGGGTCAGCTCTCGCCGGCGGCACGGACCGCCTGCGGTGCCTCTTCGCCCGCTCCGTCGGCAGGGGCGGCGCCCTCGTCACCGCCGGCCCATTCGGGCTGCCGCGGCCGCTGGGGCAGCAGGAACGTCAGCAGGAAGCCCAGGACGATGACGCCCACTTCGTACCAGAGGACCTTGCCGGTCGCCTTGGCGTAGCCCTCCTCGCGCGCCTTCACGGACGCGTCGGCCAGCGCCTTGCCGACCTTCTCGGCCGCGCCGGCGGGCACGGCCGACTCGGGGACGATCTGCTTGCAGGCCGCGGGTACCAGGCCCGAGTCGCCCTCGTCCGAGCTCGCCTTCGCACAGGCACGGAAGTTGACCGCGATCTGGTCCTGGGCGGACGCCGCCACTCCGACGGCGGCGAGCTCCTTGCGCAGTTGTGGGAGCGCGGCGTCCGCGCCCGCCACGGCCTGCGAGGTGAGCAGGTTGAAGAAGAGGACGCCGATCACGGCGACACCGGCCGCCGCGCCCAGCTGGTCGGCGGTGCTGAGGACGCCCGAGCCGGAACCCGCGTGCTCCACCGGCACCCCGCCGAGGACGATGTCCACGACCGGGGAGATGACGAAGCCGAGGCCGAGGCCGAGCACCGTGAGCGAGGGGGCCAGGTTCCAGCCGCCCACGTCGGCGCCGTAGTGGTTGATGGTCCAGATCAGGGCGACCATGCCGACGCCCATGATCACCATGCCGATGCTGAGCACCTTGCGGCCCATCTTGAGCGCGAGCACCGCGGAGAAGGAAGCGGTGATCATCGCGCCGAAGGAGAACGGGATGGTGGCCAGACCGGAGGCCAGCGGCGAGAAGCCGAGGCCGACCTGGAGGTACAGGGTGAAGGGGAAGAACAGACCGGCGATGATCGCGAAGAAGCTCAGCATCACGACGAGGCCGGCCACGAAGGACCGCTCCTTGAAGAGGCTGGGCTCCACGAGCGCCGAGCCGTCCCGCGCCGCCTTGCGGACCTCGTACACGCCGAAGACCACGAACAGCGGGATCGAGCAGGCCATCGCGATGAACGTCCACGCGGGCCAGCCGGATTCGCCGCCCTGGATCAGCGGGAACAGCAGCGCCAGCAGGGCGGCCGTGATCAGCGCGACGCCGACCAGGTCCAGCCGCTTGACCTGCTCGGAGCGCGATTCGCGCACGTACATCGCGACACCGATCAGCGCGATGATGCCGATCGGCACGTTGACCAGGAAGATCGGCCGCCAGGACCAGCCGAACAGGTCCGCGTTGACCAGGATGCCGCCGAGCAGCGGGCCGATCATCGCGGCGATCCCGGACAGGGCACCGAACAGGCCGAAAACGGCCGCTCGTTCCTTCGGCGGGAACGCCACCTGGAAGATCGAGAGGCCTTGTGTCATCACCATGGCGCCGCCGAAGCCCTGAAGCACCCGGGCGGCGATCAGCATCTCCGTGCTCTGCGCGATGCCGCACAGCAGCGAAGCGAGCACGAACGAGACGATGCCCGCCGTCAGCAGGCGTTTGCGTCCGAGCATGTCGCCGACCCGGCCGACCGTGATCAGGCTGAGCGCGAAGGTGAGGGTGTAGGCAGCGGCAACCCACTGGAGCGCGGCCTTGCCCGCTCCCAGATCGGTCTGCAGCACGGGAAGCGCCACGTTCACGATCGTCGTGTCGATCAGGTCGAGGGCGATGGCCACGAGGATCACGGTGGCCGCGCGCCACCGTTGCGGATCGGGCTCCTTCTCCCCTTCTGGGTACACCTTGTTCTCCGCCTCGGTCACGGTGGCTCTCCTTGATAGACGAGTGGCCGTCAGCAGTGTGGCGACGTCCGCTCGAGCCGCGCTAGTGCCGCGTCAGGCAACGTTTGCCCGTCAAGGAGCGGCGTCCGGTGCGTGCTCTCGGCGTGCCGGCCGGAAGCCCTCGTACTGGACGTACTTGGGCTTTCGGCCGGTGCGGCGAGAGTGCGTGCCGGACGCCGCGACGGGGCGAACGTTGCCTGACGCGGCACTAGAGAGCGTGCCGACTGGTTCCGGCCACGCCGGCGGCCCCCGGCCGGGCTCCATCGGGAGTCGAGGAGGCACCCCGACCATGCCCCCGGGCAGCGGCGCCGGCCGCTCCGGAAGGGGACCTGCGGACATGAGGCTGTACCTGCTGAGGCTGGGCACCATCGCCGGACTGGAGGCGCCGGTACCCGGCTATCTGATCCGTACCGACGAGGGCGTCAACGTCCTCGTCGATACCGGCGCCCCCGTCGACCCGTCGCCCGGTGCCCGCATCCGCGTGGACGCCGGCCAGGACGTGGTGACCACGCTCGCCTCGCTCGGACTGACCGCCGACGACATCTCCTACGTGGTCTGCTCGCACCTGGACCCCGACCACTCCGGCTTCCACGCGTCCTTCCCCGGCGCCGAGTTCGTCATCCAGCGCGAGCACTACGAGCTCGCCCGCTCCGGCGGCGATCCGCGCTTCGAGGCCACCCGCGCGCTGTGGGACCTCCCGGGGCTGAACTACCGCACCGTGGACGGCGACACCGAACTGCTGCCCGGCATCGAGCTGCTGGAATCCGGCGGCCACGTCCCCGGCCACCAGTCGGTCCTGGTGCGCCTGCCCGAGACCGGCCCGGTGCTGCTGGCCGTCGACGCGATCCCCATGGCCATCGCCATGGACCCGGACGACCGGCCCGTCTTCCCCTTCGACCAGGACGAGAAGGCGGTCCGGGAGAGCACCCGCAAGCTCATCGGGGTCGCCTTCGACGAGAACGCCCTGATCGTCCACGGCCACGACGCCAAGCAGTGGGAGTCGCTGCGCGTGGCCCCCGAGTACTACGCGTAGGAGGAACGGCATGAGCGGCGAACGCATCCGCGTGGTCATCTACCTCCGCGCGCCCGAGGGCGAAGCGGAGCAGTTGGAGAAGACCTACCGCGAGATCAGCTGGGTACGGGGCGAGGGCGCGGGCACCGCGATCGCGGGCCTGGTCCGCAGCGAGCTGCTGCGGGACGTCGACCGGCCCGGGGAGTACCTGCTGCACAGCGAGTGGGAGACCCTCGAGGACTACCGCACCTGGCAGTTCGGACCCGACCACAAGGACAACCCCTCGGCGCTGCGGCCCTACCAGGACCGCTCCCGCGGCCGGCACTACGCCGTCTACGGGATCACCTCCGAGGACTGACCCCGTACGGAACGCACCGGAGGCCGCCCGAGCACCCGCTCGGGCGGCCTCCGTGCCGTAGGGCATCAGTGCGGCGTCAGTGCGGCATACGGCGTCAGCTGACGGCCTCGGCCGGTTCCACCGGCGCCTCCCACACCACCAGCATGAGCGCGCCCTGCTCGGTGCGCGGCGCGTGCACGCTGCCCGGAGGCATGACGAGCATCGAATGCGCCGGGTGGCGGCCGTCCTCGGTGATCAGCTCTCCCTCCAGCACCAGGATGATCTCGAAGCTCGTGTGCCGGTGCGGGGCCGCGCTGGCGCCGGGGTGGTAGCGGACCAGGGAGGCGGCGGGTCCGCCCGGCCCGGTCTGCGCGGTCGTGTAGAGCGGGAACACCTCCACCCCGACCCGGCCGTCGGCGGTCATCGGCGTGAACTTCAGCTTCCGCTCCAGCTCGCCGGGCCGGTCCAGGCCCTCGACCAGCAACGGCGCGGTGGCCGAAGTGTCGTTCTGCGTGACGGTCATCTCGTCGGTTCCCCAGTTCCTCGCGGTGCCACGGATGGCGACGGTGTAGCCGGTGCCGCCGCAGTGCCGGTGGAGCCGGGGTCGTTCCCCGGGCCGGTGCCGGTGCCGGCACCGGTGCCCCCGCCCCCGCCCCCGCCCGCGCCGGCACCGGTGCCGGTGCCCGACGTGTACGGGGCCGGGCCCGCGGGCCCGGCGAACAGTTCCCGTACCTCCCGGCGGCGGATCTTGGACGAGGCCGTGCGCGGCAGACCGGCGGCGAAGCGCAGTCGCTCCGGCCGGGCCACCGAGGACAGGGCCAGGGCGGCGTGCGCCAGGATCCGCGCGGCCAGCGCCCCGTCCGGCTCGTGCCCGGGAGCGGGCACCACCACGGCCAGCGGCACCAGACCGCCCTCGGGATGGTCCACCGGGACCACGGCCACCTCGGCGACCGCGGGATGGGTGCGCAGCGCCGCCTCCGCCTCGTACGGCGAGACCCGGTGCCCGTACGACTTGAACACGTCGTCGCGCCGCCCCAGCACCCTGATCCACCCGTCCGGCGTCCGCTCCCCGAGGTCCCCGGTCGCGTACCGGCCCTGCCCGAGCACCCGTTCGGTGCGCTCGGGATCCTCCAGGTAGCCGGCCATCACGCCGACGGGCCGCTCGCCGTCGAGCTCGACGCAGATCTCGCCGGACCCGGAAGGCTCCCCGCTGTCGGGATCGCACAGGACGATCCGGTAGCCGGGCAGCGGCCTGCCCAGCAGACCGGCCCGGGGCGCGGTGCCCGGGGTGGTGCCGATCAGGGCGGTGGTCTCGGTCTGCCCGTAGCCGTCGCGCACCGGGACCCCCCAGGCGGAGCGGATCTCGTCCGCGAGGCCCGGGGGCAGCGGCTCGCCCGCGCTGGTGGCCTCGCGCAGCCGGGGCGCGGCCGCGCCGAGGTGCGGCCGCAGGGCCTGCCACAGGCTCGGCGGGGCACAGAAGCTGTCCGCCGCCCGGTCGCGCAGGATCCCCGGGAGCAGGGCAGGGTCGGGCGGGCCTTCGGGCAGCGCCACGATGGTGGCCTCGGCGTTCCAGGGCACGAAGAAGCTGCTCCAGGAGTGCTTGGCCCAGCCGGGGGAGGAGACGTTGACGTGCCGGTCGCCGGGCAGCAGCCCGTTCCAGTAGAGGCTGGAGAGGTGCCCGGCGGGATAGCTGAGGTGCGTGTGCGCCACCAGCTTGGGCGCCGAGGTCGTCCCCGAGGTGAAGTAGCAGAAGGCCACGTCGTTCGACGGGGTCGGCCCGTCCGGGAAGAACCGGCCCGTCTCGCCGAGCGCGTCGCGGTAGTCGGTCCATCCCGGGACCCGGCCGGACACGCAGATCCGCAGCCCGGGCACCGGCACGCCCGCGAAGACGCGCGCGCTGGAGGCCCGGCACACCACGTGGTCGATGCGGCCCCGGCCGACCCGGTCGGCGGCCTCGGCGGCGGTCAGTTCCGGATGGCAGGGCACCAGCACCGCGCCGGTCTTCATCCCGGCGAGCAGCACCTCCCACAGCTCCCGCTGGGTGCCGAGGACCACCATGACGCGGTCGCCGCGGCGCACACCGAGGCCGGTGAGCCATACGGCGACCGCGTCGGAGCGCCGGGACAGCTCCTCGTACGAGACGCTCTCGGCGCCGCCGTCGCGGTCCAGGAGCTCGAGCGCGGGCCGGGCATTGCCCGCCGCGACCACGTCGAACCACTCCAGCGCCCAGTTGAAGTGCTCCGGACGGGGCCAGCGGAAGAGCTCGGCCGCGGTGTCGAGGTCACTGCGGTGGCGCAGCAGCAGGTCCCTGGCCGCCCGGAAGCCGTCGGAGGCCGCGGTACGCCGCGCCGCCCAGTAGGGGGCGGCGGCGTCCTCAACGGTGGGCGCGGGGCGTGTCCGCGCCGGTAGGGGCGTCCGCGCGCTCACCGCTGGTCCTCCTCGTCCTCGGCGGCGAGGACGCCCCGCCAGCGCTTGCCGACGACCAGGCCGCTGTACTCGCCGCCCTGCCTGCGGGCCCCGGACAGCGCGTCCTCGGCGATCGCGTCGGCGTCGTTCAGGAACTCGCCCCAGACCCCGGGCCGCGCGCTGCCCACCTGGGTGAACCAGCGGGTGAACTCGGCCGGGATGCCGAGGACGTAGACGCCCTCCTCGGGCTTGCCGTCGGCGCGCACCGGGTGGAAGGGGGATCCGGTGACGTGCACCCCGCCGGTGGCGAACTCCTCGCCGTCGTGGTCCCGGTTGACGTAGGCGGTCAGCAATCCGGACGCGTAGAGCCGCGAGTTCAGACCGCCGGGCCGGCGGCGCAGGTCCGGTTCGGGGATCCGGGCGTCGACCACCGCGTCCAGCGAGGTGAGGCTGCCGGCGACCTGCGGGGACTCGATGGTGAACCGTCCGGCGCCGGAGGCGGCCGCCGGGTCGGCGGCGAACCGCACGCCCGGCCCCGCGATCCGCAGCACGCCCGACTCCATCAGCGCGAGGACCTCGTACAGGCGGACCATCGGCGGCCCCGTCGTCAGCTGGGAGACGAGCGGGACGAACTCCTGGAGGAAGTCCCGGCTGTGGGAGGCCGGCGTGAGACCGGAGAAGTCCACCGCGGTGCGGATCACCCCGCGGACATCGCGGATGGCGTCCAGGGCGGCCTTCACCGGGCCCTCGGAGTTGCCCTCCCGGGCCAGCTCCAGGTCCTTGAGCAGGAAGGCGGTCAGTTCCCGCTGGAACTCCTCGGCCCCGGCGAAGCGGCGGCCGCGGAACGGCCGCGCCCAGGCCTCGATGTCCACCGGGGGCAGGTCGCCCATGCCCCGGTGGGCGGCCACCCGGGCCAGTACGGCCCCCGGGTCGCCCGGGTCGTGCAGGACGACGTCCTGCACCTCGTTGGCGAACTTCTCGGCGATGTCGGGGCCGTAGAGGCGCTTGAGGTGGGTGGAGTAGTAGACCAGCCCCACCTCGGTCAGCAGCCAGGGCAGCACGTCGCGGCGGAAGTCCAGGCGTCCGCGGTCGCGCAGGGCGCGCATCCGCTCGTGCGTGAACAGCCGCGGTCGGTAGGTGTGGTGGGGGCCCTTCTGGTTGCGGCCGCGCGCCAGCAGCGGTACCCCGCCCCGCGAACCCGCGATCAGCTGCGGCTCCCGGCCGCTGGGCAGGTAGCGCAGCCCTCCGGCCCCGCTGCCGCCGTTCGCGACGTAGCGGCCGCCGCGTCCGGTGGTGAGCGCGGAGACCACGTCGTAGAAGGACAGCCCGAGGCCGAGGATGCCGACGCGGGACCCCGGCTCGATGCCGTCCAGCGGCATGTCGATCGCGGAGTCGCCGCGCACGTACCGCAGGTGGGGGTGGTCGTCGGCGAACGCGGCCAGCTCCTGCTGGTCGGAGCGGAGTTCGGGCAGCGGGTGCCCGGTCGTCAGCACGACGCGGTCGGCCCGCAGGTGGCGGCCGTCGCTCAGGGACAGCAGGTACCCGCCGTCCGGCTCCTTCTCCATGGTTTCGACGGACTGGCCGGATATCCGGCGCAGCCGCAGGACGTCGGCCGGGAGGCCCTGCTCGACGCGGTCCAGCGCGTAGGAGAGGTAGCGGCCGTAGACGGCGCGCGAGGCGCATTCGTCCGGGTCGGCCGCCTCCGGGTCGACGGTGCGCCACCACTCGTACAGCGAGGGCCCCGCGCCGGCCCGGTGCGGGCCGCCGTCGGGCCGCCCCGAGAAGATGGTGACCTCGCCGGAGACCGTGTTCATCAGGGACCAGTCGGGCTGGTCGGTCCGCCAGATCCGCCCGGTGCCCACCTGGTGGGCGTCCACGGCGTAGACCTCGACCGGACGCCCCGGCGGCTTCTCCGCGAGACGGGCGGCGAGCCGTTCGAGCACGGACAGGCCCCGCGGCCCGGCGCCCACCACGGCGACGCGGTACGGCTCCTCGTCCTTGGCGTCGGGCAGTTCGAGCGGGGCGCCGGTCCAGTCGGCCTCCGCGGCGGCGTCCAGACCCAGCAGGTCGTGGCGGTCCGCGGTGTACCGGAGCATCTGCAGGAGGCGGTCGGCGGTGACCGCGTTGCGGGGCGTCGTGCGGCTGGGCGCCGGCAGCGGCAGCCGGCCGGTCCGGGTCCAGTACAGGCGGCCCTCGCCGTCGATGGCGGCCTGCGTCAGGCCCTGGTTGTCCTCGTGCAGGCAGAAGGGCACGTCCAGGATCCCGGCGGAGAAGGCCCGTACCAGCGCCTCGCCGACGTCGCCGCTCAGCGAGAGGGTCGCCTCGATCATGGCGCGGGCCTCGGCCAGCACCTCGCCCGGGTCGACCTCGTGGCCCCAGGGGACCTGGCTCTCGGACCGGGCGCGGGAGGCGAGGGCCGAGGCGGAGCGCAGCGAGGCCAGGTTCTCCTCGACGGTGGGCAGCCGGATGGCCTCCACCGGGGTCTTGACGATCAACCGCTGGGCGCCGCCCCGGACGGCGAGTTCGGCGCTGCGGTCCATCAGGAGCTGCGCGCCCTGCCGGGTGCCGGGGAAGACGCCCATGTACGTGTAGAGCACGATGTGCCAGTCGACGCCCTCAGGCAGCCATTCGGCGGCCAGCATGCGCAGGGCGGCGAGCGCCTCGACGTCCTGGCGCACGTCGGTCTGCTGGGCGTAGCTCAGCGAGACGCTCGGCACGCCCTGCTGGGCGAAGAAGAGGGCTTCGAGCAGGCTCATCGCGACGAGGAGGGACGGCGGGCACAGCTGGCCCATCAGGCAGCCGCCGAAGGTCTCCAGGTGGGCGCGCAGGCCGCCCGCGCGGCTGAGCTCCGCGAACTCCGCTGTCGCCTGGCGCCAGTTGCTGACCGAGGTGGCGAGCGGGGTCCGCCCGTAGGGCAGGCAGTACGAGACCGGGCCGCCCTCGCTCGCGGACAGCCCGGCCCCGACCATCGTCTGGAAGATCGCCCGGGGGGTGGCCGAGCCGTGCCGGACCTGGACGGGCCGGCCCGCGCCCTCGGCGGCCACCCTGACGGTGGTCCGCGGTCCGTGGACCACGATGGGGAAGCCGTTGAGCCCGTTGCCCGCGGCGAGCGCGGCCCGCGCGTGGTCGTGTTCGCCGACGCGGGTGTAGGCGTCGAGGGTGATGGTCCCGACCGTGGGGAAGGGCAGCGCACGGACGGCGCGCAGTCCGGCCGCCATCGTGTCGGCGTCCGCCATGCCCATCCGCGGCTGCACCACCAGCCGGCCCGAGGCGGCCGACCGCCGTACGAACTCGCCCAGATCGGCGGGGCGGCCGCCCCCGGCAGGATGGTTGCCGCCGTGCGGAAGCATCTGCGTCATCGGGGCTCCTTCGTGGGCACCCCGGCCCTTGGGCCGGGAAGGGAGCGGAGCTCCTGTGGAGCGGGGCGGGTGGAACCGCCGCGCCGCCGGGGCGGAGCGGCGTTGTCAGTGCCGGGTACTGCGTTGATCGCGTGCATCCGAGGTGTTCCTTCCGTATCGAGCCGACGCCGGGTCGGCGCAGTCCGTCGGCCCGGACGTTCGGCTGCGCGCGCCTTCCCCGGTCACCGCACTAGGACGGGGCGGACGTCAAAGCGCTCTTCCCTCTGTCGCCCGGCGCGGCTCCGGCCTGGCCTCGGCGCCGCGCTCCGACGGCAAGGACAGGGCGGCCTGCGGGCTCCCGCCGGGCAGCGCACCGAGCAGCCGGCTGACCAGGGAGGGGTCCGCGGTGTCGGTGAACACCGCGTCGAATCCGGCGTCTATGAGCTCCTGGGCGGCCCGGTCGCCGGTGTCGCCCGTGATCCCCAGCTTGCCGCCGATGATCACCGGGGTCTCCCCGGCCACGGGATCCGCGCGGAGCGTCCGTATCATCCGGGCGCCGTCGAGCCGGCCGTGGCCGTTGACGGTGCTGATGACCACCGCGTCGGGGCGGATCCTGCGCACCGAGTCGATCAGCAGCTGGTCGGGGACGCACGGTCCGAGATTGACGACCTCATTGCCCATCTCCTGGAGCAGGAGCTGTAGGAAGACGAGATTCCAGGTATGGGAATCCGAAGAGACCGTAGACAGCAGGATCCGCCGCCGTCCGTCTCGTGGGACCACCGTCCTCATATGCGTGCTCATCTCTCTCTCGTGGACTGATGAAGGACAGGCAACGACGCGTCAGCGCAGGGTGACGAGCTTCCACATGCCTTCGAACGCCCGCTTGATCAGCGTTTCGCGGTTACTGATGAAGGAGGTCACCAGGTACTGCCCGGGCTCAAGTGACTGGGACAGCACGGCGGTCGAGCCGGGGGAGAGGGGGGTGATTCCGGACGGAACGCCGCTGAACGGGTACACGGGCGGCTGCTGGCCGTGGGCCAGCGCGTCCATGCACGCGGAGACGTCGGCGGCGCTGGCCCCCGCGGTCACCCGCAGGAACATCACTTCGTTGAGCTGGGAGGTCTGGTTCACGACGGTGAACTCGCCCCGCGCCCCCAGGTCGCTGCCGATCAGGTAGCGGCCGGCCGGCCCCTCGTCGTACGCGGCGATGAGCTCGGGGGCCCAGCGCGGAACCGTGACGGAGGGGCGGGCCGGCGCGCCGACCCGGATGCTGCGCACGAGCTCGGGGCGGGCCGGGTCCAGGAGCGTGTAGTCGAGCAGGTGGTACGTGCCGGGGGTGAGGATCCAGGAGATCTCGATCTTCCCGCTGGCCTTGGTGACGGCGGGCCCGCCGAAGTACTGGGCCTCGGAGTCGATGAGCGCCAGCGCGGCGTGCCGCTCCGCCGGATCCTTGGAGGTGGCGGCCGTCTGGTAGTGCGTCAGGAAGGCCGCCAGGGTGACGCCGGCGCGCAGCCGGACGAGCCCCAGCGGGCGCTGGACCTTCTCGTCCGTGGTGCTCGCCACGAGCGTCACCGGGCCCGCCGGCACCCGGTCCGTGGTCAGCCGGATCCCGTCGGCGCCGGCCACGGCGCCGATCACGGCCGTGTCGGTCCGGTGGCGGCCGTCCTGCCCGCCGTGGGCGAGGGCGGGGGCGGCCGGCAGCAGGGTCGCGGCCCCCGCGCCCATGCCGATCAGAAGTCTGCGTCGTGCGAGTCCGTGTCCAGAACCCTGCGAGTCCGCGGCGCTTGGGGTCGCGTGCATCTGCGGTTCCTCCTCCGTCCCGGCCGTGCCGGCCGCGACGCTGCTGGCACCCGGGGGTGCGGATTGGTTGTCCGGGATGCGGCATGCTCCGCAGAGCGCCTCAAGAGCGACTTCAGGCCTCATCGAGAGACGGGCCCCTCACGGGGCCGCGGGACCTCCCGTACGAGAGGCCGATGCAGGCGTTCTCTAGCGGACTTCGGCACGATGCGGCGGGTCACGAGATCCGGCGACACGCCCCGCAGGAGGCTCCATGTCCACCCGTACCGCGGTCATCACCGGTGCGAGCAGCGGGATCGGTGCCGCGACCGCGCGCCGGCTCGCCGCCGAGGGCTACCGGGTGGTGCTCACCGCGCGGCGCAAGGACCGCGTCGAGGCGCTCGCCGAGGAGCTGGCCGCGGCCGGACACGAGGCCGTGGCGCACGCCCTGGACGTCACCGACCGCCGGGCGGTACGGCACTTCGCGGACGGCCTGGACCGGGTGGACGTCCTGCTGAACATCGCGGGCGGGGCGATCGGCACCGAGACCGTCGCCGAGGCCGACCCGGACGACTGGACGGCGATGTTCGCGGTCAACGTCGTCGGGGCCCTGCAGATCACCCAGGCGCTGCTGCCCGCCCTCGTCGCCTCCGGCGACGGCACCGTCCTCGTCCTGTCCTCCACGGCCGGACTGCTGCCCTACGAGGGCGGCGGCGGCTACGTCGCCGCCAAGCACGGCGCGCACGCCCTGGCCGGCACGCTGCGGCTGGAACTGTGCGGCAGCCCCGTACGGGTGATCGAGGTCGCGCCCGGTCTCGTCCGCACCGAGGAGTTCGCGCTCAACCGGTTCCGCGGCGACGCCGAGCGGGCCGCCGCGGTGTACGACGGCGTCGCGCGGCCGCTGACCGCCGAGGACGTCGCCGACACCGTGACCTGGGCGGTGACCCGTCCCGGTCACGTCAACATCGACCTGCTGGTGGTCCGGCCGCGCGCCCAGGCGGCCCACCACAAGATCCACCGCGGCTGAGGACCGTCCCCCGCGCGGCCGGTGCGCACCATCGGCGCTCTAGCGCGGGGCGAGCCGACTCGGCCTGAATGCGCTGAGGAGACACCCGGGAAGAGGAGACAGCGTGCTGACGCGCAGACAACTGATCAAGGCAGGCGCAGCCACCGGCCTGATCGCCGCGGCGGCCCCCGCCGGGGTCGCCCTCGCCGGCACCACGGCCGCGGCCGGACCGGCGAGCCTCTTCGCCGTACCGCTGCGGATACCCAAGGTGCTGCGCCCCACCTCCCGCGGGCGCGGCGGCGGTTCCCGGGCCGGGTACGACGTCTACCAGCTGACGACCCGCGAGGTGGAGAAGACCATCTTCGCGGGCACCCGGACGAAGATGCGCCTGTTCAACGGCGAGCTGATGCCGGTCATCCGGGCCACCCGCGGCCGGCCCGTGGTCATCGAGCAGGTCAACGCCCTGGACGTGCCCTTCTCCATGCACCTGCACGGAGGCCACGTCCCGGCTTCCTCGGACGGCCACCCCAACCACCAGGTGTCGCCCGGCGGCAAGAGGGTCTTCTACTATCCCAATGACCAGCGCGCTTCGACGATGTGGATGCACGACCACTCCCACGACGCGCACGCCGAGAACATCTACCGCGGCCTCGCCGCCTCGTACATCCTCACGGACGACTTCGAGGCGGGGCTCCCGCTGCCCAAGGGCCGGTACGACGTGCCGCTGCACCTGCGCGACGCGCAGTTCGCCGAGGACGGCTCGCTGGTCTACGAACCGGACGGCTTCATGACCCGTTCGACCATCCTGGTGAACGGCGCCCCGCGCCCGTACTTCGAGGTCGCCGCGCGCAAGTACCGCTTCCGGCTGGCGAACACCTCCAACGAGCGCGCGTTCCTGCTCCAGCTCGGCCAGGGCGACGAGATGACGCACATCGCCTCCGACGGCGGTCTGCTGCCCGCCCCGGCGTCCGCGCGCGTGCTGGAGATCTGGCCCGCCGAGCGCCAGGAGATCGTCATCGACTTCTCGCGCTACCCGGTCGGCTCGAAGGTCGTCCTGCGCAACCTCATCGGCTTCGCCGGCGAGGCCCCCGAGGTCATGCGCTTCGACGTCGTGCGCACGGCCGCCGACCCGAGCCGCGTGCCCGCCACCCTGCGGGCGAACCCGGACATCGGCACGCCCACGGTGGAGCGCTCGTTCGTCATGAACTTCGACCCGGCGACCGGCCACCACCTGATCAACGGCCAGCACTTCGACATCAACCGGGTGGACCTGCGGCCCAAGCTCGGGGTCACCGAGCTGTGGACCGTCGAGAACACCGACGTCCGCTTCGGCATCCCGCACTCCATGCACACGCACCTGGAGCACTTCCAGGTCGTGGAGCGCGACGGCGTGGCGCCCGCGCCCGGCGAGGCGGGCCTGAAGGACACCGTCACGGTCATGCCCGGCAAGACCGTCAAGTTCAAGATCAAATTCACCGACCACGCCGGTCTGTTCATGTTCCACTGCCACCTGATGGGCCATCTCAACATGGGAATGATGGGCCAGATGGCCGTGGAGAACTGACCCGCCCGAGCCCGCCCGCCCCTGAACGCGCCGCACGTCAACGAATCCTCTCTGGGAGGAAGGCTGTGTCCGACGACACCGGGGGGCTGCGCTTCCCGTTCCAGCTCAGTCAGCTCTTCACCCCGCCACCGGAATTCCAGCAGCTGCGCGAGACCTGTCCGGTGGCCCGGGTGGAGCTGCCGACCGGGGACTGGGCCTGGATCGCCACGCAGTACGAAGACGTGCGCGCGGTACTCAACGACGCCCGGCTGAGCCGCGCGGCCGCCACCCGCCCGGGTGCCCCGCGGCTCGGCCCGGCCAGTCCCGAGCCGGACTCCATCATGGCGATGGACCCGCCCGACCACACCCGGCTGCGCCGGCTGCTCGCCTCGGTGTTCACCGGCCGGCAGGCCGAGCGGATGCGCGAGGGCATCGTCCGCACCACCGAGGAACTCCTCGACGTCATGGAGGAGTCCGGGCAGCCCGCCGACCTGGTCCCGATGCTGGCCCGGCCGCTGCCCATCACGGTCATCTGCGACCTCCTCGGCGTCCCCGACGCCGACCGGGAGGCCTTCCGCGACTGGACCGACGCGGCGCTGACGCTCGCCCCGAGCGCCGCCGGCGCCGTCACCGACGCCAGGACCCGGCTGGCCGAGTACCTCGCGGAGCTCGTCGAGGCGAAGCGCCGGGGGCCCGGCGAGGACCTGCTCAGCACCCTGGTCGAGGCGCAGGCGCAGGAGCGGCTGAGCCAGAACGAGCTGATCGCCGCCGCCGCGACCCTGATCACCGCGGGCTACCACACCGTGGCCAACTCCTTCGCGAACTCGGTGGTGGCGCTGCTGCGCCACCCCGAACAGCTCGACCCGCTGCGCGGAGCGGAGCGGTTCCCGCTCGCCGCCGTGGAGGAACTGCTGCGCTGGACCCCCGGGCCGGTCAGCGGCGGCACGATCCGGATCGCCACCGAGGAGGTCAAGCTCGGCTCCGTGATCGTCAAGCCCGGTGAGGCCGTCATCCCCTCGACGGCCTCCGCCAATCGGGACGGGGCGGTCTTCCCCGGCGCGGACGAGCTGGACCTCACCCGGCCGGAGAACCGGCACATCGCCTTCGGCCACGGCATTCACCGCTGCCTGGGCGCACCCCTGGCCCGCATCGAGCTCCAAGTGGCCTTCGGCGCCCTGCTGCGCCGCTTCCCGGGGCTGCGTCTCGCGGTCGCGCAGGAGGAGCTCGTCTGGGGCGGCGGCATGATCCGCGGGGTCAGCTCGCTACCCGTCGCCTGGTGACGGTGCCGGTGCCGGACGGCGAGGCGGTGCCCGGCATCTCCCGGGTCACCTCCCTGAGCAGCTGGTTCACCCGCGAGGTGAATGCGTCGAGCAGCTCCAGCTGCGCGTCGTCGTACGACTCCAGCAGCGAGCGCATGGCGTCCTTGAGGGGGAGGAACGCCTCGGCGACCTCCTGCTCGCGGCGGCCCGTGGACACGACGATCACCCTGCGGCGGTCCTCGGGATCGCGCACCCGCTCGATGAATCCGGCCCGTTCCATCCGGTCGAGCACCGCCGTCGTCGCCGACGTGCTCATCCCCGTGATCTCGGCGAGCCGCCCCGCCGTCAGCCGGGGCTCGCTTCTCGCCAGGTCCACGCACTTCATGTCCGTCGGGTTGAGGCCGAAGTGCTGGGCGATGGCCTGGTGGAGCAGCTGGCCGCGCCCGCCGTTGTCGCGCACCCCGTCCTCGATCCGCGCAATCAGCTCTGACCTGGGGGAACTTGAAGGAGTTGACATGTGGCACCTCCGGGAGCACCATTTATTTCGATGAATCGAGATTTCCCATCCATGGAGAAGTCCCACGTGCAGGAATAGCTTAACGATGAGGGGAAGCCATGAACACGTCGATGGCGGAGCAGGCCAAGTGGATCGTCACGGGGACCGTGGACGCGCCGGCCGAGCAAGTGGCCCGGGTCCTGCTGGACGTCCGGGAGGGCGACGCCGGAGTGGAGGGCAACGCCCTGGTGCTCGCCGGTGACCACGCCGAGGAGAGCGGCGCTCTGACACTCGAAGGCGGACCCGCGCGGTTCACCGGCCGGTTCGGCGCATCGGGCGAGGACTACCTCGAAGTCACCGTCGACCGCGAGGCGCACAGCGTCCGCGTGCAGACCTGGTACGGCGGCACCTACGCCGTCGAGCCGGCGGGCGAAGGCAGCAGGCTGGTCCTGCGCGTCCACAACCTCGTGCCCAACTCCAGCCGCTTCGGCCAGAAGGTCGCCCAGATCGGCGTCGAAGCCCGGCTCGAACGCCGCCTGCAGGCCGTACTGACCGCCATCGGCGAGCGCCTCGGCTGCGCCACCCGCGTCGGCGCGGCCCTGAAGTAACCGCGCCGCGGCAGCCGCATCCGGCCACGACGCGGCCCACGGCCGCCGCGGCCCCAGGAGCCACAGCCATCCGGGTCCTCCATTCCCCCGCGGACCCGGGTGGCTGTGCCATTGTCCGGGCCGCGGCGGCCGCTTCCGCGTCCGGTCCGCCCGTCAAGGCCTTCTTAAGCCAATCGCGAGGTCGCGGTGTGAGTCTCTGCGCGACCGAACGGCCGCCTGGCCGAGCGGTGTACGAGGAGGCAAGCATGAGGAAGGACCGAGCGGGCCGCGTCCGGGCCGCGTGCGCAGCGATGCTGGGCACCGCGCTCACGCTCGTCGCGGTGGCCGCCGCCCCCGCGCCCGCCGCGGGACGCCGGGGCCCCGCCACGACCGACGACACGCTCCTCGTGAGCGTCGGCATGGGCGGGCAGCCGGCCAACGGCCCCAGCGAGAGGGCCTCGATCAGCGGCGACGGGCGCCTGGTCGTCTTCGCCTCGCACGCAAGCAACCTGGTCCGCGGAGACCGCAACGACTGCAGCGACGTCTTCCTGCGCGACGTGAACCGCGGCACCACCACGCGCGTGAACGAGGGCCTGCGCGGCGCCGAGTCCAACGGCTGCACCGGCATCGACCCGATCATCAGCGCGAACGGGCGCTACGTCGTCTACTCCGCCGACTCCACCAACCTGGTGTCCGGCGGCACCGACGGCAAGTCCCACATCTTCCGTACGGACCTGGAGACCGGCCGTACGGTCCTGGCCTCCGCGGCGGCCAACGGCGCCCAGGGCAACGGCGACAGCATGCGCCCGACGATCACCGCCGACGGACGCTACGTCGCCTTCGCGACCTCCGCCGACAACCTGATCCCCGGCGACACCCCCGCCAGCGTGTGGGACACCGTGGTCCGCGACATGACCACCGGCGCGGTCGTCCGCACCAGCCGGGCCGCCGACGGAACCCCCGGCGACGCCGCCTCCGACGGCACCCAGATCAGCGCCGACGGCAAGTTCGTCACCTTCTTCTCCAACGCGGCGAACCTGACGCAGGGAGACAACAACCACAAGGTCGACGAGTTCCTGCACGAGCTCGCCACCGGAAGGACCACCCGGCTGTCGGTGTCGCCCGAGGGCGTCGAGTCGGACCAGATCACCATCGGCGGCACGATCAGCGACGACAACCGCTACACCGTGCTCAACTCGCACGCCACCAACCTGACGGCACAGAGCCCGGCGACCGGCCAGAACCACACCTACCTCCAGGACCTGCAGACCGGTGAGCTGCGCCTGATCGACAAGGGCGCCGACGGGGTACCCGCCCCCGGCGGCACGTTCTGGGCCAGCATCACCGGCGACGCCCTGCACATCCCGATGTCCTCCTCCGGCGCCAACCTGGTCGCCGCCGACACCAACAACGTCCGCGACATTTTCGTCGCCGACCTGCCCGGCGGCGAGCTGCGCCGCGAGAGCGTCTCCAGCACGGGCGAGCAGGGCAACGCGGCCAGCTACTTCCCGGAGGCCGACCAGGACGCCTCCCACGTGGTGTTCACCTCGTACGCCAGCAACCTGACGGCCGGGGACACCAACGGGCAGCCCGACATCTTCGTACGCCGGCACCCGTGACCCCGGCTCCCACCACCGACACGACCGCCATGCAGAAAGGGACGCACACCATGGGGATCACCCTCGGCGGGCGCAGGCGCACCGCCGCACTCGCAGCGACGTTCGCGCTGCTGATCGGCGGCCTCGCCGCCGGCATCGCGCAGGGCGCGACCGGTTCCGAGACGGCCGCCGCGGCCGGCACCACGGTCCCCGGCACGGTCGTGGTCAAGGAGGACGCACACGCCAAGGTGTTCACCGCCGAGGCCTCGGTGCGCAACAAGCGCGACCTGGTCAAGGAGGTCCACAAGCGCCGCGCCGAGCACCAGAAGGCGCCGAAGGCCCCGGCCCCCGCGGGCCCGGCCGTGGCCGACGACGACGGCGGCGGCCACGGGGACCAGAGCGGCTTCCCGGTCCGCGACCAGTGGCTGAACTCCGCGCACTCCGAGTGGATCACCGCCCCGGGCGGCGGCCAGGGCGAGCTCATCGCGTCCGGCGCCGGCTTCGTCAAGGTGCCGTTCATGGAGTACTACGCCATCTTCACGGACACCTCCTCGGACGTGGCCTGGCTCGGCAGCCGCCCCTTCAACGCCGACAGCATCGAGCACACCGACACCTGGCGGATCGGTTCCGTCGGCGCCCCGTTCTGGGTGGTCGGCGCGCCGCAGGGCGCGGCCGTCAGGAGCACCGGCAGCCTCGCCGAGGCGAGCTGGAGCACCAGCGTGCAGAACAACTGGTACAGCGAGCACGCCTACGACCAGGTCGCCTTCTACCCGCCGAGCCAGGACGACTACTCCAACGTCTTCCGGATCAGCCACTCGGTCACCGGCACCTTCCAGTTCGGTTCCTCCTTCTTCACCGTCACCAGCCAGGACAGGGCCTACAGCTGATGCCCACCGCCCACCGGCGCCCGCACCGCTCCCCCCGGGGAGCGGTGCGGGCGCATCGCGCCGCCGTGCTCCTCGCCGCCGCCGTCGCCGTCGCCGCCGTCAGTGCCTGCTCCCCGCAGCCGGACGGCGCCGCGGCCGGGCGGGAGCCCGGCCGGTCCGTCGCGCCCGCCGCCGCGCCCCCCGTGGACACCGCCGCCCTGCTCCTCGACTCCTGGGTGAGCGACGGCGCGCGCGGCTGGTTCGTGGACGGCGCCCAGTCCGCCGCGAACTCCCCCTTCTCCCTCTACGAGACCGCCTGGCGGCTGCGCCTGGCCGCGCGGGCCGGGACCCCGGACGTCCACGTGGACCCGGCCCGGCTCGCCCTGTGGACCGGCGCAGCCGAAGAGGGCCGGATGGCCTCCTCGGGACTGCCCGCCGTCGCCCAGGTCGGCCTGGCCGTGGACGCCCTCCACGCGGCCGGAGGCAGCGCCGACCGCGAACGCGTCGCCCGCACGCTGGAATCCCTGCGCACCGGCGGCGGCTACCGCACCGGCCCGGCCGTCGCCGCCGCCGACCCCGGATCCACCGCCGTGGCCGTCCGCGCGCTCACGCGGCTCGCCCTGCCCGTGCCCGCGCCGGTCCGCGAGGCCAACCGCACCGCCCTGGCGGCCATGACCACCCGCGACACCGCCCAGAACCCCAACGGCGCCGCGGCCCTGCTGCAGAGCGCCGGGATGCTGCGCGGCTCCGCCGAGGTGCCCCCGCACACCGCGGAGCTCGTCACCGCGACCCACCGCGCGCTCACCGCGCTGGGCGCCGACCCGGTCCGCCTCGTCTCCGAAGCCGCGCTGCGCGCAGCCGCCGACCAACTCGGCGTGGCCCTACCCGCGTTCGACCCCGCCGCCTGCGCGGGTCTGGTCCGCCCGGACGGAGGCATCGCCCTGCCCGGCGCCACCCGCGGCGATCCGCAGGCCACCTCCGCCGCGCTGGACCTGGGCTGCCCAGGGGTGCGGGCGCCGACCGCCGGCGCGCACTCCCGGGCCGGCTGGCCCGCGCAGCAGGCCGCCGAAGGCGCGCTGGGAGCCTCCGCCGCCGCCGTCGCGCTCTCCGGGCAGACCCGGTCCACGACCGGGTTCGCCCCCGGCCTCGAACGGCAGATCCGCGAGGTCTGGCTGCCCGCCGCGGCCGCCCGCAAGGCCCCGTACGACACGGCTGCCCTGGTGGAACGCGTAGACCTCGGACTCATCGCCAAAGCCCTGGGCGACGCCGTCGCCCGCGCCGTGGAGGAGACCCTGCCCGCCCCCTCCACGGACGGCCTGAAACCCGAAGACGACGCACGCCTGCTCCTGACCGCGATCGACGCGCGCGGTACGGATAGGGCCAAGTCCCTGATCTGCGAGGCGGGTTCGCCCTACCGCACGGCCGCCGCCCGCACCGCCACCGGCCACTCGGTGGTCCGCGCGGCCTGGCTGCGAGCAGCCTCCGAGACCTGCGAGGACCCGGAACTGGCCCGCCTGGCCGCGGCGGAGGCCGCCGCCCGGCGCGTAGCCGACGGCGTCTACCGCGCGGGCGGGGACGCCTCCTTCGAAGCCTCGGTCCTGGGCGTCTGGGCGGAGCGCCCGAGCGCGGACGCCGTGGCCGGCTGGACCCGTGCGGGCCTCTGCTCGGGGGACCGCTGCGCGGAAACCCCCGCAGCCCTGACCACCTCCGACCACACGTCCCTGCGCACCCTCGCAGCCCTGGGAGCAGCCAGAACGGGCGACTACGCGGCCCTGTTCCCCCTGGCCTTCTGAGGACCGCACACCCGCACCACCCCGTACGCAGCGGAGCGGCCCCGCGGCCATCATGGCCGCGGGGCCGCCCCGCTGCGTACGGGCATCCGCCCCTAGTGAGCGGCGGCCACGGCCCGGCCGAGCACCGTCTCCAAGTGGCGCTCCAGGGCCGCGCCGTCGTGGGCGCCGCCGCGGAAGGCCACGTAGCCGTCCGGCCGCAGCAGGAAGACCGCCCCGCGCTGCGCCCCGAACGCCGCGCGCAGCGCACCGTCCGGGTCCGCCAGCGTCTGCGCACCGCCGCCGACCACGCCGCCGAAGGCGTTGCCCACCACGCGGGCCGTGACGCCGGCCCGGCGGACGGTCGCGGCGAGCTCCTTGGCCGCGAGGCCCGCGGATTCGGCGTCACCCGGGTCCGCGGGGAAGGCGAGCACGTTCCAGGAGCCCCGTCCGATCAGGCGGAACAGCCGGCCCTCGGGGGCGTGCAGCGCGGCGTCCGGCACCCGGTCGCCCGCGACCGGTCCCGTCACGTCAGCCGCCCCGTCCACCGCCGCGCCGTCCGGCCGCCCGCTCAGCGGGCTGTCCGGATAGGCCAGCGGCAGGCCGGTGTGGCCCGCCCCCATGTGGTCGAGCGCCTCGTACAGCCGGTCGAACGGCGGCACGGGTCCCGTACCGCCCCAGTACGTACGGAGGTTGCGTTCGGCCAGGGCGAGGGCCACCGGCCGGCGCTCCGCCCCGTAGCTGTCTAGCAGGGTGTCCCCGGCCTCGCCGCGGACCACGGCGGCGAGCTTCCAGCCCAGGTTGAAGGCGTCCTGGATACCGGTGTTCATGCCCTGGGCGGTCACCGGCATCAAGGTGTGCGCGCTGTCGCCCGCCAGCAGGAGGCGGCCGTCGCGGTAGGAACCGGCGACCGCGTTGTACAGCCGCACCCGCCAGTTGAAGCGGGCGTCGTGGAACTCCAGGTCGCCCACCCCGGTGACCCGGCGCGCGGCTTCCAGGACCTCCTCGACCTCCGGATCGCCGGTCCGCCCGGTGTCGGCGACGCCGATGTAGAAGCGGTGGCGCCCGTCGGGCAGCGGCGCGCTGCCCAGCGAGCCCTCCCGCGTCAGGAAGAGGTGGCAGTGGGAGGGCTCGCCCGGGAGTGAACCCGTCCAGCGCGCGTCGACCTGGAGCAGCTGGGTGCCGGAGTAGTGCTGCTTCTCCCAGGCCGCGCCCATCGCGTCGCGCACCGAGCTGTGCGGTCCCTGCGCCCCCACCACCCAGCCCGCGCGCGTCAGTTCGCCGGCGCCGTCGGCGGTTTCGAGGCGCACGGTGACCCCGTCGGCGTCCTGCGCCACGGGCACGGCCGTGAGGCCGCGCTCCACCTCCACGCCGAGCGAGGACAGGTGGCGGGTGAGCATCGCCACGGTGTCCTGCTGCCCGATGAGCAGCGGGCGCGGGTACGGGGTGCCGCTCTGGGCGGCGTCGCGGACGTGCGGCGGGTGCCCGGCGAAGTGGTGGGTGCGGAAGGTGTACGGCACGCCCGAGGCGAGGTACTCCCCGATCGGCAGGCCCATGAGGTCGAAGACCTCCAGGGAGCGCTGCCACACGGTGCAGGCGCGGGTACCGGTCCGCGGCTGCGCCCGCCGGTCGACGATCCGGACGCGCACGCCCCGCCGGACCAGTTCGATAGCGGTGGTGAGCCCGACCGGGCCCGCACCGGCCACCAGTACCTCGGGACCGGGTGTCCCGGGCGTCACGCGCGCTCCCATTCGAGGAGCGAGTGGTACGAGGGCAGTCCCGTGACCCCGCGCAGCGTGAGTCCGGCGCGCGCGGCCAGGGCGGCGAACTCCTCGACGGTGCGCTCGCGGCCCTTGTTGAAGACCAGCATGCGCAGGTCGTACTCGGTGTTCAGCTGCTTGCCCTCGTCCTCGGCGATGACCCGCTCGACGATCATGACGCGGCCGTTCTCGCCCGCGGCCTCGGCGCAGCGCTTCAGGATGGCGACGGATTCCTCGTCGTCCCAGTCGTGCAGGATCTGGCTGAGGACGTACATGTCCGCGCCGGCCGGCAGCTCGTCGAAGAAGCTCTGGCCGACGAGTTCCGTACGGTCGGACAGGCCCTCCGCCTCGAAGCGGGCGGCGCCGCCCTCCACGGTGCCGGGCAGGTCGACCACGGTGCCGCGGGCGCCGGGGGCGACCTTGAGGATCTCCGCGAGCAGGGCGCCGGTGCCGCCGCCGATGTCCGCCACGTGGCCCAGCGAGTCCCAGGGATAGCCGGCCGCGGCCGCGGGGGCGAGCTTGCCCTGCACGGCGGCCATCTGGTCGTTGAAGGTGTCCGTCAGCACCTGGTCGTCGGCGAGGTCGTCCCAGAAGGGGCGGCCGAAGACCTGGTCGTAGCCGGGCTCGCCGGTGCGGACGGCGTGCAGCAGGCCGCCGCAGGCCGCGAGGTCGATGCGGCCGCTCGCGCCTTCGAGGTCCAGCCAGTGCCGCATCCGCGAGGGGTGGCCGTCCAGGAGGAGCTTGGAGGTGTCGGTGAGCGCGTAGGTGCCGGCCGCCGTCTCCTCGAAGATGCCGCGGCAGGAGAGGAACCGCAGCAGCCGGCCCAGCGAGTCGGCGTCGGTGGTGGTCTTCGCGGCGAGTGCGTCACGGGTGTCGATGCCCGCCGCGATGTGGTCGGCGATGCGCAGGGTGGCCGCCACCCGCACCCCGATGGGGGTGAAAACGTCCAGGAAAGCCGGGCGCCCGCCCGGACCCCGCGGTGTCGTCTGTGCCTGGTTGTCGATGGGAATGCACCTCTTCCGAAAGTCTCCGGTGCCTCTGACGGGCGGGCCGATGGTCCTGAAGGGGACTCGACACCGGCTCAAGCGCGGCTGGCGGGTTGACACGGCCTCCCGTATCTCTCTAAATTAGAGATGCACGGAAACAGAGAAGAACGAAATTAGAGCGAAGGGGACCGTCATGAAGACCGCCACCGTCACCAGCCCCGCCGTCCACGGCGAGGTCCGCGTCCTGCTCGACGAGCTGTCCGACCACTGGAACCGCGCCGACGCCCGCGGCTACGCCCGGCTCTTCACCCCGGACGCCGCGTACGTCCAGTTCAACGGGGTCGTGCTGGACGGCCGGGCCGAGATCGAGGACATGCACGACCTCATGTTCCGCACGATGCTCTACGGCACCCGGCTGCTGTGCGAGACGATCGAGAGCGTCCGCCTGGTCGACGAGAACACCGCGGTCGTGGTCTCCACCGGAGCGGCACTCTTCCCCTGGCAGCACGAGGTCACCGCCAAGCGCCTGTCGCGGCAGACGATGGTCCTGGTCCGCTCGGAGGGGCGCTGGATGATCGCGTCCTTCCAGAACAGCAGGGTGAAGCTCTTCCCGACCTCCGGACCGCTGTTCGAGGTGGCCTCCAGGGCCGTACGCTTCCGGGTCGACCGGGCCCTGCGCGCCCGGCAGGGCCGCTGACCGGCAAGGACGCCGCACACATGCGGGTCCCCGCCAGTACTCTGGCCGCACCGGACCGGCAGAGAGGCAGCTCGAGGATGCAACCGCACGGCGACGAAGAGGACCGCTCCTTCAGCACCCTGATGTCGCTCGCGACCGCACTGCGGGTGCAGGCCGCGCGCACCGTCCTCTTCCAGTCCGCGGTGGCCCAGTCGGTGGGCCTGAACGCCACCGACTTCAACTGCCTGAGCCTGCTCGACCTGGAAGGCCCCATGACGCCCGGGCGGCTCGCCGAGCGCGTCGGGCTCAGCCGGGGAGGAGCCATCACCGCGGTGATAGACCACCTCCAGAAGGCCGGGTTCGTCCACCGCCGCCCCGACCCCGCGGACCGCAGACGGGTCATCGTCGAGGCCGTCCCCGAGGCGTTCGCGGAGCGGGTCGAGACCGTCTTCGCCGAGTACCGCGCGGCCCTCGGAAAGCTGCTCTCCGGACTGACCGCGCAGCAGCAGCAGCTGTTCCTGGAGATCACCACCAAGGGCAACGAGATCTTCCACACCGAGACCCTGCGGCTGCTCTCCCGCGACCCGGTCAAAGCCCCGAAGGCCACCGCGGCCTCCTGAGCACCCAGCCCCGGCACCGGAGCCCGGGCACCGGGCCCCGAGCCCGAGCACCGGCCCCCAGCCCCCGAAACCTTGATCCCACCGCACCACCGCGGCTCTAGCGCCTCACGTCACACTCCGGTCACCGGCAGCCCTGTCCGCCGGCCAGAGCGAACCGGATGAGGTGACCCGACCGTGCTGACCGCCCACTACTCCATCACCCTGCCGGCCGACTACGACATGACCGGCATCGCCCGGCGCGTGGCCGACCGTTCGGATCCCTGGGACCGGCGGGCCGGACTGCTGATGAAGGCCTTCTGCGTCTCGGAGGTCGAGGCCGGCGGCCACAACAGCTACGCCCCCTTCTACATATGGGCCGATCCGGCCGAGTTCGGATCCTTCCTCACCGGCGCCGAGTACGCCGGACTGTGCTCCGCCTTCGGCCCGGTGCCGGTCCACACGGGCGTCGTACTCCAGCAGCACCTGGGGACCGCGGGCGCCTCGTACCTCCTCTCCGAGAGCGAGCCGCTCGGCCCCCTGACCGACCTGAGAGCGACCGCGCGGGCCGAGGAGGCCCGCCACCGGGCCGTCCTCGAAGACCCCGCCGTCCACTCGCACGTCACCGAACTCGACCCGGCCACCATGACGGTGACCCGCCGCACCCTCCTCCACGAGGGACACGGCGCCCCGCGGCCCAAGGACGGCGTGCGCGTACTGCGCGTCCTGCACCTGTCCCGCCCCCCGCGGGACCCGAACCACAACCAGTCCACCTGACGTCCAGGCACATCCGCCCGGCGCTCGAGCGAGGCTCCGGCCGCGCTCGACGCCGCTGTGGAGATCTGGGCGAGTTGCCTAGACAAGGAGTGCATGGTGACCACCACCCCGGTCAGGGGCGTCGGCAGCCCCGCCACGCCGCCACCCCCGCGCAAGACCCTTCTGGAACGCACCGCGGGCTTCAGCCAGCGCCACCGCTGGACTGCCCTTTTACTGTGGACAGTCATCCTGGTCGGTGTCTGGGGCGGCGCCTCGGCCGTCGGAGACAGTTACCACGACGACTTCTCACTGCCCGGCACCGAAACCCAGCAGACCCTCGAGGTCCTGGAGGAGCACGGCTCCCCGCAGGTCGGCGACAGCGTGGAGATCGTGCTGCGCGACGAAGCCGGCCTCGCCGGCGCCGACACCAAGCAGCGGGTGACCGCGATGCTGGACGAGGTCGCCAAGCTCCCCAAGGTCGCCCAGGTCCAGAGCCCCTACACGGAGGGCGCCGCCGTCTCCAAGGACGGCACGATCGGCTACGCCACCGTCGTCCTCAAGGGCAAGACCGAGGACATGGAGAAGGCCGACACCCAGCAGATCCTCGACACGGCGCGGAAGGCCCAGACGGACCAGCTCCAGGTCGAGCTGGGCGGTGACGCCGCCCGCAAGATCGCCGAGCAGGAGAGCGGGGCCGCCGAAGGCACCGGCATGCTCGCCGCGCTCGTGATCCTCGCGATCATGTTCGGCACGATCATCGCCGCCGGACTGCCCATCATCACCGCCGTGTTCGCCGTGGGCAGCACCCTCGGCGGGATCGTGATCGTCTCGCACGTCTTCACCATCGCCAGTTACACGCCGTACATCCTGATCCTCGTCGGCCTCGGCGTCGGCATCGACTACGCGCTGCTGATCTTCGCCCGCTACCGCGCCGAACTGATCAAGGGGGCGAGCCCGGAGGACGCCTCCGCCAAGGCCCTCGACATCGCCGGCCGTACGGTCTTCTTCGCCGGGTGCACGGTCATCGTCGCCCTGCTCGGCCTGGTGGCGCTCGGCCTCGGCTCGCTCCAGGGCACCGCCGTCGCCCTCGCGCTGACCGTCCTGGTCACCATGCTCGCCTCGCTCACCCTGCTGCCCTCCCTGCTGGCGATCTTCGGCAAGCGGTTCGCCCGCCAGTTCACCGCCAAGGCGCAGAAGCGCGTCGCCAAGGGCAAGTCCGCCGAGGGCGGGGCCGCCTGGCGCAAGTGGGCGACCGGTGTCCAGCGCCGCCCGCTGGCCGGCCTGCTGCTCGCCGTGGTCGCCCTCGGCGCGCTGGCCGCACCGGCCCTCGACATGCGCCTCGGCTTCGCCGACGCCGGCAACGACCCCGCCGCCTCCACCAGCCGCCGGGCCTACGACCTCCTCGCGGACGGCTTCGGCCCCGGGTTCAACGGCTCGCTCGTGGTGGTCGCCGAGGGCGACGCCCAGGCCGGCGAAGCCCTGTCGGCCAAGCTCAACACCACCCCCGGCATCGCCGCCGCCACCCCCGCGTTCCCGGCGAACGACCAGAAGGCGTTCACCGTCATCGTCTTCCCCACCTCCGCACCGCAGGACGCCGAGACCTCGGACCTCGTGCACGAGCTGAGGGACAACGTCCTGCCCGACCTCGCCAAGCAGCACGAGGCGACGTACCTCGTCGGCGGCGCCACCGCGGCCGTCGTCGACTACTCCGACACCGTTGCCAAGCGCATGCCGGTGTTCATCGCGATCGTCGTCGGCCTGTCGCTGGTGCTCCTCGTGATCGTCTTCCGCTCGATCCTGATCCCGATCAAGGCCGCTCTGCTGAACCTGCTGAGCATCGGCTCCGCGCTGGGCGCCATGACGCTGGTCTTCCAGAAGGGCATGTTCGGCATCGAACCGGGGCCCATCGAGGCCTTCCTCCCGATCATGATCTTCGCGATCGTCTTCGGCCTCTCCATGGACTACGAGATCTTCCTGGTCTCGCGGGTCCGCGAGGAGTGGGACCGTACGAAGGAGGCCGACACCGCCATCCGCGAGGGCGTCGCCCACACCGGATCGGTCATCGTCGCCGCCGGCCTCATCATGATCTCGGTCTTCGGCGCCTTCATGCTGGGCGGTGACCGCATGCTCCAGCAGTTCGGCTTCGGCATGGCCGTCGCGGTGTTCGTCGACGCCATCATCATCCGCCTGCTGATCGTTCCGGCCGCCATGCAGCTGATGGGCCGCAAGGCCTGGTGGATCCCGGCCGGCCTGGACAGGGCCCTGCCCAAGCTCAACCTCGAGAAGCACGGCTGAGCCGCCCCACCCCGCGCGCGGGTCCGGCGCTGCTGTAGCCCCTCGCGAGCCGCGGGCGCTTTCCTGACGGTGTGCGGGGCGAAGCGCCAGGGCGGCCCCACCGACGGCGGGCATCCCCCCGCCCCCTCGCCGGTGGACCGCCCTGGATCCCCCCTCCCCACCGCGGCGCCCGGGCCCCCTCCTCAGGCGCCGCGCCTGCGCGTCCCGGCCGCCGCCGCACTCCGCGAGCCGTCCCCGAGCAGCCGTCGACCCGTCCCCGAAGGACCGCCGCGACCCTCTGCCCGTGCCCGAGTGAGTGACCGTACGCACGAGAGGAGACGAAGACCGATGGCCGCCCCGACCCAACCCCGCCTCGCGCCCCATCCGTCCGGACAGTCCGCCACCGGACTGCTCGGCCAGCCCCGCTGGTTCCTCACCCTGTGGGGCACGGACATGTGGGAGCGCTTCAGCTTCTACGGGATGTCGGCCATCCTCGTCCTCTTCGCGACCGCCCCGTCCTCCGACGGCGGCCTCGGCATGTCCAACGAGGACGCGGCCCTCCTCTTCGGCCTCTACATGGCCTCCGTGTTCATCGCCTCCGTGCCCGGCGGCTGGATCGGCGACCGCATCCTCGGCTCGTACCGCGCCGTCCTCCACGGCGGCGTCCTGATCGGACTCGGCCACCTCTGCATGGCCGTGCCCGCCACCGGCTTCTTCTACCCCGGCCTGCTGCTCATCGCGGCGGGCACCGGCATGCTCAAGCCGAACATGGCGAGCCTCCTGAGCGCCTTCTACGACCGCCAGGACCGCGCCAGCCGCGACGCCGGATTCGCCATCTTCTACATGAGCGTCCAGGTCAGCGCCCTGATCGCGCCGCTCGTCGTGGGCGCCGTCGGCGAGGGCGTCAACTGGCACCTCGGCTTCGCACTCGCCGCCCTCGGCATGGGCGCGGGACTCGTCCAGTACGTCCGGGGCGCCCGCCACTTCGCCGGGGTCGGCGGTGCGCCCGAGCGCTCCGCGACCCCGCTCCAGCGCACCCGCGTCCTGCGCCTCTCCCTCGCGGCCGCCGCACTGGTCCTGGCCGGCTACGCGGCGGACGCCCTCCTGGGGACCTTCGAGATCGGCCACGTCATGGCGCTCATCGGCCTGCTGTGCGTGGTCTCGCCCGTGGTCTGCTTCTGGCGGCTCATCCGCAACCCGCTGCTCAGCGCGGGGGAGCGGACCCGGGTCAAGACCTACATCTGGCTCTTCCTGGCCTCGGCGGTCTTCTGGGCCCTGTTCCTCCAGGGCGGCTCGGTCTTCACCCTGTTCGCCAAGGAGTCCACCGACCGCGAGGTGTTCGGGACCACCGTGCCCGCCAGCTGGTTCCACGCGGCGATCCCGCTGTTCGTCCTGCTCACCGCGCCCGTCTTCGCCTGGCTGTGGAAGCGCTCCGGGGACCGGATCCCCACCGCCGCGAAGTACGCCGTCGGGATGGGGTCCACCGGTTGCGCCTACCTCCTCATGGCGCTCGCCGCGCTCGCCGCCTCCGGCGGAGAGCGCGTCTCACCCCTCTGGCTCGTGACGTCCTTCCTGCTCCTGGCCGCCGGCGAGGTCGCCTTCGCCCCGGTGGGCATGAGCGCCACCACGGCCATCGCCCCGGCCACCTTCACCAGCCAGATGGTCTCGCTGTTCTGGCTGTCCGGGGCCCTCGGAGGCGGGGTGGGCGGCAACGCGCTCAAGGTCTCCGGCCACGAGGTCCCGGGCCCGGGCTACTTCCTCGCCCTGGGCCTGGCCGCCCTCGTCGTGGCCGGCTCCCTGGTCCTGGCCCGCCGCCCGCTGACCCGCCTCCTCGGTGTGTGATCCGGGCCGGTGTGTGATCCGGCCGTCGTTCAGTTGCCGAACTGGTCGTAGGAGTAGAACCGGGTGTGGTCGGTCAGCTCCCCGGGCGTCAGCGTGTACCAGGGAGCCAGCTTGGTGTTCACGTCCGGGACGTCCGCGGTCGGTTCCAGGGGCAGGTAGTGCGGAACGTCCGGGTGCAGCTTCTGCCAGCTGGACCAGAGCTTGTCGATGAAGCAGTGGTGGAGGAAGAACACCGGGTCGTTCGGCGACCCGATGTACATCATGTGGCCGCCCACCCACACGTGCCCGGCGCCGTGCAGCTTGCCGAGGCCCGGCTCCCACGGGAACTTGGTGTAGCCCTCCAGGTGGTTGCGGAAGCTGTTGAAGGGAGCCTCACCGCCCGAGGTGTGGTTCCACGGCGGGCAGTCGTAGACGGTCAGCGCGAGGGTGTCCGCGAGTTCCTTGGGGGTCGGCAGGTTCGGCGTCAGCGTGCCGAAGTCGCGGACCAGGTAGTCGCGGTCGTCCGTGGTGTAGTGGCCGTTCAGGGGGGCCGGCTCGGAGCCGTCCGAGACCACGCTGATGTTGAGCTTCCACCCGTTGCGGCGGGCGAAGGGACCGGTGGTCACCTGGCGGTCGCCCGGACGGCCGTTGCCGCCCATGAAGTCGTCCGCCCACAGAGGGGAATCGGCGCCCTGGTCGGTGGTCCAGTCCCAGTAGGGCAGCGTGACCCTCGGGTCGACCTTCTGCAGCTCGCGCTCGAAGTGCATCAGGTACTGCCGGTGCCAGGGGAAGAGCCCCGGATTGACGTGCCCGAGCCGCTTGCCGCCCAGCTTGTCGAGGTAGTCCTGCGAGTTCACCTTGATGTGCAGCTCCACGAACCTGTCGTAGATGCCGCGGCGCTTGATCTCGAGGACGGCGGCGACGAACCTCCGCTTTTCCTCGGGGGTCATGTCGAGGTGGTTCTTGCGCACGCCCATGCGTCGTCTTCTCTCCGTGTCCTCGGTGTCCTCGGCGCCCTCGCTCTGAACGGCGGGCCCGCTCATGCGCTGTGCCCGTGTCCGCCGGCGGAGCCGGTCTCCTTGGCCGCCAGCAACTGCGCGCCGCGCAGTTCGTCGACGGCCCGCCGGGCCGCGACGAGCGGCGACGCCTCGAGCCCGTAGTGGCACATCGAGCTCATGTAGGCGTTCTCGCCGAGCTTCATCACGTGCAGCGGCCGGTCGTCTATGTACACGGCCTGGTGCTCGCCCGTGGCCGCGCCGATCCGGATGGTGCGGCCCTTGTACGTCTCCACCAGCTCGTCGGCGCCGTTCCCGGCGGCCCGCGCGGCGGAGCCGGAGCCGTCGGGGGTGTTCGCGGTCACGGCGACCAGAGCCGCCGGTACGGCCGCGGCGACGGCGGTACCCGCCGCCAGCTTGACCATGTCGCGTCGTTTCACTGCACCACGTTCCTCTCATTCGCGGGTGACCTGCGGCGGTCGCGATGCTGCCGAGAGGCTGTGTCGTTTGCGTATCGCCCCCGGATGCACCGTCGATACGCGGGGGTTGCGCCCGCGGAACGGGCGCAATATGCGGGTCCCGCAGCCTCTTCACCGCAGGCCGGGAACGGTGGTCCGAGGGGCGGTGGAGGACATGGCGGCACAAGGCGGTGGATCCGCCGGCGACGTCGTCGTGCGCAAATACGGCGGTAGTTCGCTGGCCACGGACGAACTGGTCCGGCACGTTGCACGACAGATCGCGGCGGCCGTACGGGCCGGCCGGCAGGTGGTCACCGTGGTGTCCGCACGGGGCGACACCACCGACGAGCTGATCCGCCAGGCCGGGGCCCTCAGCTCCCGGCCGCCGGCGCGGGAGCTCGACCAGCTCCTCGCCACCGGCGAGACCGCCTCCTCGGCGCTGCTGGCCATGGCCCTGCAAGAGCTGGGAATCCCGGCCGTCGCGCTGGCCGGCGGACAGAGCGGAGTGCTGGCCACCGGCCCGCACGGCGCCGGGATCATCGTCGCGGTCGACACCGAGCGCATGGTGCGGCTGTTGGACGCCGGGCAGACGGTGATCCTCGCCGGCTTCCAGGGGGTCACCGCCGACGGGGACACGATCACCCTCGGCCGCGGCGGTTCGGACACCACCGCCGTCGCCGTCGCCGCCGAACTGGGCGCCCGGGTCTGCGAGATCTACACGGACGTCGACGGCATCTTCACCGCCGACCCACGGGTGGTGCCGGGCGCCCGGCTGATGCCGGTCGTCGGCATCGACGTCATGGCGGAGCTGGCCTTCGCCGGAGCGAAGGTCATGCACTCGCGGGCGGTGGAACTCGCCGCCCTGTACGGGGTCGACATCCACGTGGGCCACTCGGCCGGCTCGGCGATCGGCACGCGCATCACCAACGAAGACGGAGCGGACATGCTCGAAGACAAGGCCGCCGTGACGGCGGTCGTCCACGATCCCGAAGTGGCGCGGGTCACCCTCAACACCACCGGCAGCGGCGAGGACCCGGCAGCCGCCGCGTTCCGGCTGCTGGCCCGCCAGGCCATTCCCTCGGACATGACCAGCGTTTCGCAGCGCTCCGGCGACGGGCTCGCCCTCGCCCTGACCGTCCACCGCTCCCACTCGGCGGCCGTGGCCGGCGCGTTCCGCGAACTGGCGGGCTCCGGCCGCGACCGGGTCGCCGTCGACGACAGCCTGGCCAAGGTCTCGATCATCGGCAAGGGCCTGCTCAACCGGCCCGAGTACGCCGCCCGCATGCTCTCCTCGCTCACCGGATCCGGCATCGAGGCCGGATCGCTCTCCGCCTCGCAGCTGCGGGTGTCGGTCACCGTGCCCCGCCACGACGCGGAGCGCGCGGTGAGCCTGCTGCACAGCGAATTCGGCCTCGGGGCGGAGAGCGGCCAAGAACCGCTCCCGTTCGCCCGGCAGCCCTGACCCAGGGCGTCCCCGACCCGGCATCCCCGGTATCCCTGACATCCCCAGGAGTCCTGATGCTCGCCAACACACCGTTCGCCAGGAGTCTGCGTCTTCAGCGACTCCACCACCACGACCCGCGGCGCCTCCTCGTCGTCCCCCTCGACCACTCCGTCACCGACGGCCCGGTCACCGGCGGGAACCGGCTCAACTCCCTGGTGGGGGAGCTCGCCGCGCACCACGTGGACGCGGTGGTCCTCCACAAGGGAGCCCTGCGCTACGTGGACCCCGAGTGGTTCACCCGGACCTCCCTGATCGTCCACCTCAGCGCCAGCACCGTGCACGCCCCGGACCCGAACGACAAGTACCTCGTCGCGAGCGTCGAGGAGAGCCTGCGCCTCGGCGCCGACGCGGTCAGCGTGCACGTCAACCTGGGCTCCCTCGAGGAGCGCGGCCAGATCGCCGACCTGGCGGCGGTGGCGGAGGCCTGCGACCGCTGGAACGTACCGCTGATGGCGATGATGTACCCCCGCGGCCCCAAGATCGACGACCCCCGGGACCCCGCGCTGATCGCCCACGCCGTACAGCTGGCCGCCGATCTCGGAGCCGACCTCGTCAAGACCCTCTACACGCGGTCGCCCGAGGAGATGGCGGACATCACCGCGGCCTCTCCCGTCCCCGTGATCGTGGTCGGCGGACCGCGCAACGACGACGAGGCGGCCGTACTCGCGTACGTCGACGAAGCGCTGCGCGCGGGAGCCGCCGGCGTCGCGATGGGACGCAACGTCTTCCAGGCCCCGGACCCCGGGGCGATGGCGGACAAACTCTCCGACCTCATCCACCACGGGACCCGGGGGCCGGTGGGCGCACCGGCCAAAGGAGCGGCGTGAACCCCGGGTTCAGCCGCTCACGGACACGGCCGCGCACCCGCGCGGACCGTTCCCCGTCCCCCTCACCAAGGCAAGCCCCCTGACAAGGAGTTCCACCGTGAAGCTCAGCTGGCTCGACATCCGCGCACTCGGCGACGCCAAGGCCGCCATCATCCAGGAGGCGCTGCACTACCGGCTCGACGGCGTCGTCGCCGATTCCGTGGACGACTTCGACGGTCTCCCGCCGACCATCACCAAGATCCTCTTCCCGCAGGGCAAGGCCCTGCCGGAGTCCTTCACCGGCGCCGACGTCGTCATCGTCGACGTGCCCCGGCACCGCGTGACCCCGGCGGAGCTGTCCCTGATCCACCCGGAGGTGGAGTTCGGCCGCTTCGTCGAGATCATCGACGCGCCGACCCTGGAGGACGCCTGCGAGTCCGCCCGTACCGAGAAGTGGAGCCTGCTCCTCTTCCGCGACCCGACCAAGATCCCGCTGGAGATCGTGATCGCCGCCGCCGCCCGCTCCGAGGGCGCGCTGGTGACCATCGCCCAGGACGTCGAGGAAGCGAAGATCATCTTCGGGGTACTCGAACTGGGCTCGGACGGCGTGATGATGGCGCCGAAGGCCGTCGGCGACGCCGCGGGCCTCAAGAAGTCCGCCGATTCGGACGTCCCGAACCTCAACCTGGTCGAGCTGCGGATCGTCGAGACCTCGCACATCGGCATGGGCGAGCGCGCCTGCGTCGACACCGCCACGTACTTCGGCAAGGACGAGGGCATCCTGGTCGGCTCGCACTCCAAGGGCATGATCCTCTGCGTCAGCGAGACCCACCCGCTGCCGTACATGCCCACCCGGCCGTTCCGGGTCAACGCCGGCGCCATCCACTCGTACACGCTCGGCGCGGGCGAGCGCACCAACTACCTCAGCGAGCTGAAGGCCGGCAGCAAGCTGACCGCCGTCGACATCAAGGGCAACACGCGGCTGGTCACCGTGGGCCGCGTCAAGATCGAATCCCGTCCGCTGATCTCGATCGACGCCGAGGCGGCCAACGGCCAGCGGGTCAACCTGATCCTCCAGGACGACTGGCACGTGCGGGTGCTCGGCCCCGGTGGCGTCGTGCTCAACAGCACGGAGCTGAAGCCGGGCGACACGGTGCTCGGCTACCTGCCGAGCGAGGACCGCCACGTCGGTTACCCGATCGACGAGTTCTGCCTGGAGCAGTAGGACGGCGGCAGGACGGGCAGCAGGACCCGCACCGCCCCCACCGGGGCGGGTACCGGCCCGCCCCGCACCTGCCCCGCTCCGCCCCAGCCGGCCGCGCCGCCCTCCCCAGGGCGGCGCGGCCGTCGCCGTACCCGGCGGT